>CASFGU010000023.1 GCA_949294395.1 uncultured bacterium
TTCAAACACAGTCGCATTATTTAGGTATATCAAGTATTTTAAGGAGAAAAAGTGAGTATTTTATGACCCTATAACCGGACATTTTGAGCTTTTCAATTACCTATTTCTCATTTTGAGGGAAGCGCCTTAAATGCCTAATATTTCGATACTTTCAGGAGTATTAACTAGTGAAATTTTAGAATTAAACTACATGAAAAGTTATACTAAGCGTACATAATAATCAAACCATGTGTTCTTTTACAGTAATTCATCTGCTTTCTTAGTCATTTTTTTTAAGAATGAATTTGTAGATTGAAAAATACCCTGCAAATATTCTTTGTTACCGATTTCAGTGAACAATCTGTCAGTAAAATGCCGAACAAAAAAGATGTCGATGTTTCTGATGGCTCTATCGCCGGTTTCTTCCAGTTCACATAACTCTTTGAATTTTTTAAACTTAGCCGGTGTATTAATCTTGCCTAAAACAACTTTCTTTGCATTATCACTAAACCTAAAACGCCCAAATGACGGCTGACGATAATTTGTTTGATTATTAACTAACATGGTACCTCCTATTTGTAATATGTGTAGAATAAAGTATGAAAATATTTTTTTTGCTACTTCATAAAATAAATTGTCTCTTTAAGTTAATAATAATTAACATTTCTGTAATCCTGTCTTTATGCTATATGTAAACAACTGAGCAGAGCAACCATTTAAAAAGCAATAGAGATAAGGGTTTAACTCTTATCTCTATTTTTTAAATTTTTTAAGTTTTTGTCATTTTGGGTGACTTTTGGGTGACTATTCAATAAGATATTTAAAAGGGTTTCAGGTTTTTATCTGAAACTCTTTTTTTATCTCTGCCCCCTATTTGCCCGCCCCGCGCAACTGATATTATTTGAATTAATTAAGGAAAATCCTTTTCAAGCCGGAACCACAATCTGCTTACTAACACCGGTCGCTTTATTTTTTTAACAATTTTTCAAAAAAAGAATATACAGGATTTTGAGTTTTCTTCTTGTCGGTTAAGCCTCTTAAATAGTCCTGACCACCGTATCGAGGATGTGCCTTATCTGTTGACAGAATTTTTATATCATCCTTAAACGGATTATTCTTGTACCATTTGCGCGGCATCCAGCGTCCTTCCGGATAAAGATAATTAACCGGCATAATGAGCGGATTTTTATCAAGTAAATACTTATTCAGCATACTCTCATCGTGCCAGAGAGGAATAACCCCGTTATCAATATCAATACGGGTTAACTCAGCTAATTTTTCGCACATTTCAAGATATGAAGCCCCCCCCCCCCCGTTCAAAGCTCCGGTTGCGTAATGCTTTCCGGCGCCATAAGGGATGTATGCCTGTGATGCCGGATTTCTGTCATAGGTAAATTCATCGGGCTGTTTGTTATAAAATGCCGGATGAGAACCGGTCATTAAAAAATCATTTTCGGCAGAGGGCAGAATTTCTTCTCCTACCTTGCTCAAAAATTTTGTGTTTGCATTAAAGAAAAATAGGTAATCGTATTCTTTTAAGCGTTCTTTCTGTGAAAGAAATATTTCAAACCGCATCATTGTATCGTAAGGCCAACCGAGTTTTTTCTGATAAATTTTTAAAATATTTTTGTTTTCTTCGTACTTCAATTTTTCCGCATCAGTAAAGACAAAGTAAGTTTTATTATCTTCCGGCAGAAAATATTTTTCACACCCCGGATAAAATTCATCCCAGAAACAGATGTATCTGCCTGTTACAATATATAAAACAGCTATTTTCTTCTTCATAACTTAATCCTTACTATTAGTTCTTTTTTTATAATCTTTATAATTACATCCTTCCAGCTTTCATCAATTCCTCGTTTATAAAGTTTAACGCTATCGTACCAGTCGCAATGGTTTAGGTCAAGGTGCCAGCGCCAGTTGTACTGATAAGGAAGCAGGATTATGCAGGGTTTACCGAGTGCTCCTGCAACGTGTGCAAGCGAAGTGTCATTGCAGATTATAATATCCATATTCTCTACAGCGGCTGCCGTGTATGAAAAATTTTTAAATGTTTCGCTTAAGTCTATTATGTTTTTGCCGGAGAGTTTTTTTAATTCTTCCGAACCTTCAAACGTCTGGCATGAATAAATTTGAACATTATTAAGTTCAAACAGCGGGTTGAACGCTTCGATATTTATAACCCTTCCTGTTTCATAGAACGTGTTGCCCTGCCATTTTATTCCTATTTTAATTTTCTTGTTATTAAAAAAGTTTTCTTTATACCATTTGACTTTTTCAACGTTAGCTGACAGATATTTACCGGTTGGTTGAAAAATATTAAGGTTATTTCGCTTTAAAAGATACGGGAGGCTTAATAGCGGTGCGTGAACATCAAAATCAATATCCTTTTGCGCTTTAAAAGTTTCCATAACCTCTATATCAGGAAAATTTTCGAGGAACCATTCCGCAAGTTCCTGCTGGGGCTTAAAAATTATTTTTTTACAGCGAGCTTGGAGTTCTTTGAGGTATCTGGAATACATAATAACATCGCCAAATCCGGCTTCGTAATAGACATAAATTGTTTTGTCTGAAATATTTTCCCCCTGCCAGAGCGGCGCTTTTGCTGTTAAATCCGGATACGTTGTTTCCTGTGTTTTTATGGCGGTTTCACGGCATAGGCGTGCTTCAAATGGTTTGAAGCCGCGCTCGTAGTCTTTGTTTCTAAAGTATGCAAGTGAGAGAAAATAAAGGCTTTCCCTGTCATCGGGATTTATCCTTAATACTCTGTTATAATATGTGATTGCCCCGCGCGGATTGTTAAGAAGAAGGTAGAGGGCGGCAAGGTTAAAGTTTGCTTTTTCAGAGGCAGGATTAAGTTCAAGAGCTTTCAGATAGGCTTGTTCTGCAGCATCAAAGTTTTCGAGGTTTTTGTAAGCAAGACCGAGGTTAAACCACAGGGTAAAGCTGCCGCTGTCAGTAATAAATGCTTCTTTTATAACTGACACGGCATTATCCCACTTTTCTTGTTTTATGTAGAGCCCAGCAAGATTTTCGTAAGTATATATGTTTTTTTCAAGCTTTATTGATTTTTTGAATAGTTTTTCCGCCTCGTCATATTTTTCTGTCTGATATTTTAAAAGTCCGAGAAGATTGAATATTTCACTGTTTTGAGGGTTAATTTTCAGTGCTTCAACATAAAGCTTTTCAGCCTTTGAAAATTCTCTTTTCGCATGATGAGAAAACGCTCTTTCTAATAATTCTTTTGATTTATCCATAAAACCCTTCTGGTTTTAAGTATATCAGAAAATTTACGTGAGGGCTAGTACATTCCGGTGATTTTAGGATTGATTGGAGTTAAAACTTTAAACTTATAAGTTAACCGTACTTCTGATTAAAAATTTTCCCGTTAAATTTAATATCAAAATGGCTCTAAAAACGAAAGGAGATATAAAAAATGAGTTTTAATCCGTTAAAAGAAAAGGGCATTGCTCCTGAAAAACAGCTGAGAAGCTGGCATAAAATTGCACACAGACATTTTAACAAATATGAGGTGGACTGTTACACACGCACAAGACAGATTTTGATGAATGGGATTGAGATAGAGGCGTGGAATTTTAAACATAATTTTGCAAGAATAACCAATGATGAAGAAATAAAACGTTTTCTGGCAGAAACAAAACGCATAGAGGATATGCAGCAGACAACAATTAACTGGATGGCGCCAGCAGACCAGTCGGTTCTGGAAACAACACTGGGCTACGAGCAGGTTGCTGTTGATTTAACTGCCTGGATGGCGCAGAACGAGCCGGATGATTATGTCAGAGAAACCTTTAACTTCGGGTTGCTCGAGGATTTTGACCATTTATACAGATACAGCCAGTGGGCTTATATGGAACACGGAATTGATCCTGATGACATAGTTCAGGCTCAAACTGATGTTATGTTAAGCAGACCGACACAAAATCATCACAACAACAATATTCTTCGTCTGCGCGAACATTACGACAAATCAACCGCAGCACCGCAGACAAAAGTTAATATTTTAACCCTTGTTTCCGGTGAACAGCAGACGCACAACTATTATGCCGAACACGGTATGCAATACGGCAATGAGTGTCTGAGAGAAACTTACGCTGAAATAAAAGACGTTGAAGAAGAACACGTTACCATGTATGAATCCCTCATAGACCCTACTGAATCTTTGTATGAAAAACTGCTTTTGCACGAATTTACAGAAGTTTGTACGTACAACAACTGTATGGAAGATGAGATTGACGATATGCTTAAACCTGTCTGGGAAGAGTTTCTTGCTTACGAACTCGGACATCTGCAGATTGCGGCTGAATTGTTTAAAAAATACGAAAGACGTGATCCTGAAGAAGTTATCGGTACGGAACTTGTTTATCCTTGCAGATTCAAATCTCAAAAAGAGTATGTTGCAAAAATTCTGGAAACCGAAATTGACAAGCGTCTGGGGCTGGATAAGGATTACACTGTAATTAAAAAGCTTCCGGACAACTGGCCATCGTATAATGTTCAGGAAAAAGTGAGTGAGGATGGAGCACCTACTGAAATGACAATCAGGGTAATCGCAGAGCAGAAAGACCGTGACTTGATTATAGCCTCCGACAAATTGAAAAAGGATGCCCCGAAACTCCTTGAAAAAGGGCTTGAAACAAAAGCCCTTGCGCCTGATACTGTGACTGTTGATGAATACAAAGCAATGAGTGCCGAAAAATTTGAGATGTAGATGAAGTTCCGGCTAAAACTCTGATATTTTCTTTAATAAAAGAGGGATGAAAATATCCCTCTTTTTGTATACAATACTGGTATGATGAAGTTTTTCAGAGCTGGTGTAATTTATTCAAATCTGGCACTGCTTGGGGCTGCTTGTATCTGGGGTGTTTCCTTTGTTGCGCAGAAAGCAGGTATGGAATATGTAGGGCCGTTTACATTTAATGCTGCAAGAACATTTTTAGGCGGCTTAAGTCTCCTTCCTGTTATTGCAGTGTTTAAACTTCTGTCATTAAAAAATGACACACGAACTCCGGAAGAAAAGTTTGAGCAGCATAAAACTCTTGCCGCAGGCGGAATGCTTTGCGGGCTTCTTCTGTTTGGCGCACTTTCAATAAATCAATATTGTATGATTTATGCTCCTGCCGGAAAGGCCGGATTTATAACTTCTCTTTATATAATATTTGTTCCGCTGATTGCGGTATTTATGAAGAAAAAACTTCGTATAAATGTTAAAATAAGCGTTCTGCTTGCCGTGACAGGGTTGTATCTTCTCTGTTTTAAAAATACCGGACATGTGGAATTTACGGATGTCCTGCTTCTTTTAAGCGCTTTTGTTTTCGGACTTCATATAATCACAGTGAATTATTACTCTCACAGGGTAAGTTCTGCAAAATTGTCCTGTGTGCAATTTTTTACCGCCTGTATTCTCTCCCTGCCTCTTATGTTTATGTTTGAGAACCCGCAGATTGCCGATATAATGCGCGGCGCAAAACCTGTATTATTTTCCGGTGTAATCGCAACCGGGGTAGCTTATACCCTCCAAATTCTGGGACAAAAAGGCACAACGCCTGTAGTTGCTTCACTGTTTATGAGTCTGGAATCTGTTTTTGCAATGCTCGGCGGGATTGTTCTTCTCGGAGAAGTCTTTACCATCAGGGAAGCCGCCGGCTGTGTGTTTATGATTTGTGCAATCCTTCTCTCGCAAATCAGGCTTCCGTTTTTAAATCCACGCAAGTCCGATAGAAAATATTGAAATTAACAAAGAGCCGAAAAGAGCGCTCCAGAACCCGCTTATTTCAATCCCGGGAACAAGATACGCCGCAAACATGAATAAAAGAGCGTTTATCACAAGCGTGAAAATTCCGAGTGTCAGAATATTAATAGGAAGGGTCAGCAGAATTAATACCGGTTTTATAAAGGTATTGATTAGTGCAATCACAACGGCTGCAATCATAGCCGCTGTAAAGTTGTCGATTTCAATACCCGGAATAATCCAGCCGGCAAACATTATTATTAACGCAAGACCTATCCACTTTAAAATTAATACCATAATATATTCTCCCTGTCAGTTTTAATTTTATACAATTATCCGGAAAATTCAATGCCTGAAAGTATAATAAAAAAGCAGGCTCTCAATGCCTGCTTTTTCAGTTATTAACGTAAGAATTTCAGATAAATATAAGCCGTACTCAGTATAAGTGATATTAATACTGTAACAACACCGTACTTCATAAACTGCATAAACGAAATTTTGTGACCTTTAGCAGCAGAAGTTTCAGAAACAATAACGTTTGCGGCAGCCCCTATTATTGTGAGGTTTCCTCCAAGACATGCCCCTAATGACAGGCACCACCAGAGAGGTTCTGCGTAAGCCGCGCCCATAACCTTTTCAATTTCAAGAATCATAGGGGTCATTGTAGCTGTGTACGGTATATTGTCAATTACGCCGGAAATTAAGCCCGAGCCCCACAGAATAAGCAGTGAGGCAGCAGCTTTTGAGCCTTCCGTAATATTAATAATCCATTTTGCCATAAGCGCAATACCTCCGGATGCCTCAAGCCCGCCTATGATTATGAATAATCCGATAAAGAAGAAAATAGTATTCCATTCCACATCTTTGAATATATCAGTCGGTTTTTCAAAAACTAAAAGCAAGCTGGCACCGAGCATTGCCATAACAGAAGTTTCAATATGTGTCATGTCATGGGTTACAAACCCTAAGATTACACCGGCAAGGACAATTACGCTCCGTATCATAAGTGCTTTGTCTGTAATTGTATTTGAATTGTCAAGTTCTGCAACCTGTTTCATTTTTTCTTCAGTTGTAACAAGGTGTTTACGGAAGAATAAAGTCATTACAGCAAGTACAACAAAAAGAATTATAAATACAATAAGAGTTAATTCCTTAACGAAATCCATAAAAGAAAGCCCAGCAGCACTTCCAATAATAATGTTAGGCGGATCTCCGATGAGTGTTGAGGTACCGCCTATGTTTGATGCGAAAACTTCCGTAATCAAATACGGCACAGGATTAATATCCAGTTTTTTCGCAATAAAGAAGGTGACTGGCATGATTAAAATAACTGTTGTAACATTGTCAAGAAAAGCTGATGTGACAGCTGTGAATAAGCCGAGCACAAACAGTATTAAAACCGGCTTGCCGCCTGTGTGCTTGAGCATTTCGTTCGCAATCCAGTTAAAGATACCGCTTCTGGTTGCAATGTTTACAATAATCATCATTGATACAAGTAAAAATATTACGTTAAAATCAATGTAATTGATAAAATAAAGGCTGTTAAGAGCCCCGTCAACGGTTTTGTGCTGGCTTAAAAGTCCGAGAAGTATTGTTGCCACTGCACCCAGCAGTGCAACAGTTGCTTTCGGAATCTTTTCAAGAGCAATAAAAATGTAGGCAATAATAAGTATCGCAGCAGAAACTCCGACACTGTGAGCCTGAACAAAGTTTAGTAGATCCATTTACTATTCTCCCCTTTAACATATAAAAAATCAGTACCATACCAGAAGTTGATATGATACTGAGATTTTATTTAAAAAATAAAATAATTTCAATAGGATTTATCTTTTTATAGTATCGTTGGATTTAAGATATTCTTTTGCAATTTCATCTTTTACATACATTTTGCCGTCTTTTTTAATAAAGATTTCAAAAATATCAGGATCAGAGCATTTGTCAGGATCAGTGCTGTTGTACATGCAGTTAGGTTGCTTTTCTGAACCGTTTACGTCGACTCTTATTTTTGCGTCTGCTGCAAAATCTGTAATAGGCATAATCCATTCAATCCCGTCGCTTGAGATAAATGCAATCTGGTTTGCCACGCAGTTTGGTACATCATCAACCGTGTTTAGTTTGCTTGCGAATAGCTTGCAGAATTTTGTGTCGCCTGAAATAGATGAATCTGCGGCAGCAGGTTCTATTTCGTCAAATCCTTCTTTGCCGAGTTTTGTCGCGTACATATCTTCATCGTTAATAAGTTCTGTAACGATTCTTTCTGTGAGATAGTATGCTTTTTTAAACAGAATTTTATTTTTTGCGGGTTTTACCTGCATAATTGCCGGAATTAGCATTGTTGCAATTATTGAAAGAATTGCAAGGCAGACCATCATTTCCGCTAAGGTAAAACCGTATTTAAAATTAGTCATTTTTTTCATTTTTTATTTGTCCTTTTTTATTTTTTACCAGATAATAACAATTGCTCCAGGCTTACCTGCGGTGGCTGCCATATTTGATACATCCGCATCTGAGCATGATATAGGGCCTCTAAATGTTGAACTTAATTCAACCCCATTAAATTTTCTTATATGCTTGCCGGCCCAGCACCTATCTTCTGAGGTGCCGCCGTCGCCGCCACGTCCGAAAGTGTTCAGGTCAATCTCACCGGAACCTGTCGGTACATCATCCATATTTGCAATGTTGGCAGCACGGCTGTATGATGATTTTGCGCCATAGACGTTCGGTGATTGTCCTGTCTTGACATTTGATTGTGTAGGGGCTGCCGAAAGTTTTTGTGGGGAGCCGTCTGCAGGTATTTCAGCCGGTAATTCTTCTACAGGCAAAGGAACCTTCCCTTTCCCGCCTAATCCGCCGGGAACAGAAATTTGATCATCATTTATAGATGTTCTTTCGCCGGGATTTCCGTTATTACCGGAGTTAAGTGCAGGAGGAAGTCCGCCTCTTCCCGGTTCTAATTTCACAGAAGAACTTTTAAACGACCGTACAAATATTGCAAGATATTCTCCGGCAGTACCGCCTTCTCCTGCTGTCATATATTTGGTTTCGTATTCATGACTGTAGGTGTAAGTTGGCGTATGAAGACCTGCACTACATGTAGCGTATGAGGTACTTGTACCGTCAGTTCCAGGTGTGCCTGGGGTGACTGTTGTACATATATCGCACTCAGTAGATGGCGAAGCCGAAGCCGGCCCGCCGCCTGTTCCGCCGGTAACAGAGCAAGATGTTGCGATACTGCCATTTATATAGAGAGCAGCAGACGCTCCGTCGCCATCACCTCCTGCAAGCCCGCTACCATTAGAAGCTGAGCTTCCTGATGCACCGGTGGCAGCAAGCAAGGAGTCTTGTGTTATCCCAAGATCTACAGGTAATACTGCAGTACTGCAGGTTGCACTGGCTCCGCCAGAACCTCCTCCGGTGGGATCCCCAGGCATTTCGTTTGTGCTAGCTTCCCAGCTGCAGGTAACTGTTGCGGTGTCGTATGCGCTACAATCTGACGATGATATATAATCTGCAACTTTTGTACCGTCGCAGGTACACTCCCCGTAAGAGGTAAGATATATATGATAAGCATCACTACCATCACCGCCAGCCCCTGAAGTTGCACAGGCATATATAGTATCTCCGCTAACCAGACTTTTCCATTCTGAATAATCAATATAATAAGGATCACCCATTAGATTCTGTGAGCAATATGAAGGTCGTGGGTCTGCATTAGTATTACACCATCCTGTAGCGTCCGTAGTCCCCGTATTTATAGTTGAAGCCCTGGTAGTCCCATCGTATCCGGCATCCCCGCCTGAGCCGCCGCCGCCTACAAGCTGGATATAAAAGTAGTTAGCTTTTGCCGGAGGTTCAAATTTGCATTCGGTAACTTTTCTTTTAAATAATCTTGTTTTTTCAACGTAACGTTCTTCATATAAATCCCCGCTGCTATCTCTGTAACAGGCATATTTCCCGTGTACAATTTTTTTTGGAACACGGGTATGTTTTTTGGTAATTACTGACATAGATCCGGCTGTAATCAAGGATGCAATCATAAGTAGTAACAGCATCTCAATAAGAGAAAATCCGGATTGTGATTTGTTGCGTATTTGTATCATTTAATGCTCCTCTATGCTTTCTCAAGAATTTTTACCATATTATAACAGCTGCACCATCATTTCCCGGCCGCCCCTGAGCTCCTCCGTTTCCAGGTGCTGCAGTAACTATATCAGTATCAACCCCTATTGCCTGCAGATAGTTTGTAAATTGTGAAACATCCGCTGCTGTAGTCATATTGGTATCCACCGTCATTGAAACTTCATAATTGCCGTCAGCATCGCTATAATTGACGAGTGTTCCGCTCATAGTTGTTGTGTTATTGATTCCGTAATCTCCGTTAAATAGTAACTGTTCTGTAACGTAAGCATCCGGCTCTGTTCCTGCAATATCGTCCATTGCACAGTATGATACCTGTAAATAATCAGTATAAGCTTTGCAATAAGGCTGTCTGGAACAGGTATATTTTGCACTTGTTACCGTACAATTTAATACGTGGCTCCCATCCATTGTTGATTTATCAAAACCGTATCCGCCGCCCAGAACCGTTGCTATCGTTTTAGTTCCGCTGCTATCTACGGTATCAACAGTGGATGAAGTTGATGAACCCCCAACCGCAGCGCCTTTCCCGGGGGTTATTTGCAATTCTTTTCCTATATCTGTAACAAAGAAACTCTGGTATTCTCCGGCATTCCCGCCATAGCCGCTGGATGAAGATGAACCGGCTCCGCCTCCGCCGACAAGATTTATTATATAATACTGAGCATTTTTAATAGGTTTAAACCGGCAAATACTTACTGTTTCAGCTGTACGCGGCATATTTTCAATAAAGTACTGCTGCGTCAGTGTTCCACTATTGTAGTAGCATTCAAACCTGCCGTGCGGCGCTTTTTCAGCCACAGGTTTACGTTTTTTTGTAAAAACGTTAGCACTGGCTGTTACGAATATAGCAACTATACCCATAACTACCAGTGTTTCAAACAGTGAAAATGCTAATTTATTATTTTTGTCAAATGTTATCATCTAGAGGTTCCTTACCACACTATTACAACAGCTCCGCTGTGTCCTTTTTGTGCCGGACATACAACTTCCGGATTATTTAATTTTATCTCATTGCCGTCATCATCTTTAAGTGCTGAGCCATCTCTTGTACGGCATGTGTAAACTTGATGGTTTTCAGGCGGTGTTGTATAGGTTTCATTAGCAATAGCTACTCCGTTAAGCGAAATAGTTTCAACTGATGCTGTTTCTCTGACTATAGAATATGCACCATCTCCGCCCATACCGGTCAGTGTTTCTGTAATTTTTGAAGGCATTTTGCTGTCCTGATCGAGTTCAACAAATGTTGAAAACCCGGATGTTAAAGCAAATCGGCCGTCTGCATCCACAGCATCAGTATCCACAAGAGTGTTCCCTTTGAGCCAGAAGTTGTAACTCCCGCCAAGAGCGGTGGCTTTACCTCCCTTTGCTCTTAGTGCTTCTGTTGCTGAGGCATTTTTCAATTTTATAACAGTATCACCGCCGTCAGTTCCTGCAGGAGAAACATAAGATGTTCCTTCATCTCCGCCGCGGCCGATACTTATATCAAGTGACTCTGTTAAACCAGGGAAAAACATTGAGATATATTCTCCGTTATTCCCCATAAATCCATACCTTGTAGAGGCTTTTGTTCCCTGTCTTTTGTATGTTATATCCGGCAGACCTGCTGTTCCGTCAACCTGATAAACTCCGGCTCCGCTATTTGAATGTATGTAGCTGACATAGCTGGAAAATGCCGGATTGCTGCAATCTGTGGCCGGATCTGTTGAAAGTGTTCCGCCCGATGTTCCCGGAACCAGGACTATTCCTGCAAGATGACCATTTGTGCCGTTTTCTCCCCCGGCTAAAACACAGCTAACGTCAGGAGTTGTCACTGTCATGTTCCCTCCGCCTGTGTATAGATCTGTAGGGTTAATGGTGAAAGGACTTCCGAGAGTTATATCTGTTGTTATCTGCGCGCATGTCCCCGGGCCGCCGCTGCCGCCAGGTGCACTATTTACGTGTCCGTCCCCATAAGTTATTGAGTAGGGTTCTCCGTTGCTACCTGCAGCCGCGCAAACATCAAGAGTTATTGACGGTTTATGAGAATTCCAGTATGTTCCAAGCCAGGATGTAGGACAGGTACCGCCGCTGCCTCCTGCTGCATCACCCGGATCCGCAATAGTACAATTACTCAGGTCATAAGCGCCGCCGCTTCCCCAGGTAAGGGTAACACTATCGTATAAGCCTGTATCAGGTGCGTTTATGACGCCGGATTCAAATATAGGAGTTGTTGAGGTTGGATCATCTGTAACATAAGTGCCCCCGGCTCCTCCTCCGATTGCCTGTACAATAAAGAACGAAGCTTTTGCCGGCGGATTAAATTCACACTGTGTAACTTCTATCGGTGTAGTTTCTCCATATATTTCATCTGCTGTGTATTGCATAAGCTTATCACCGTCATAGTAGCACTCAAATCTCCCGTGTGGCGCTCTGTCTGTCTTTTTAGGCATTTTGTTGTATGCTATAGGTGCCATTGACACTATTAAAAATGATAAAATTACAAGAACAAGCAGCATTTCTGCAAGTGAAAAACCTTTATGTGAGTGCGTATTACTTCTGTTAAGCATATTTATCATACTCAAATCTCCATTTCTCTGCCCAAAAATAATCAATCCCGTATATTTTAATTATACCATATATTTTACAAAATGTAACTATTTTCAGATAGATTTTACATAAATCTTAACTCTATATCATATTACAGATTTCTCTGCCTTGACACATCCACTATTTTTATGATATAATATTTACATATACAATGGGGTTGTTGGATATGTTTATGAAAAAAGAAAAAGCATTTACTTTAGCGGAATTGATGATGGTTTTTGTTGTCATTGGGGTTATTGCTTCCATTGCGGTAGTTACCATAAAGCCTTTTGAAAAGTCCGTTAAATATTTATATTACAGAATGTATAATGTTATTAATACTGCTATTTATAATGCTATGTTTACCAGAGCAGAATTCCCGGTCGATTCAAATGATTTTTGTACTGCCTTGTTGGAATTTATTAATTCTAATGAAAATCATTGCGACATTGCAAGAAATGTCAGCCTTTCAGATACTGAATATCCGGAGGACAAAGTCCAAATTTTTGCCTCAAACGGTGTTAGATTGTATATTGCTGCTAATGCTGACGGTTCGCCATTTACTCATACTGAGGTGGAAACCAGCGGTATTAGTGTTACATACAAATATTTCGTAGTTATCGCTGACTTAAATGCTGAAAAAGGTCCTAATACTTCCTTGTGGAAAGAAAATAAAATGGCTGATATTGTTGCTTTTGTCGTTACTGATTCTACCGAAGTTGTTCCTGTAGGCTATCCGGAAGTCGATACCCGTTATATGTATGCTAGGGTTGTTTACCCTCCTGTAGATGATGATCCGGAAAGCAATCTTTCGGAAGCTGTTTCTTATTATGAAGCTAAGAATAGAGCATGGGGTACAACAGTAGATTCTTCTGAAGCTATGTCTTTTAATTTTCAGGATGATTTCCCTGCTGATTCCCCATTCAAATTACCTCCGGAAGCTTATCCTACAGCACCTTCTTTAGATTTTTCTCAAGGGTGTCTGGCTAGTAACTCTCCTTGCTATGTAAAAATTGAAGAATACGAATAATTTTCTTTGTTGTTATTTTCATGAATTTATGCTAATTTTTTGTTAGCAGGTTATGCTATCCAAAATGAGGGTATTATGAATAAAAAGAGTATTATAATTACGTCTGTTATTATAGCTGCAGTTCTTGTAGCCGGCGGTGCAGGTTTGTGGGCTTATAATTCATCAGCATACGTATATACCGCTGATGCTGTTATTGAACCGGATTTTGTTCCTGTGGAAGCCTCTACGTCCGGCAAAATTAAAAATATTTTTGTAAAGCCGGATCAAAATGTTACCAGAGGGCAGATTATTGCAGAAATAGAGGTTGTGGAAAATGTTGTTATCAAGCAGCCGTCTGCATCAGGAAATGATGTTGCTGTAAAAAAAGCAAAACTTAACAAAGCCGAAAAAAATTATAAGCATTTTGCAATAATGTATAAAGACGGGGTTATTCCTCAAGAAGAATATGATCGCTCATTGAATCAGCTTACAAGGGCTCAGGATGATTATGAAAAAGCAGTTGAGGCTTCTGACTCCGGTAGTGCAAAACAAAAAACAGTTGTTAAAAAGAATATTTCAACCTCAAAGGTTTATGCTCCAAAAGATGGTGTTGTTAGTCTTAGCTATCTTAATAAAGGAGAAACCGCGGTTAAGGATAAACCTGTAGTTCTTTTAGATGCTAACAGACCGAAAGTAACAGCGTATTTTAACCCGAAATATGCAGAAGATTTGAAGGTCGGAAAGGAAGTTAATATCCGTCTAAATAATTACGGTTCGAAAAAGTTTACCGGTGTGATTGACGCTGTCGGTACGGAACCGGAAATGGATGCCCGTAATAAATCACTTGTTATTCCTGTGCAGATTTCCTTTAAGGATGATTTAAACGGCTATACTATCGAAAAAGGTCAACAGGTTAAGGTTAAATTTAAAAAGTAATAAATCTTTACGCGTTTAGTGGCAAAAAAAAATTTTTTCAGGTTATACTTTATTAGGGAGATAACCTCAAATTATTATGTTTAACCGTATATCAAACGAGAATAAAAGCAAATATTATTTTAAAGCTGTTCCTGATGGACAGAAGGCTCGCAAAAGTTATTCCGATTACCGCAACCACAAGAGTGAAAAAACTGATGTATTTACGGGAGTGAAAGTTGCGGCAGGTGCAACCGCAGGAGCGGTGCTGCCTGTACTTTATTTTTTAAAAAAGCGTGATGGTAAAATAAAAGGAATAAAGCAGTTTTTTTCGCTTGAATACGGTTTTAAAGAGATGATGACAGTCAGTCTTGGCGCAATTACCGGAGGTGTACTTGCTGGTATTGCCGGAGAAAAAAATAAAGTTCATAAAAAAAGAAAACTGGATGAGGGAGTTTTTCAGTTTATGAACACCGCAGTTCCGACAACTCTTGTCTGCGGCGCAATAAAACTCTGCGAAAAAATTAAACCACTGAACCACAGCACCTATAAAATGATAGGTACAGGTGCGGGACTTATCAGCGGAATGTATCTCGGTGCAGAAATTTCAAATAAAATAAATGATCCGAAGGATAAAGTTCCGGACAGAAAATTAACAATGAAAGATGCTATTGCAAATGTGGATGATGCGTTCGGTGCACTTGTCATTGCGAAGTTTCCGGGAGTTAAGCATCTGCATGTTGAAAAAGCCCTGCCTGTAATCTTTTCATGGTGCGGATACAGGGCAGGGCAGAGTAATTAATTTTCATGATTTCCCCGGCAGGTTTGCTCAGCCGGCATAATTTATTAATTTTGAGGATTATTTTCCGGAGGCTCTGACGGGGTGGTATTTTCAATTTTGATTTCCCCGTTTTCTTCTACAAAGTTGACATCTTTTGTCTTTCTTTTTTCAAGGATTTTTTTCAAAGCCGGATCGTCAGATCTTATGTCTGCGTTCTCCAGTTCCCGCTTTTTCTTTTCTTTTTGAGCCTGAATGTCTTGAGTTTCATCAATTTCCTGTTTCCTGAAAATTTGCTGCTGCATTAACTGCATATCGTGGCGGTGTATTCCCTGAAGCCCCTGAATGTCATTTACGGCTGACGGCGGAAGTTCAGGATACGCTCCGGCTGTGCAGGTGCAAATTCCGCAGGCAATGATTAAGAGTGCAAGCTTTTTCATAAAAATACTCCTTTCTACTTAATCTGGAAAGTAACATTTGCAACTGATGTAATTTTTTTATCAATTGTAGAGGTGTCGCTAATGCCCATATCTGAAACGTTTGTGGAATCTACCGGTGTAATCTGGAAAACTCCCATTCTGACAGATTGAATTTTGCCGGTTCTGTTGTGTGTAGCTTTTAACATGGCATCAGCACGCTGTTTTGCGTCTTTGGTGGCTTCTTCAAGCATCTGAACTTTGTCATCAGCAAGTTTCGAATAAAAGTATTCAGGATTGTAAGCATCAATATCTATGCCGTCTTTTATCAGTGAAGGAAGTTCTACAGAAAGTGTTTTAATTTTTTGTACATCCTTTGAGGTTACAAACATTGGCTGAGATATGTTGTAGTAAGCAATTTCATTTGTTGAATTACCGTTCGGTAGGGTTTTATAGGTGTAATAGCCGTTAGGGGATTTTACTTCAATCTCATCATCTGCAAAACCTTTTGATTTGATGAAGTTTTTAACCTCCGGAACCTGTTTGCTTATGGTATCGTAAGCGCCGGCTTTCGTTGACTGTCTTGTCATTATCCGGAATTCAAGACGTCCGCTATCCGATGTAACGGTTTTGTAAGATGAACCGGTTACTGAAATTACGTCTTTGGAAATTCTTGCGGTTACAATTTGAGTTGCCATGATAAGCCCCGCTGCAAGCACTACAGCTAAAATAGTAATCTGAAATTTTTCTAATTTTTCAAACATATACTTCTCCTGTCTACAGATGATAACCTTTTTATTTATTATAACACATATTTGAATTTTACAAAAGTGTAATTTAGTGATATAATATAGAAAAGTTTAACAAATGCGGCTCAGGCTGAAGGTGTAAAAGGCTGGAAAGTTGTTTGGCCGGAACAGATAAGGAATTTTATTATGAGTATGTATGTTGAAAAGGTTTTGGAAGATGTCAGATTAAAAAATTCTGGTGAACCGGAGTTTTTTCAGGCTGTAGATGAGGTTTTGTCTGCATTGAAGCCGGTTGTTGAAAAAAACGGTGATTATGAAAAGTTTGCAATTCTTGAGCGAATGGTTGAACCTGAACGTTTGATTATATTTAGAGTTCCATGGGTGGATGATTCCGGAAAAATCAGGGTAAATAGAGGATACAGAGTGCAGTTCAGCAGTCTTATCGGGCCTTATAAGGGAGGATTAAGGTTTCATCCGAGTGTTAACCAGAGTATTATTAAGTTTTTAGGTTTTGAACAGGTGTTTAAAAATGCACTGACAGGATTGCCTATAGGCGGCGGCAAAGGAGGAAGCGATTTTGATCCAAAAGGTAAATCCGACGCTGAGGTTATGCGTTTCTGCCAGAGCTTTATGACTGAACTCCAGAGGCATATAGGTCAGGATGTTGATGTTCCTGCCGGTGATATTGGTGTCGGGGCAAGAGAAATCGGCTATCTTTTCGGACAGTATAAAAGAATTAAAGACGCTTACGAAGGCGGAGTTTTGACAGGTAAAAGCGTTGTCTACGGAGGGTCTCTGGCAAGAACAGAGGCAACAGGATACGGTTTAATTTATTTTATGCGTGAGATGCTGAAAAGTAACGGCGGCAATTCTTTTGAAGGAAAAACTGTTACAATTTCCGGCTCCGGCAACGTTGCAATTTACGCCTGCCAGAAGGCTCAGGAACTTGGAGCAAAAGTCGTTGCAATGAGTGATTCCAATGGCTGTATTTACGATAAATACGGAATTGAACTTAATGATATTAAATGTATTAAAGAGGTTGAGCGCGGAAGGATTAAAGATTATCTTTTAACTCATAAAGAGGCTGTTTATACTGAAGCAACAGCGGAAAATCCGTTCCCTATCTGGTCTGTTAAGACTGATATTGCACTTCCTTGCGCTACACAGAATGAAATTTCTCTGGAGGCTGCAAAGATTCTTGTCCAAAACGGCGTTGCTGCGGTAGGTGAAGGTGCTAATATGCCTGCATCTATGGAGGCTATTGAGTATTTTCTTGCAAATAACGTGCTATTTGCTCCGGCAAAGGCTGCAAATGCCGGCGGTGTTGCAACTTCTGCCATTGAAATGAGCCAGAACAGCATGAGATTTTATTATACGTTTGAAGAGGTTGACAGAAAACTTGAAAATATTATGAAAAATATTTTCTATTCCTGCAAAGATGCTGCCGACAGATACGGGCTCGGAAATAATTATGCTGCGGGTGCTAATATTGCAGCGTTTACCAAGCTTGCACAAGCAATGATTGCACAGGGTGTTGTTTAAATCAGCGTTTGCAATGGCAGTCATCCGGCTTGCCGAATAAAAGCCTCATCATACCCATACGGCTTTTGAGGGTTCTTGAAACCGTGCAGGTTATGTCATCTACGTTGCTGGTAATTGAATTTACGTTGTCCATTGTCTGCGTAAGATTTCGGGTTGCGCAGTCAATGTTTTTTGTAATTTCTTTTATATTGCGGGTAGTCTGATTGAGATTTTCAATACTTTCATCTGTCATATCCTGCTTAATGGAACGGTTAAGCTTCAATGTTGTTAAGCGCAGATTTCTTGTTGTCATCTCAAGGTTGCCGGTTGTTCTATTTATGTTACGTTGATTTTCTTTAACTGTGGAATTGAGCGTGTTGAGTAAATCTCCTGCATTTTTTGTTGTGTTATTTAGTGTTTCTATAAATGTTGAAACATTATCCACGATTAAATCAAGTGTGCCGTTTTCGCTCTGTTCATTCAGAAAGGCTTCTACGCTTGCAGAAGTTTTGCCCTTGATACGATCCCCGTTTTTTAGCATCGTTTCTGAGGGAAGCTGCGGGTAAACTATATCAATATAGTCAAACTTTTTTCTGTAATTTTTTACGCGTGCCGTAACGTTTTTGGGAAGCTGCAAGTCTGCTGGGAAAAATAATATATGGACTTCTGTCTTTGTGTAATCGTCGACAGGCTTGACTTTAGTTACTTTCCCTATATTAAAACCTTTATAAAATACGCTCATCTTTGGCGGAAGCGGTTCTGCTTCGTCAAACTCAGCAACAATGCGTGTGTATGAAAGATACCGGTAAAAGTAATATCCTCCCGGGATTATGACAGCTAAAAATAATAATATTAAAAGTGTTGTTATGATAAAGTTTCTGATTCCCATACTGGGAATTTATTATTTTATATCATATAAAACAATTATCTTATGAGGCTATTCTGTTAGTCAATAAAGCTAATCTCATAGGCGCCGTTATCAATGTAGAACTTCAACTTTATCACTTCCCCGTTGTATCCTTCCGGAGGTGTCCTGTAGACAGGAAGCCGCATAAGCATATAATATATCTGGTCATTCAGACTTTTGTTATTTGACTGATAGATAAATCCTCTGTTTAAGAGTTTTCCGTTTTGTGCAAGGCTGAATTTAATTGCGCATTCACCTTTGCCGCTGATTTTTACTAGATCAAGTTTGGAGAGCAGCGCAAGTCTAATGCTGTTTTTGTAATTTTCAAATTCTGTTTTATCCATAACAGGTTTTTGGGGTTTTTGCTGTGTTTGCGCTGTATTTTTGGGAACAGGTGCTGCTTTTTGTTTTTTGTCAGGTGCGGAGGTTTTTGTTGAAGGTTTGTGTGGGGATGTTTTCTGCGCTGAAGTTGCTGCCGGTTTGACCGGTTTTTCCTGCGCGGAACTTTTTGCGGCTGATTTTTTCTCCTGAACTTTTTTCTGAATTGGTTGCTGTGAAGTTGTTGTTTCCGGCTGAACATCCTTGAGAATTTCTGGTGCCGGAATATTTCCGGCTGGTTCGGATTTTTTTACTGTATTGTTCCAGATTTTATCAATATTCGGAATGGCAGGAGCCGGCTTTTCTGATTTTTGCGGTTCGACCGTTTTTTGAGGTTTTTTGTCAGGAATTGTCCAAGGGATTATTGCAAGTATAAGGCAGAATATGAATATTACGATTGATACAATTTGTCCTGCCGGTATAGCTTTAAAACTTGGGGCGGCTTGTGGAACTTCTTCAAACGTATTATTTCCGCAATCGCAGTAATCCGGTTTTATTTTGTATTCTGCATTACAATCTTTACATCTGAACATTTTTACCTCAAGTATTTTATCCTCTCAACATCGGAGTAGTCTGACGGCTTACTGTACTTATCAAATGTAGCAAGAACAAAGCCTCCTGTCACGTTTGTTACAATACGTTTTGTTCCCTGCGGAAAGTTCAGAATAGGCTGTCCCTGATAACTCAGAAGAAGCGGTTTTATCTGTCTTACGGCAAGCGACGTATATTCAGGATTGTCAGACCAGACTTTCAGGTTGGAAATCTGTCCGTAGCGGTCAACCGTAAACGAAAATCTAAACCTTGTGCCGAGCGGTGCATCGATTTTGACATCCCTCATAACTTTGTTTTGCAGATTACTCCGCCAGCGGTTCCATACAATAATTTCTTCCTGTTCCGTAAGCTGTTTAACCTGCGGCTGCTGCGGAGTCGGCTGAACTACTTCTTTTTGCTGCGGTTGAATTTTTGTTTCAGTTTCAGCCTCAGGGGTTTCTGTTTTAACTGTTTTCGTTTCGGTTTTTTGCTCCGGATGTAGAATTTCTTTGATTGATGCCGGAAGTTCCCGCGGTTTAGTTGTTTTTACTTCTTTAGCAGACGACTCTTGTGCCTGTTTTTTAATCTCTTTTACATTTTTTTGAGATTTATTTCCTTCCGTGCTTATAAACTTTTGAGTTTCTTTGATAACTTCCTGCGGTGTAATTTTTATTTTTTCTTCTGTTTGTTTAAGGGGTTGAATTTCTTTTACGCGGATTTCTTTTTCTTGAATTTCAGGTTCTGTTGTTTGCATTTCGACTTCAGCAGGTGAAAAGAGCACCTGCTTGTAAAGTGCCGGTTTTATTACCTCAACGGTTATTGTGGCGATTATGAATGCTAAAATTGTTATTGCTAATAAGAATTTGTTCATTATTTATCCAGTTTTGAAATAAGAGAATCTGCTGCATATATTGAGTAGTTTGTTCCTGCAAGAAGATATGTTTCCGCAATCAAAAGTGCTGTCGGTACCAGTGCTGCAATAAGGCTTAAAAATATTCCGTTAAAATCCCCGCCTATTTCTGTCATAAAGTAGGAAGTGTTCATTGAAAATTCAATAAATATAATTGCAATTCCTATTATGAAAGAACGGTTTTCTTCCCGTTTAATCTTTCTTGTGTTTTCAAGTCCGTAAATATCTGTACCGTGTGAGAGATAATCCCTGTATCCGTCAAGTTTTATAACATTTGAGCCGGAAATTTTCTTTGCGGATAAAAATGCGTTCACAAACGAGAAAAAGGCAAAAATAATAAGCATTGTGGCTAAAATGAGAAATACCGGTGAAAATCTCAATCCTGATATTCTCACCCAGCCGGCAGCTTCCGGAAAACACATTGCAAGGGTATTTGACACCCCGTACGCAAGAAACGGTGCTGTCAAAATTCCTATTATAACTTCTCCGGCTCCTTTTAGCCGTAGCATAAAGGTTTTTTCTCTTATGTAGTGTAATTTTGTATCGCTCAGGCTGTTTACAAATCGTTCTATCCAGATTTGATAACCGTTTAAAACAATTTCAAAATCTTCGCGGAACTCGTATTTGTCGAGTTCTTTTGAAAGTTTGTGTCCGCTGAATTTGAAATATCCTGAAGAAACCGCAAGCGCTGCCTCTATCATTGTGAAAAATGCCGAAATCAACAGAGCAAATACAATTCTGCCGTTCGGGTTCATATAATAAATGAGGTTTATTGCATAAAACGCTACAAAAAATATTGCGGATATAAACATCATAAAATTATAGGCTAATTTTGATGTCCCGCCGTTTTCTGCTGCCTGCAGCATCATAAAAATTCCCTGCTTGAGAGTGAGCGCAATCCCAAACACTATTACAGAAAAAATCCCCAGAATCTTTATGTTTGTCGGCATATTTAAAAAAGTTCCACTCTCCGTTACCGGAAGCCCCATAAGGTAATTGGTAATCCCGAATGCAGTCACAACAGATGACATAAATAATGCAATATTTATAAATACTGCTGCTCTGAAGTTTGAAGAAAGCCTTTTGCTGAGGTCGTTTATTGAAAAGGCTATCTGTTTTACAATTGCAACCCTGTGTTTGTCTATTTCGGTTTTCTGGCTTTCAAGTTTGGTTTTTACCGGGGATGCAGACTGCGGGGCTGATTTAAGATTCTGTACAGGATTTTCGCTGTCAGCAGAGAGTTTTATGCTGATGAATTCGTTGCTGTCTTTTATAAGGAGTTTACAAAGTTTTTCAAAGGAGAGTTTTCCCTCAAGAGGTTTTCCTTTAAATAAAATCTGCTCTGTATTAAAATTATTCAGTACTGAAAACCTTCCGGTTTCATTGTCAATTTCAACCGTCAGCATATAGTCAAAACCAAGGTCAAGATAAAAATCGAACTGTTCGTTCCCTCCGATTGTTATAAAATCTTTCCCGCTGAAAGTTTGTTCTTTTTGGCTTGTAGATATTGTAATTCGCATAAATAAAATCCCCTAATAAGGCTGAACGGTCATAGGTTCTGAAAGCATAATCTGAAGGTTTGTTCCCTCCGGTACAACAATTTCTTCGCCTTTTGAAGCTACTGCTGATACCGCGCCTACGGTTCCGCCGATTGCAGCCCCTCTAATCAGTGCGTCTCTTGGATCTGCCCCGAAAATCATAGAGATTGCAGCAATTGCAACCCCGCTTAATACACCGCCGAGAACTCGTTTTGTTATTTTTCCGGCTCTTGAAGAGTCTGCTACTATATAAACTTTGTTTGTCGAAAGCGGAATTATCCGTCCGTCAGGTGTCATAAGCCGGTTAAAGTTAATACCTATTTTGCCGTTCCCCATAGCAAAAGTTGCCCTGTTGGAATCTACAACGCTTCCGCTCAAAATACTTCCCTCAGGTGCAATTACGGTTCCGTTTACTGTCCAGTCAGATACCAACTGAGCGCTTACATTGTCACTGTTTGCAATGCTTTCAGAACTTATGGACGAATTAAGCATTGCGTTAAACTGAGTTCCGGCTTCTACATACACAACCCCGCCGCTTAACTGAGGCTGCTCAAGCGTGATTTCAGGCAGTTTAAATTCCTGGGGCGGAACCGGCTTTATTTCTTCCGGAGGCACAATAAGGTTTTTTCTGTCAAATTCTTCCTGTGCCTCATCGCTGAAATCATAGATTACTTCTTCTTCCGGCGCCGGTTTGTCCGTCCTTTCATAAATGTGAAGGCTGTCCGCAGCAAAAGCACAATTCCAGAAGAAAGATACACATATAAAAACACTTAAAATCTTTTTCAGGTTCATTACAATATATTATACTTACACCAACTGTATTTGTAAATGCAGATTTGCAATTGTAAAGTAAAAATTATATAATTAGTTTAAGATGAGAAAATTTTACGTTTTTTTTAGTATATCGCTGCTTTTGTCCGGTCTGCTGTGTGCGCAGGCAGCGTCAAGGTATAATGTTTATACTCCGACTGTTTATAAGCAGGGAAATCTTGTTCAGGCTCCTCTGAAAGTTGAGGGGGATGTGATTGAACTTCTTGTCGACTATTCAGGGAGTATGGAAACGTGGATTAATCTTGCAAAATCTATGCTCGTTAGTATTCTGCCGAAAATTACCGAAAAAACAAATGTCGGTTTAAGAGTTTTCGGACAGGGAAGCCGTAATGCGTTTAAATTCTTTAACGGCTGCAAGGCGACCGCTCTTGTAAGCCGTGCAAAACCTATGAATACTGACGGAATTATAAGCGGTCTTGAAAGCACGCTTATCGGCGGTTCAACCCCTCTTACTTATGCACTCAGGCAGGTTGTATATAATGATTTTGTGTCGCTCAATGCAAATACCGGCAAGAAAATTATCCTTGTTACAGATGGCGGCGAAACCTGCGGTGGCGACCCTTGTGAATTTGTAAGAAATCTTGTCAGATACAGAAAAGATATAATTATTGATGTTGTAATGGTTAACGGTTCAAATAAGCTTCGCTGTCTTGCGGATGAAACAGGCGGTAAATATTACAATACACTTAATTCAGTCGACTTTAATGACGCTCTGAATAAAACCTTTGGTGCAGAACCTCAGCAGTCATCACCGCAGCAAAACGGTAATGTTCATTATCAGTTTATAAATTAAAAGCTTATCCGCTGTGTTAGTTTGATTGAATTTTAGACAATAAAAAAAGGAAGTAAATTTATATTTACTTCCTTTTTTCTATTTTTGAGGCATTGTGATTATTTTTTATTGTCGTTTGTTTTGATTACTCTGCCGTCAGTAGAGGTTACGGTACCTTTGATGTTCATATTCTTGTCTGCTGTATTCCAGATTGCAACGTTGCCTTTGTTTTGAACTTTACCGGTTTCAGTTATGTTAAGCTCGGTACCGTGGTTTGTGATGTAGAGCTTGTTGGCATTGTTAACAATTGTTCCGCTTATATTCATTGCTCCGTTGTCGTTCTGGATTACTGCGTTGCCTGTTTCGTTCTGGATAGCACCGGAGATGTCAGTTCCGCCTTCGCCTGTGCTCCATACTTTCAGGATGCCGTTGCCATCAATTGTACCGCTGATGTTAAGTTCGTCACCTCTGCTTGTAACATTCAACTTGCCGTTGTTGTTAGTAACAGTTCCGTTGATGTTCATATCGCCGGTCATATTTGTAAGGATTGCGTTGCCGTTGTTGGTTACCGAACCGTCGATTGTTAATCCGTCCTCACCGGTATTCAGCATTGTCATAGAACCTTCGTTGTCGATTTCAGCATTTTTACCGACATTAATTCCGCCTTTGCTAGATACGGTCAATTTATTTTCCTTACCGGTATATTTACCGTTGATATTGAGGTTTCCTTTGTTGTTTGTAATTGTTGTTGTACCTGTTGATTCGATTTCACCGTCAATTGCAGTTCCTTCAGTACCGTTGTTGAGGAGTGTTAACGAACCATCGTTTTTGATACGGTTTGTATCAGCTAAGTTCAACTTGGTGCCGCTATTTTGTAATCTCAGGTTGTTAGTGTTTTCAATGTCACCTGTAACATTAAGTGCACCTTTATCGTTTCTTACCAGGACATCGCCGGAGTTGTTTACGGTTCCTGCAAGGTCTGTGCCTTCAGAACCGGAGTTCCATACGTTCAATGTTTCGCTGTTGTTAAGTTTTGCTGATTCTGAAATATTTAACTTTGTACCCTGGTTAGTGATGCTTGTTTTAACATCAACCTTTTCGTTGGCTTTTTCGGTGTTAATAGTTCCGTTGATATTCATTGCGCCGGCTTTGTTTGTAATTATTGCAGTGCCGTTGTTATCAATTTGACCGTTAACAGTTAAGCCGTTAGTACCTTTGTTCTGCATTGAAAGGCTGTTTGTGTTACCGATAACGCCTTCTTTGCCTACAGTCAGACCGTTGCCGGCTGTAATAGTTGCTTTACCGTTGTTAGCGATAAGTCCGTTAACTTTAACAGCGCCTTTCTGGTTGTTGACAATCATACTTGCATTTCTATCGGTATCAGAGTTTGTAATTGTACCGTTTAATGCAATTTCACCGTTACCTGTATTTGCAATGTTTAATTGTCCGTTATTTGTTATAGAACCGTCGTTTGTAAGTCCGTTTTTAGCAGTAATTGTAGTTTTATTGTTGTTTTTGATGTCTGCACTCTGATTGATTTTCAAGCTGCCGTTCTGGTTAGAGATTAAGAGTTCTCCATCATTTTCGGTAGTACCATCAAACTGCATCCCGCCGGCACCTGTGTTGTAAATTGTTACATTGCCGCCTTTTTCAAAGTTTTCGCCGCCGTTAACAAGTTTGTTTGTTTTGCCGAATTGCATTGCGTTACCTTTATTGGTAAGTCTTAATTCATTTTCGCCGGTATAGATTTCGGCATCAACATACATATTGCCTTTATCGTTCTGGATTACAGCATTGCCGTTGTTAACGAGGGTGCCGAGAACTTCAGTACCTTCACTGCCTGTGTTCCATACTTTTAATGAGTCAGCGTTGTTTAATTCAGCGTCAGAAGCAATTTTTAACTGTTCACCTTTGTTTGTAATGCTTACTCTGCCTGACTGGTTGTTAACATTTCCGGAAATGATGAAGTCGCCTTTAGTGTTTGTAATAACTGTATTGCCTTCAGCGTTAACGAGTTCACCATTGAAAGCCAATCCGTCAGCCCCTGTGTTTTGTATACCGAGATAACCTGTGTTGGTAAGTTCGGAGTCTTCTGCAATATTCATTGCGCTTCCGTTGTTGATGAGGTTCAAGGTATCAACGTTAGCTACTTTACCGTTGATATTCATTTCGCCGTTGTAGTTCTGTATAACGGCTTTTGAATTGTTTTCAACAGTACCGTTAACATCAATACCGTTAGCGCCTTTGTTCCACATTCTCAAGCTGCCGTCGTTTTTAACCTTAGAGCCTTCTGCAAGAGTTAAGCCTGTACCGTTGCTGATAACATCAAGGTCAGCCTTATCAGAGTTATTAATTGTTCCTGAGATGTTGAATTCTCCTTTATCGTTCTGAATTACGGCTGAACCGTTGTTAGCGATTGTACCTGTAAGGTTTGTACCGGCAACGCCAGTGTTCCAAACTTTTAAGGTGCTATCGTTTGTTAACGTACCGCTGAGATTTAAAGCGCCTTTTCTGTTAGTAATATTTATAGAGCCGTTTTTGCTTGCAATTTTGCCGCCGATGTTTGCATTGTTGCCGTTATTTGTAATTACAACATTATCGCCGGAATTAATAGTACCGTCTACGTTCAAATTGCCGTCGCCGGAGTTAACCATTGAAAGAGCCCCGTCGTTTGTAATCTTAGCGGATGAAGTAACATTAAGAGCTTCACCGTAGTTAGATGCGCTGATTTTACCGCTGCTTGTTACATTGCCGCTAATTTCAAGGTCGCCGTTGTGGTTAACCAGCAGTGTGTCGCCGTTTGTTTCAACTGTGCCTGCAATTTTTAAACCATCAGCACCTTTGTTGCCAATATTAGTTTTTGCGTTTTCCGCAAAGTTTTTAATTGTACCGTTAATTTCAGTGCCGCCTTTATCAGCATAAGAAGTGATAACGATTTTACCATCTTTTGCAGCAAGTGTATTAGCATTTGAAACTGATGTATTTACAAGGTTGTTGAATAAAACGTTTGCCTGATTATTTGTATTAATAACATCATTATTTTTAATACCTGTAATCATACCGGCATTGTCACCGATTACAACATTTCTGCCTGAAAGCGAGATGCCTTCTCTTGTAATAACTTTACCGTTGATAGTTACATCTGCATTGTTCTGGTCTAATCTATAGTAACCGAGATCCGGTGAATTTTTGTATTTTTCGTAATCAGACTGTGTCGGTGTTAATACAGAAAGTGAGCCGACATTAATTACACCGGAAGCCCCGACAACCATACCTTTCGGTGAAATGAAGATTGCCTGCCCGTTGTAGAATTTGCCGTCTCTCATTGAATTAACTAGACCGTTGATGTTTACCTGATTATCAACTAAGTTAACAAATTTTGATACGTTTTCTGTACCGTATTTAAAAATCAAGTTGGCTATGTCGCCTTCTGATAAGTTGAAGTTGTCATACTGTCTAAAGCCCACACCGTTGTGCTGGTCTGTAGGATTAATGTTGTAAATCCCGTTGTTTCCTGTGACTCCGGTAATATCGGTAGCGTTTGCCTGAAGTGACTGTGTAGCCAGGAAGCAGGCTGCTAATAATGATACTGCCAATCTGCCTTTGTTAAGTTTTCTCTGTTTCATAATGTTATCTTTCCTCATAAATTGCCCCATATACATATTAAACATCTAAACATTTAAAAAATTGCTATAATATCATAAAATATTACAAAATATTAAGTAAACTTTTGTTTAATATTCTGCAAAAAAGAATACAACCATTAGTTATGGCTGTATTCATGAGAAATTTTATTTGTCAAGCACGCAGGGCTCGTAATGAATTTAGGATTGCTATGACAGCAACTCCGACATCTGCAAATACTGCTCCCCACATCGTTATGATACCGAAAGCGCCGAGTATCAGGAATAATATTTTTATACCTATGGCAAATGCAATATTTTCTTTTACTAAAAGCATTGTTTTTTGTGAAATTTGGATAGCAGTTGTAATTCTTGAAGGCTTATCGTCCATAATAACAATATCAGCGGCTTCTATCGCGGCATCTGACCCCATTGCACCCATTGCGATGCCAACATCGGCTCTGGTAAGCACAGGCGCATCGTTTATTCCGTCGCCGGCAAAGATTACGCTGCGATTTTTCTGCTTTTTAGCAATGAGTTCTTCAAGCTTTGCGACTTTTTGCGCAGGAAGAAGCTGCGAGTATATTTTATCTATACCGAGTTTTCTGCCTGTGGTATCTGCCGTTTCTTTTCTGTCGCCGGTCAGTATAATGGTTTGCCGTGCAAGCTTTTTCAAGCCTTGTATTGCGTCTATGGAATCTTCTTTTATTTCATCCGCTATAACTATGTAGCCTAAATATGTGTTGTTAGCTGCAACATAAACAACAGTTCCGGAGCATTGTGCCTCTTTAATAATGATGCCGTTAGTTTCAAGAAGTCTGCTGCTGCCGGCAAGTATTTCCCCGCCGTTTACTACTGCTTTAACGCCGTTTCCGGCAACTTCGTGTATCTCTTTTATTTCTGCGGAATTTATCTCTTTGCCGTAAGCTTCTTTTATTGAAAGTGCTATCGGGTGACTGGAGTAGTTTTCTGCGTAAGCCGCTGTTTTTAGCAGTTCATCTTCGCTTACCCCTTCGGGCATGATGGAAACTACTTTAAATACACCCTTTGTAAGTGTGCCTGTTTTGTCAAATACAACAGCATCAGGCTTTGAAAGAGCTTCTATAAATGAACTTCCTTTGATAAGAATTCCTTTCTTAGAGGCGCCTCCTATTCCTGCAAAAAATCCGAGCGGAACCGAGATTACGAGTGCACACGGGCATGAGATTACAAGGAATGTCAGTGCTCTTGAGAACCATTCCTGGAATATGGCCCCTTTGATTATTAGAGGCGGTATAAATGCGAGCAAAATTGCTGCAATAACTACAACCGGAGTATAATATCTTGCAAATTTTGTTATGAAATTCTCTGTTCTGGCTTTTTTCTCTCCTGCGCTTTCAACAAGTTCAAGAATTTTTGCGGCTGTAGATTCTCCGAATTCTCTGGTAGTCTTTATTTTTAAAAGCCCGTCAAGGTTAATACATCCGCTTATGGCTGAGCTTCCTTCCTTAACCCTGCGCGGAACGGATTCGCCGGTAAGAGCAGAAGTGTCAAGCACGGCGCAGCCTTCTATGACAGTTCCGTCAATAGGGATCTTTTCACCTGTTTTGACTGTTATTATGCTACCGATTGTAACTTCCGAGGGCGAAACTTTTACAAGCTTGCCGTCTTTTTCTATATTAGCGTAATCCGGACGGATGTCCATTAATTCGGCTATTGATTTGCGTGACTTGCCGACTGCATAATCCTGAAACATTTCGCCAATCTGATAAAGTACCATAACCATTACTGCTTCGGGATACTCTTTAATGCCAAAAGCCCCGAGTGTTGCAATACTCATCAGAAAGTTTTCATCAAATACTTCACCTTTAAATATGTTTTTTATTGCCCTGAATACTACATCCCAGCCGGCTATGGCGTAAGCAGTGAAGTATATTGCAAACTTTAAACCATGTGGTACAAAAAAGCCTGCTCCAAACAGGATAAGTGCCGGAATGACCCGTATCAATACATTTTTGCCGTTGCCGTGTTCATGTCCGCAATGATGGTGGCTGCAGCCGTTGTGTGAGTGATGTTCATGGTTATTTTGCATAAAACTCCTTTCGATAAAACAATTGAATAATTATTCAACTATATCTATATTATAATTGAATAACTGTTCAATTGTCAAGTGTAATAATAAAAATCTTTACAATATATTGACAATTGAACAACTGTTGAACTATAATATAGTTATGAGTGAGATTGTTACAAAATTAAAGCCGTTATTGCCTGATACTAATCTATTGTATGAGCTTTCTGACTTTTTTAAGGTTATGGGTGATGGAACAAGGATACAATTACTCTGGGCGCTTGAAGAAAGTGAAATGTGCGTTAATGATCTTGCATCTCTTTTGAATATGACAAAATCCGCAGTATCACACCAGTTGAAAGTTTTGCGCGTTGCAAAACTTGTAAAGGCACAGAAAAAGGGAAAAAATGTTTATTATTCATTAAGCGATGAGCATGTAAAAACCGTATTTCAGATGGCGCTGGAACATATTTGCGAGTAAATTTCTGCCGTAGAAGGTGTGGAGATTGTGCCGGAAGCAATTCTGCATATATGCTGCTGGCTTTTAAGACCGTGAAAATACCTATATGAAAATGCTTATATGGAAATGGCGTCTTGTGCGCGTTTGGAAGATAGTTTAAACTGTAAGCACTTTGTAAAAAATGAAAAAGGAGCTTACAATGACAGAACTAAATATTTTTAAAAACGCTGAAAATGCAGCAAAACTTTTAAAGCTAAAAACGGCAAGCGGTAGTGTTTCTCAGCCTGATATAAAAAAAATTTCTAAATTAAAGCAATATGTAATAAGTAAGTATGATAAAATTTCACGCGAAAATCTTCCGCTTACGCAAGAGTTAATAAAGAATATTTCTGATATTGAAACTTCTGTTTACAAATATGAAACCCTTAAAAAATCGGATTTTGCGGAGGCTGCTGCCGACGAAAAATCAAATATTTTAACATCAATTGATCGAATTTTAAATTACAGTAAAAATCTTGCGGAAGAACCGGTGCTGCTTGACGGCGCTGTCAGCAACGCCAAATACGTATGGCGCGCTTCTAAAGGAAGTTGTGCTACATGTCAGGCACTGGACGGAACAGAGTATGTTTTGAAAGAAGATATTCCGCCCAAACCCCATCCGAATTGCAAATGTACGGTTGAGATGATAAAGGATGAGAATACACAGCCTTGTGACTGCCAGAGGCTGTATGAAAAAATTGACGAAATTTCCTCCTCAGTCGAAACTGTAATTCCCGCACTTGAAGATATAAAAAATTCTGCCGCCGAACTTATGCTTGTTGCTGCAAATATGCCGGCAGCCTCTCTCGGGTACAGTATTCTTGATGAAATAAATACAGCACAGGAGGCGTATCATGATTTTCAGCGGAATAAGTCGGAGATGATTGCATTCCGCGGATATGACAAGTATTACCACGCAAAAGCCAACTGCGAAGCATCACGCCGCGGATTAAGCGGGGAGGCTGTTGCTTATCTTGCAAGTATTGGAAAAGAAATTATTGATATTTATACAAAAACAAAATCTAAAAGATTAACCCTCATTGAGGCTGTTAAAGATTCACTTGAGGATTTGCAGGCAGATTTTTACGGAATTAGCCGGAAGAGTAATAATGGAAGCTGTGGTATTAATGTGGAAAATATCGGAACTATTATTAATAAATCTGAATAAGTATATTTTATAATGTATTTATGAAACTTATTTTTAAAATAATACTAAAAATATTTAAAATCATCTTTCTGTTTATCCTAGCAGCAATGGCGCTCGGCGGGATATTTACGGTTCTGCTTGCCGGTATTAGAGGTACTCAGGCTGTTATCTTCTTATTGTATGCTTTAATTGTTGCACTTACAGCGTTTTTATATTTGTTTATAGATTTTAAATTAAAAAGTTCGGTTATATTTCTTGCGGTGCTGAGTGTTTATCTATGGATGCTTGACGGGATTCCCGCGGTCAAATATGCTTTTGATTTAGATATGTGTTATGACGATGGAATTTGTGCGGAAAATATTGAAATAAACTACACCGGATACGGAAAAATTCTGATTACCAGAGAAAATTGTATCCGTTATGGCTGGATATGGGATGAAGAAAAACGGTTCTGTAATATACGTTAAAACGGAAGTACCCCCCCCTGCACTGCACTGCACTGCCGGCAGTATTATTTGTTATGAGTAAATCAGGATATTGCTGTAGTAGAGTTCTTTTACAAGTGCAATAATTTTTTTGATGAATAGTTTGTAGGCTTCCCTGTCTGCTTCTCCTGAAAGAATAATGTCAGCTTTTGACATTGTCGGATGAATATGAGTTTTTGCTTTGTTAAGCGCATTTCTGTAAACATCATCACCTGAGGAGCCGAGATTTCTTTCGGCAGCACGCCGGTAAAATCTTTCTTTTTGAATTTCACGCGAAACATCTACATAAATCCTGAAGTCAAAAGCATCAGCGACTTTTTCTGTTAAGGTGAACAGACCTTCCGAGATAATGATTTTAGACGGAACAGCTTTTGTAACATTATCTTTTCTTATAGCGGTTCCGGACATATCATATTGGGGAAGATAGACAGTTTTTCCGAGAAGAAGTGACTTTATATGCTGCTTCATCAATTCAAGTTCAAGAGCTTCCGGCACATCTAAGTCGTAGTGTTTTGCAAACTCAGCAAAGCTTCCGGCTTCTTTTACCATATCAGAGCGATCATAGTAATAGTCGTCCGTATTAATACGGGTTATAGCATTTTCAATGCAGTATTCCTGAGCAAAAACTTCAATTGTATTAATAATATCAAGAGTAATTGTTGATTTGCCGCTTGCGGTTTCTCCGGCAATTCCTATTGCGCATGCACGGGCTTTGCAGCCGGATAAAAACAATGCCATCTTATGAATGGCATTATTTGACACAAATTTGAATATAGAATCAGGTGAATCCATTTCATCCGCAAAAATTTTATTAAGTCTTTTTTCTATAGACTGAAGAAAGATAAGATTGCCGTTTCTTTTTGTCTGAAACTGAGCATTATGAGCAGTTTTTAAACTTTCACTGATTGTGTTTTGCAATTTATATTCCTTATTATTGCGTAACTTTTTTTATAATTTTACTACAATAAATCATAAACAAAGCAAAATTTGTCCAAATGTTAAAAAAAGTTCATCAATCTTTACACCGTGAAATATTTTATAAAATATCTCTTGTGGAAGAGCCAATCCAGTCCAGATAATTCTTTGAACCTTCATCTATTTTTATGGAAACAACTTCCGGTGTATCATAAGGGTGAAGTTTTAATATTTTGAATTTTAATTCTTCAAAAAGCATTTTTCTGGTCTTGAACAGCATTAAATATTCTTTGTCCTGAGTGACTTCGTCGTTCCAGAAATAAATGGAGGTGACTTCCGGTATAATATTAACGCACGCCGCAAGCTTCTCTTCTACTGTAATCCGGGCAATTTCTTTTGCCTGATTTATATCGTTAATTGTGCACAAAACAATAATATATTCCATAAAAGCTCCTTTTTCCTTTTAATATTATAGTATAAAAAAGTTTTTCAATCCTGTGATAATGTGCTATTATATGTTCAAAAAGGATTTAGTATGAAAAACAATCAACTGGAAGATTATTGTGCATATCTGCACCTGATTACGAAAAAATTAAATCAGTATTTTGAATCACAAAAGCCTTATATATTTTGTAAAGAAGGCTGTTCAAAATGCTGTCGTCACGGGGAATACCCGTGTTCGGAGCTGGAGTTTTCTTTTTTGCGTATTGGATACGCTGCTCTGGATTTGCCAACTCAAAAGCTTATTGTGTCAAAGGTTCTAAAAATAAATGAGGAGAAACAAAATTTCAAAGGCGACGTCTTTAATTATGAGTGTCCGTTTTTGATAAATGACAGGTGTGCTGTGTATAATTACAGACCGCTCATCTGCAGGACATTCGGACTTCCGTATTATGATGGGGAAAATAAGATTAAGGTTCCTTTTTGTGTGTATGAGGGGCTGAATTACAATCAGGTTTATGATATGGAAACTCATTCTATTTCAGTTGATATGTACAAAAAAACAGGCTATAAAGAGGAGCCGCTTGCGTTTAATGTGAGCCTTAAATTCCTTATTACAAAAGTCGGAAAAGAAACAATGGGGCTGGATTTCGGCGAGGAAAAAACAATTCTGGACTGGATGTGAATATGCAGGAGATTTTTTTACTAACTGAAGATAATATTAAAATTGGAATTAACCACTACAGGAATAATTTTGAGGAAGTTTTGATAATTTGCCCGGGCTGGTTTATGACAAAGGACAGCAGGGCATTTCGAGAGATGTCTATAGAGTTTTCCAAATATATGGATGTTTTGGCAATGGATTTTCGCGGGCACGGAAAAAGCAGCGGGTTTTATACTTTTATGAGCAAGGAAACCCGGGATTTATCGACGGTTGTTAATTTTGCAAAAGAACATTACAAAAACGTATATTTGCTGGGATTTTCTCTCGGCGGCGGTCTTGTATTAACTTATTCTGCACTGGAGGGTAATATTGATAAGGTTATCGCTATTTCTGCGCCGGCTGATTTTTACAAAATTGAAAATAGAATGTGGCGTCCTGAGGCGTGGATACCTACATTGTTTAAAAAGTTTGAGCCGGAGCGCTGGTTATCTGTAAGACCGGAGCCGCTTTTGCGTAAAAAATTAAAACCTGTAGATATAGTTGATAAAATTACCTGTCCTGTGCTTTTCATTGCTGGAAAGAAGGATCCTACAGTCTTTGAGTGGCATACAAGAGCTCTGTTTGAAAGAGCTGTTTGCCCGAAACATTATGAGCTTTTTGAAAACGGCAGGCATGCAGAGGATTTGTTTATGGATGAAAAAGATAGATTTATGAACATTTGCCTTGAATGGCTCGGAGCGAAAGTGGGTGCTTATGTATGATGATGTTTTTGAAAGGTTAGCAAAATCAGAATTCAGAAGCCGGTTTAAGCTTCAAGAAAAAGACAGGCTCTACCTTGAACAGAAAGGTTTTGATGTAATAAAATCACATGCAAAAGATTTTATTGCCGCAAGGGTTGCCCCTGCTCAAATTCCAAACGACGGCAAACAAACCCCGACTAAAGGACATCCGGTTTTTACTGCACAGCACGCAACTGCTACCTGCTGCAGAGGCTGTATCAGCAAATGGCATAAATTTCCTAAGTGTGTCGAGCTTTCTGTTAAGCAGCAGGAATATCTGGTAAATATAATTATGGAATGGTTAAGACGTCAGACAGAGCAGGATTGATTATGGAATATAAAACAAATGTTATGAGAATGCTAGATAAGCATAAAATTTCTTATAAAAAATACTGTTACAAGGGCACAGGTGCTGTAAGCGGGGTTGAAGTCGCTGCTGTTTTAAAGCAAAATCCTCTGCAGGTCTTTAAAACTCTTGTGACTGTTGCAAAATCAAACAAGTATTACGTATTTATGCTGCCTGTTGAAAAAGAGCTGGATTTAAAAAAAGCTGCGCACGCAGCAGGCGAAAAATCTGTTGAAATGCTGAAATCAAAAGAGCTTTTACACCTTACAGGTTATATACACGGCGGCTGTTCCCCTATTGGAATGAAAAAGTTTTTTACAACCATAATTGATGCTTCTGCTACGAATTTTAAAACAATTATATTCAGTGCCGGAAAAATCGGTTATCAGGTCGAAATGAGTCTTGATGACTTAAGCCATATTATAAAATTTAATCTGGCTGATATAACAGCATAAAAGAAAAGATGAGGAGCCGTTTTTATTCAAAACGGCTCCTTAATGTTTATAACTGACTGGTGTAGCTGTCTTTCATTGAATTTGCCCTGCGTAAATTCAGATAAAGAATTTTGTTTGCAGTAGCCTTGTCAAGGTTGATGAATTTGACACCGGCAAGTTCATCTTTTGTCACGCGGACAACTTCAACTTCGACATCTATTACCATATCTTCGTAAAGAATTTTTACTCTTGCGGTTTCACCGACTTTGAGTTTCCGTTCTTTATTATCAATCAGAGCGCCTGTCTTTGAAATATCGTAGATAGGTACATCCGATTTTATGTTTTGTCCTTTTGTCGGGAATCTCATAGAAACACGTTTTGTCGCTTTATATGTTTCTTTGTCAATTTCCTTAAACTCAGGAGTTGTTGTATTATGCTGAATCTTCATATCTTTATAAGTCAATCTTAAGAAACTGTTTTCGTTGCCGAATAAATTGACTACTTCATAAGGATTGTAATTAACAACCGGCGCCTGAGTTTTAAGAACAACAAGATTGCCCATATCAAGTCCGAATGAACCGGTCTTTTGAGTGTACAACTGTACTGTAGAATCAACGAGTCTGCGGAAATCATTATCAACTACAGCCAGCCATCTGTAAACATAGTCGCTGCCGTAACTTCCTTCTCCGCCGCGGTTCCCGTTGCGGAATTCTGCGTAGTTATTTATGATTGCATCCCTTATGGTAAGATTTAAGTCTTTTGTATCAACGTAAGCATCGTTTGTATAAATTTTATTGATATTCATACCTCTGTTGTAACCGGTATCTGCACTTCCTGGAGCAGTATTAACAGAAATTGCAACATCGTCGGCAAGATATGCGTTTCCGTCCGGTATCTGAAATTCATTATTGAAAATTTCAATTGTTTCAAATTTAGTTTTTTCATTATAAGTTCTTGTTGAGGTATCGCCTCCGTTTACGTCTGCAACAAAGTCTTTATTTACACCCTCAATATCAAATGAGAGTTTAGCACCTTCTCCTACTGTGTTGAAACCTGTTGCATAGTGTCTTTCTCCGTCAAGTTCATAAGAACCGTTCTCTTTCGGATCAAATCCGTCAGGGTGATGAACTGTACTTACATCTGATGCTGCAGCATCATAGGCGTTAGCGTAGATGTTATCAGCCATTAATGACACATCAGCTTTCTGGAATGTCTGTCCGTTTACATCTTCATATTCTCCCTGACCGTTATTTGCGCCTTTTACGTAAGCGTTGTAGATTTTGAGAGTAGAATTTGCATCCGCGCCGCCGTCAAGGTCAAGAACCTCGATTGCAATTGTCTGCGGAACAACACTGTCCTCCCCGCTGCCGAGTTTTATCAAATCGTGCGGATAAAGCAGGTCGTCCATCGGATCTTCAAAGCTTGTGGTCTTTCCTATATTATAGATTGTTAAATCTTTTGCCTTGCTTAGCAGGTGCAGGTGATTCCCTGATGTAATCTCGTTAATTGTTGCTTCCGAGCCCAGAGTAAAATCAATAGAACCGCGTTTTGATATAAGCTGCCAGATGTTTGTAGGGTTATCAGATTTAACATTTTCTAGCTTAATATCATTTTCAGCTTCAAAGCTTACCCACGAATCCGGATTTACATCAGTCCTCTGTGTGTATGTTAATGCCTTTTCACCGCCTATTTCATTGCTGGAAATAACAGAGATATTCTGCCCTTCAATATTTGCGCCGCCGTCTGTTGCAGCATTGGTAATTGAATAGCCTCTGAAATACTCTTCATCATCAGGTGTCGGGTTCTGATCAGGCTGTCTCCAGTCAGCGGCTGTAAGGATTACATTGCCGTCGGCTTTGATATGGTTAACTTTCATATCAGAAGCTTTGCTTCTCAGGTTGACTAATCTGACACCGTCGGGATTAGCGTCGCTGTTTATTGCGTTTGCGGTAACAGAGCCGCCTATGTTAATATTAAGTGTTTCTGTGTAGTCTCTAGTCGGCGCGTTAACACTGAAACCAGGGTTTGCATCATCAGTTGCCCCGATATTTCCGTCGATAACGTTCATAATAAGGTTAGAAGAAGCCGCGAGCATTGTCTTATCAGCGCTGTTGTTCCCTCCGTAATTTAGAACATCCCCGCCTGTCTGGTTTATTGTAATGCTTCCGCCAGACTGAACATTATTATCTGTATTGTCGTGACCTATTACTATATCAGCCCCGCTGCTTGTAAGCGTTATATTGCTTGCATTTGTTGTTGCAACTTTGCCGTCAATATCCATACCGCCGGCGCCTGTGTTTTTAACTTCAAGTTCGCCGTTGTCGTTTTGGACAGTTCCGGTTTCTGTTACCTTCAAGGCTGCGTTGGTGTTTTCAACTTTTGTAGCACCGCTCTTGTTGTTGATTAACCCGGCAATTTCCATACCGCCGTCACCGCTGTTTGTAACTGTAGTCTGTCCGTTGTTATTTACAATCTGACCGCCATTTTCAACAGTCAATTTGCCTGCAGTGTTGGAAACTGTTGTTGTGCCATTGTTGTTGTTAACAAGACCTGTAGAGGTTACTGTCATTCCATCCTGACTGTTATTTTTTAATACGTTAGCACCGTTATCATTATGTACAGTACCTGAAATTGTAGCACTGCCGTTGTTGTTTGTAAGGTTATTGGTGCCGTTTTTGTTTGTTACAAGTCCGCTTTCGGCAATTAATAAGCCTCCATCGCCATTATTTGTGATGTCTGTTGTTCCTTTAGCATTTTCAACGGTACCTTCAATATTAAGTTTAGCCTTTTCATTAGTAATCTTAATATCACCTTCTGTAGCCGCAACTTTACCGGTTGAGGCAATATCAAGTCCTGAGGCACTCTGGGCTGTAACGTTTACATTTCCTTTGCCGGAATGTTTAATCAATCCTGCAATAGAGAATTTACCGGCATTTTCAGTATTTTTAACATTAATGGTGCCGCTTGTGCCGTCTGCAACAACCTGTCCTTTTTCAGTTACTGTCAAATCTCCGGCATTATTTGTAATGTTAAGTTCTCCGCCGTTTGTGTTGGATACAATACCGGTATCTTGAATTGTAATACCGCCTTCTGCATCATTTGTAAGGTTTGAGGTGCCTTCTGTGTGCATTAAGCCTTCAACAACAATACCGCCTGCAGTTTCGTTTTTAATTGTTGTATTGCCGAGCGCGTCAATTGTTGCAGTCTGCACACCTTTTTCATCAAGTTTATTCAGAATATTTACACCGTTTTGCGATGTAATATTCAATAAACCTGTGCCGTCATCCTCTTTTTTGCCTTTTGCATTTTCAATCAATCCTTTGACATCAACAGTGCCGTTTGAAGTGATTGTTGTGTTTGCAAAATCATGTCCCTGATTAATAACCTTGTTGCTTTCCTGTTGAATGGTTCCGTTAATTGTGTAACTGCCATCCATTCTGTTGTTTGCAAGGTTGTTTACAACAAGTTTGTTATCAGTATTATTTGTAATTGTAATATTACTGTAACCGTCTGTGTATCTGACTTCGCCTTCGCCGGAAACTGTACCGTTAAAGGTTACATTTCCGCCTTCTGTGGAAGTGTTAAACACTACGATTTCTTTTTTACCATCGCCGTCTGCGTCAGTGTAGAGAATTTTGATATTGTTGTTTTCGCTCAGGTAATCAGAAACATCAGCTCCCTGAAGATCAATAACTTCTGTGTCATTGCCGGCAGAGTCTTTGACGAAATGAGTTAACATATCATCTGTAATTGTAATGTTTCTATCTCCGTAACCTGCCTGAACTTTTCCGTTGTTGACAATAGAATTTGCATTTACGGTTACATTTTTGCCAGCAAGTATCCGGTCGCCGTCATTCAGTGTAAGCTCTCCTGCCGGAACGTCAAATGTCACATTCCCCTGCGCCGCAACAATATCTTTTGAGTCCGCGTTGATAATGTTTTTGAATGTAATATCTCCGCTTTCATTCAACACATTGAAACCTCCGGCATTGTTTGTTATCACGCCGTTAAATAGTATGTTTGAAGTTATTGCGTTTGAGATAAGCGAATTTCTGCTGTCATAGTAGTTGTTGATTATAATATTATCTTTAACCCTGTCATTTCCATATTCTTTTACAAGGCTAACATTATCGTTGACTTTTTCTCCGGTTACGGCAAGATTATCAAGGTTTTCGCCGTTTACAATAAATCCTGTATTTCCGTAGCTGAGCGCAATATTATTGAAGATTAAATCATAATCGGAATAATTTTCAATAAATACACTTGAGCCGAATATTTTAAACAGTCCGTTTCCTGTAATATCTTCCCTCAAAATTCCGTTCAACTCGATTTTTGAAGGTTCAGCCGCAATGTTGTTAAATTTTATTGAATTGTTGTCTGTTGTAACATCCGGAAGCGGGTTTTGAGTAAGATATTCAATCTGTGCTTCAAGAGATGTTATTGAATTATCTAAATCTGAAACATTTTGGGAAATTGTTTCATTAATTTTTGTGAGATCTTCAAAAGCTGTGTTGATACTGTCATAACTTGATTGAAGCTGCGCTTTATATGTTTCATCTTCACTATCAAATACCAGTTTGCCGTCATATACAGATGTTTCAACACTGCCGATAGTTGTTGTTGTCATCTTAGCACTTTCGGTATCGATTGCATTGTTCAACAGCGTAATCTGAGCATCTGTTAGTCCGGATTCATTTTGTAAATAGTTATTTATTTCTTCATCAGTAAGGTTTGCATCGGTTAATTTGCTGTATACTTCATCAAATTTTTCCTGAGAAATCTGATTTTCTCCATCCCCGACAATTGCACTTTGAATATTATTTTTGGATTGTGCTGCAACTTCAGCTGATGTGATTGTATCTGTATTGTTATTTATGTCATCAAGGATACCCTGAAGCTGTTCAAGCTGCTGTTCGTACAAAGCAAGCTGTTCTTTATTTGTTTCTTCAGTTGTGTTAAGTCTGTTTTTCTGTTCTGTAAGATAATCTATCTGATTTTGAATTTCATTTTTTGCATCCTCTGTTAACTCTGAACCGTCGATAGTCCCGCCTTCAAGAATTTCATAGTCCTGATTAGCTATAAATCCTTCCAGTTTTTCTTGAACAACATTGCCGTTTTCGTCGATCAGCATGTATTTGTTATAGCTTTCTCCGGCTGTAACCTCGCCATCAAGAGCAAGAGAGTTATTAATAGCCTGATTAATATGTGAACTGCTGCTTGATTTTGTAATAGGGATACCAAACAAAAGTCTGCTTATTTTTTTAGAATTAATTTGAGATGTTAGCGTGTTGTTTCCATTGGAGTAGTTTACTAAAACATCTCTGCCTGAGGATATTTTAGCGCCGGTTCTTATGTTGAGTGCATTGTTTGTTGTGTAGTTAAGATGTCCGTCAGCTTCTCCTGTTGCAACAGCTGCTTCAATGAATAAATCAGCTTTTTGGACAAGAGTATTAATTGAATTTTTCATAAAGTCAATCTGAACTGCTTCCCCGCCGTTAATCTGTCCTTCAAGATTAATAGTATTATTTATCGTTAAATCCAGATAGGATTTTGACATTGGATCTCTGAAACCAACGTGATTAGCTTTTGTATAAGTTTCCGAGCTTAATTCATTTGAAGAATCCTGTGAGATTGATACATAATTTCCGGAAAGAACGGTATCTGCTCCGAGAATATCAAGAGTATTGTTGTTAGTTACAGTAAGGTTTGATGTAGCTCTATTCCTGTTTGTAAAGCCGGAATGTTCTGTCTTAACAAACTGGTGGAAAGTACTGTCCGTATTTTGTTTTACATCAAGTTTGTTTTTAGCCTGCAGTTTTGAATTCTGAATTTTAATTTTGTTATTCTGGGTTATTGTATTGTTGATAGTAGCACCTGCATCTGTTGCAAAACCACCGGCATCGTCATCATACTGAATAAGCCCAAGTGAGCCGAAATCTACATCAGATTCTATATTTATATCATTCGCCTCGATTGTAGAGTTAGAAATATTGATAGCTTCTGTGTTTTCGTTATATTTAATATCGTTGCTCAATGTTCCGCCGTTAATTGTTGTAAAGCCGGCTGAATTGGAAGTTTTTTCCATAGCAATCTTGTTGCTGCTGTCAACTTTGAGATTTACATTTCCGTTTTCTGATTTTATTTCAGCATTATTTACGGATATGTTATTTGATGTGTTAATGTTGTTTTTAGCGCTGCCTTTCGCAATTGCGGCGAGGGCTGCAGAATTTTCACTCAAATAAGTTTCTGCCTGGTTCAATGCGTTTGATGTAAGGCCGAAATTGTTTTTAACCCCTACTTTGCCGGTAGTATTAATATCTGAACTGCCTGTTGTTTCGGTTAAAATATTATATATTCCGGCAGTAACCAGTCCTCCGCTTTTCGTCTTCATTGTAGAATATGCGTTTCTGTTTACGTTTGAGGTAATCGCAACACTGTCTGCTGTAATATCTCCGTTAAGATTTACAGATGTATTTGAATTAACTTTTGCGTTTGATTCATTAACAGAACCACTCACAATTGATAGATTTGCACTAACCATTTCATTATGTGCATTTGATGTATCGTTCATTTCAATAGTAATATCTTTAGCGATTTCACTTCCGCCGGCGAGTGTTATAGATGAAGTTCCGCCGACTGTTGAGTTTAAGCTAAGTGTATTTACTGAAACAGCACCTATTGAACTGCTTGTTGAACCGGTTTTTGCGGTTTTATTCAGGTTTGAAGCGAGTTTCATATTGTTTGCTTTAATGTTATTTGCATTAACATTAACGTTGGAATCGGCATTTACTGTTGCATTCTGGGTTGTTACAGAGGCGAGGATAAATCCTAAATCTGCCGCTTTTGAGAATACTTCCGCTGTTATTGCTCCGGCAAGTGTATTATCAGCTGCATTTACGCCTGATAACACATTTACGTTGTCTGCTTTTGAAATCGTAAGGTTAGGATTATTAATAGCAGCTGCGAACGTAGCGGAAGCCTCAGAATTTTGCTCGCTGCCGCTGACGCCGATTGCGGTTAATGATCCGAGATACATTGTAGTACCTGTAGTTATACCGTTTGTAGCAGCTACTATATTTAAGTCGTTATTTAATGCAATATCGCCTGAGGCGTCTATTATCGCGTTGGTTACGGCATTGGAAACAGCAGAATTTACAAGAATTCCGACTGAAATACCTGATGCCTGATATGCCTGCATTTCTGAATTTAAAGAGCTTGTATTATTAGCTTTTACGTTCAAATTGTCAGCATCAATATCAACTGCACCTGTAACAAGAGCTTTTGTATTGTTAGTTGTTTTTACATCCGCAACAACAGCATTCACGCTTGCTCCGGAAATTCCGGCACCGAATGCTTTTGCGGAAATATTATCTGTTGATTCAGCAATTACATCAATATTACCTGCCTGAACTTTCCCGCCGTTGATTTGAGCGGTAGTCTGCGCATTGTTTCTGAAATATGCAACATTTCCGCCGACGGACACGCCGCTTAAAGATGCCTGATTTGCACTTGTATTAGCATTAATATTATTTGAAGCTTTAACTGAAACTTTATTGCTTCCGGCGTCAACATTACCGCCCAGTGAAGCGTTAGTTTTATAGTTCATATTTGTAACAAGTACGTTTGCAGCAAGCGCGCCTAATCCGATTGCGGCATTCTCATTTGATTTCTTAAATTGAAGTGTATTTGAAGCATTAACGTCAACCGAACCGTTTGAAGTAACATTTGCATTGACATTTGCGGAAGTTCCGCCTTTTGAACCTGTTCCTGCAAGTTCAACCGAACCTGAATTATAGCCCGCACTTACTTTATTCCCGTCTTTATCAACAATTTGAAGATTGTTTAATACGGAATCGTTTCCGCTGACTGTGGAATTTGCCGTTTCTTGAGTTGTTGTAACAGCATCAGAGTTATCAGCAACAAGATAACTATTTGTATCACTATCCGAGAATTTAGAACCGATTGAGGTAACTGAAACAGAACCCGCCATGCCGGACATTCCGGCAGCTGCGGAAGCAGTTAATACATCAATATTTAAATCCGATACGGCATCAACGTCCAGAGAACCGACGTTTACTGCACTATCAGAATTTACTTCCGCAAGTACGGCATTGTTTATGATATTTACATTTGAGGAACCTGCAGCAGCTCCTGTAGCTCCGACAGCAGCAACACCTGCTCTTGCTGTTAAATCAAAATCTTCATAAGCGTTAACTTTTAAAGCTCCGTTTGTCGAGATTTCTTTCCCGCTGTTATTTATCTGTGCTTTAACTTCATTTTCAATAACATTTACGTTCACTGATAATCCGCCGGCAAAACCGCCGCCTGCCGCTGTATAGTTATCAGAAGTAACTGCAGTTTTATTCTGCGCATCGAGAGTAATGGATGAACTTTTTGAAACTGCAGAGTTATTGATTTCTGCTGTGTTTTTATTTGTCAGAACATTCACAATAGAACCTGTACCGGCTGCAACGGCTCCGCCTGACACATTAGCATAAACAGCCTTAACCGTTGTATCCTGATCGGTTGTAATATTAACCGCACCATTACTTGATACTGTTGAATTTGAAACTCCTGCATAGAGTTCATTTTTAACAGTGTTAACAAGTGCGGACACATTTACCCCTGCAAGCCCTGAAATTGCAACTGAGAATGCATTGAAATCAAGTTTCTGATCAGATTTTGCATTGACTGTAAGTGAAGTTATATCATTAAGAATCGCATTGGCAATATAAGCCTTTGTTCTGTCCTGAATAATATTCGTAACCCCGTTAGCGTTCACACCAACAGCAAGACCGCCAAAATTCGCACCTGCAAGCCCGCCTGTCATTTTATCAATCTGCTGGGCATTAACCTTCCAAGTTCCGCCGTTAACAGTTACCCCGTCAACGTATGAAAGAATATCATTATCCATAACGTTTGCGATAACCGCTAACCCGATAGCCGCACCAATACCGGCAATTCCGGCAGATGCAAGATTACTGCCCATTGTGATGGAAGATTCTGCTCTGACGTTTGAATTGCCCGCTACATTAATATTCTTATCCTGTGTTCCCGTAATTGCCGCGGTCAAATCGTTGTTAACCACGTTTGAAATCACATTAGCGCCGATTTGTCCGCCGACACCTGCAACTCCTGCAGCAGCAATTAAATCAAACACATTAAATGTATTTTTGGCATTTACGTCGAGTGAGTTTGCAGTAATATCAGAGTTTTCAATTTTTGCTTCCGTATTTGCAGAATTCTGGTTTGTAATAGCCAGACCCTGAACATTTGCGCCTTCTCCAGCAACACCTACTGAGGCACTCATTGAGGCTATATTATTTGTACTGGAAGCTTCCACATCAACATCTCCGGCACGTTTATCCGCACTGCCGATTGTTGAATTTGAGATTTTAGCGCTTGTTGTATTAACTGTGCTGTTTTCATTAACATATCCTGATACAACAGCCGTTGCAGACGCTGCAACTCCGCCCATGATTCCGTTAAGAGTATTTGTATCATGAGCCTTGACAGATACATTACCGTTTTTAACAGTTGTATTATCAAGTAAAGCGTTTGTATCGCCCCTTACGACATTTACAAGTGCTGTTCCTGAAACTGCCGCAGTACCGGAGGCAGCAACGCTTCCGACAGCGTCATATGTCACTGTATCCGAGGTGGCAAGAATATTTAAATTACTTGAATTTTCTATAACAGAATCTTTAACACTTGCATTAACGTCATTAATAATAGTATTAACAACAGCAGAGCCGCCGACTGCAGCAGTTCCGGCTGCAGTTACGTTAAGTGCCGAAATTATAGGGGTATAACCTGAAATATCTATTGAAGTCGAATTTCCAGGGTCTAAACCCAATAAAGTTGTATAAAGTCCTGCTTTATCCCCATATTTAGTTTTGTTGTAATCCTGAGAAGCTTTTACATCTATATTATGTGTCACATCAAGGATAGCGTTATCAACAGATGCGTTTACGTGTGAATTTATAACATTCACAATACCGAGCCCTGCAACATCTGCTGTACCTGCAGCAGACACGAGAGCCGTTATTGCGCCGACAGATTCTTCCGAGCGTGCGTTTACTTCAAGACTGTTTGCTTTTATGTTTGTTTTGTTTGTGGATGTTTCTTTGCCAACATTTGCGTTTACGTTATTGTCAAATGTATTAACAAAAGCAACTCCGCCGACAGATGCTGTGCCTGAACCTGAAACCGCAAGGTTGTCGGACTGAGAATCAACTGTTTCTGACGCAATAACTTTTACGTCACCTGCTTTTGAATTTTCGCTTATTCCGCTGATTTGTACATTATCACCTATTGAAGCTGATGTTGTATTCACAACCGTATTAACATTAGCGGAACCGTTAACAGCAACATTACCTGCGCCGCCTCCGATTACCATAATAGTTCTTATAACTTCTTTATTTTCAGCTTTTACATTAACGTTTCCACCTGTTTTAATAACAGCATTATCCCCGATAGACGCCGAAGTTGTACCTGTCACTACATTTACAAATGCAGAACCGCCTACAGCTGCCTTTCCGCCTGCAGTCAAACTTCCGACAATTGCGTTTATGATTACAAAGTCGTCTGCCAGAACATCAACTGCACTTGCAATAATTTCTGTATTATTGCCGATTGAAGCAGTCACATTATTATTTATAACCTTTGTGATAATAGAACCGCTGACACCTGCTGTTCCGCCGCCAACAAGGTCATAAGACATCTGCCAGCCGTCAAGAGATGAGACATTATTATCATCAATCAATTTTGCAATATCAGCAATATCTGTTATAATATAGTTTCCGTTATCGTCTTTTTTGCCGCCTGATGCGTTTTGTGCAGTTGCGCTTACTGTAACAGCCCCATTTTCTGAATCTACAATTGTGCCGTCATTAATTTTTGCGCCTACTGTTTTATTAAGTACATCAACCGCAATAGAGCCGCCTATACCAACTTTAGAACTTCCTGCAAGAGTTCCGCCTCTTGATACCATATCGGAATTATCGTAAGCGATTACATCAAGTCCGTTTGAAGTTATTCTTCCGCCGGCTTCTGCAAGTGTGCTGTTAGTAAGTACGTTTGCCGCGACATTTGCCGCTGCCGCGAATTTACCCGTAGATATAGTGGCCGCTGCCGGAATTATATTAAGATTTTCATAAGACTGAGCTTTTGCACTCACCTTACCGCCGGCAGTAACTGTAGAATTAACTTTTGATTGAGTGTCGTTTGTATAAACATTTGTAATAATATTCCCGCCGAGAGCATTGCCCTGACTGCGTGCAAGTCCTGCAACGGCAGTAATTCCCTGAATATCGTTTTTGTAGTTTGCAATATTTGATACGGCACCGGTTGAATTAATTGAGCCGCCTGTAATGTATGAGTAAATATCACTGTTCAGGACGTTAACAATGGCGTTTGCCATAGCGGAACTTGCACCGCTTGTGTTAAGCCCCATATTTACGGCTAAGAATTTCAGAACCTCAATCTGGTCTGCGTTGACCGATACAGATGCAGAATTTGCGATTGTACTGTCTGCGATTTCAGCTTTCACCGCGTTATTAATAACGTTCACAACTGTTCCGAGCCCGACTCCCACTCCGCTTGTTGAAGAGGAGAATTGTGCTGAACCTGCAATGTTGGAATTTCTTATTTCAGAATAAGCAGATGTATTTATATCTCCTGCGGCATTAATTGTTGAATTGTTTATTGCTGCAGTAATTGTGTTTCCTATAACATCGACCCCTATAGCGCCGTCAAATGAATACGACGACGAACCTCCGGCTATAACAGAACCTGCTGCGCCGAAAGATATTATATCATCAGTTTTTCCGCCGCGGTTGTTTGCTTTTACATTTACATTTGATGCGTTAGAAATCGCTGTATTATTTGTGATTTCTGCGGTTGTGGATTTATCGAGAATATTGATATTACCCGCAATTCCGGCGCCTATATTTGTATTTGAGCCTTTGGTCAAAGTAAGTCCGCCGGCACCTTTATAGCCTTTTGAGTAATTGTTTGCGATTACGTTAACATCAGCATTTCCGCTTTTCCCTTCCGCATTTTTAATTGTTGCATTTGATACGGAAGCTTTTACATCGTTATCAATCACTGTTGCATTGAATGAACCGCCGACAGCAGCTTTTGTGCCGCTCTGTGAATTTGATGCGGCTCCTACGCCAAGCGCAACATCTATATTATTGTTATCTTCATTAGCTTCAACATTTAATTTTTTATCGCCGTCTGAGGTGAAGTTTACGGTTGTACCGTTCAAAAGAGCATGAGTTGAACCGCCGCGCGATGAAACATTGACTGCCGCACCGGCTCCAAGATTTCCGGCTTTTGAAAGTCCTGTTGCAATATTCAGATTCTGGTTATTTTGAGAGGCTTTTACATCAAGATTTTTACCTACATTCACGGTTCCGTTTCCAATAGAAGCCTCAACTGCAGTGTCATTTGATTCAACGGTTACAACACCTGCTGCTGCAGCCGAGAAATTATTTGAAGCAGTAGATGCGTTTGCTGTTGTTGAAAGCGTAGTAGCTCCGGCAAGAGCCTGTCCCTGTGAGGTTGTGCTTGTTACTCCGTCTTTTATATCAGTCTGATTCTGATCATTTGTACTGTTTAATGAATCTTTTACATTTTCATCTTTTAAATTATCAGTAACAGAACTTCCTGACGCATTTGCAACTGCATCGTCCTTAGAAGATGTCTTACCTTTAATTTTATTAACAATAGAAGAAATTTTGTCCTGCCATCCGCCAAAACCATTGGTAGATTGATTATCTCCTGTCTGTTGTGATTTATCGACAGTTACACCGCCGGCAAAAGCGCCTGCAAATCCTATATTCATAGCCTGTGATGAGGCTGCGGCAGTAACTGAAGCATTCTCAGCAGCCGTAACAGTTGCGCCGTCAAGAACTTTTGCGCTCACATTTTTATTAACATTATTAACGATTACAGTAGCACCTACAGCACCGCCCGAGGACGCCTGAGAAGTTTGAGAACCGCCTGTTTCACTCTGTTTTGAAAGTGAACCTCCAATATTTAAAACGGAAGTCTTATCCGTAGCTGTTCTTTCATCATTCATTAAGATTGAATTATTGGTTAATCCTGATTTATCTTTAACTGTCGCAATCTTACCTTCGCCAGCTTTTACATTGACATTTTTAGCGCTGACTTTTGCATTGCTTCCAATTTGTGAAGATGTTTTTCCAGAAATATCCTGTACCAGAACAGAACCAGCAAGCGCAAATTTGTCTGATTTAGAACCTGTTGCAATAGCGGAAAGATAGGCAGCTTCATTTGCCGAATATAAACCGACCTCGCCGTTTACAGCATTAATAACTGCTGAGTTTCCGATAAGAGCCTCTGCATTATTTGTAAATTCATTAATAAGAACGGAGCCTCCCAAGCCGACTTTACCGCCGGATGCACTACCTCTGAAAAGTTTGGTTATATCACCGGCTCCGTTATAATTTACAACGGAATTTACGGAATTAAGGATAACACTGCCGTTATTTGAGGTAACAGCAGCACCATCAGAAATTTTTGCCATTGTGTTATTGGCAATTGAGTTATAAACCACAGCACCTGAAGCCCCGACGCTTTCACCGGCAGCTGAGGCAGATGCATGGTTATTAAAGAGCAGGTCATAATCAAATGTTTTGTCATCAGGTGTCGCAAGTTCAAATTCAGCATCTGACAAATCTATACCTGAATAAGAGTTTCCATCCGTATTTGAACCGTTAAATCTTGTAAAATCCCAGCTTACGTCAGAACCTGTCGAAAGAGCAAAGCCGTCACTGACAATCTCTTTATCTCCAATTTTGACATTAAGTCTAAGGCTTGCCAAATCCAGCGGGAGTTCGGTCGTAGCATTAACTTTTACATCCTGCCCTGCAGTAACGTTCGCATTCTGCCCGATTACTGCATTGGTGTTATTTGTCTGGGAATTCACAACAACTGCAACCCCCGGAGCAAATTTTGCACCGTCTGTTGCTTCCGATTTTGCACTGTTTTTGGTGTAATCAACCGTATTTGCATTTACAGTAACATTGTTACCTGCATTGACCTCGGCATCATTTCCGATTTCTGCAGTTGTATTGATTATGCTGTTATTCAAATTAACAACACCGGACATTTCAACTGCTGATGAGGACGGAGCAGATGTAGGATTATCTTTATTTGCGCTGCTGCTGCTTAAACCGCCCAGCATTCCTTTTATCTTACCGATTACTCCGTTTGATTGTGCGTCAGTGGTACCTTCACTCTTAGTTGCATCGGTATCTTTTGACGCATCATATTTACTGCCGGCTGTTGACAATTTAGTATCTGATATATGGAGATTTTGAGCGCTCACATTTACGCTTTCAGTTGTGTTAACTGTTCCATTTACAGACGCTTTTGTATTTACCCTGTCATTTTTTATTAAAAGGGAAATTCCTGCGGTTGAACCGGCTTTTTCTCCTTGATCCTGATATTTAATATTATTGTCAATTTTTATATTATTTTGGGTATTATTTACCGCACCCGCATTCAAATTTTTTGCAGCTACAGTCGAATCTTTATCAATATTAACAAGCGTATCTGATTTTGAGGTGTGATTTACTGCCATTAATTCATAAGAATTTGCATTCTGACCTTTTAGTGTAGAGATAAGCTTATTAGAGATTTTGATATTGGAAATATTCTGAGAAATTGCGGCAGTTGTGACATCTCCGCCGGCATTTATATCAGAATTTGTTATATTTATTTTTGATAAGGTTTCGTTCCCGAGAGCATATACATTCGCTTTGCTGTCCGATAAATTGTTTTTTGAAATCTCAGTATCCGCAACCGCATTTGTTGCAATCGTTATATCTCCGGAGGAATTAATTTCCGAATTAATTATGTCAATAACTGCATGTGCTCTGGCGCCCGTAAAATCATCATAAGCGCCATTTTCTGACATATTGAAATACTCGTTGAAATTTATAGCTGCATCAAGCATGGCACCTTTTACATTCCAGATTGAAGTATCCAGCTTGTCGGAAGCCTGCGCAAGCATTTCAACTTCAGAACCCGCAATTTTCGCATTCTCAATTTTTATACTTGCAGACACAGGATCGGTTTTACCGACTTTTTCAAATGTTCCTGCTTCTCTTACGCTGGAAGCATTCGCAACAATTGAAACCTTTCCGTCTTTTAAAGCATATCCGCTGCCTGCTGTAATATCATTTGAAACAAGCTGGTTAAAAAGGGTTTCGGCACGCGAAAGCATTGCCTCATTTGTTTCGCCGTTTGCACCATTAAATACAAGGCTGTCCTGTCCCTGAACACCGGCAACAATTCCTGCGGAACTATTCTGCCCGTCAGCTTTTGCTATCTCTATATTCTTACCGTAAAGTTCTACATCTCCGCGTGAAATAATCTTACCGTTGATAGTAATATTCCCCTGCGAATCAGTTTTCAATGCTGTTAAATCCTGAGTCGTTGCAATATTGTTTATGAAATTATTATAGGAATTTTGAGAAGGGGTGATTAAGGATAGGGAACCTACATTTAGAACGCCTGATGCGCCTATTACAACGCCTCCCGGGGATACGAATATGGCATGCCCGTTGTAGAAGTTGTTATTCATCATTGTATTTAAGATACCGTTGATGTTAACCCCGTTATTTACAAGGTTTACGAACTTGTCGTATCCCATTGTATAGATAAGATTGGCTATATCGCCCTGAGAAAGGTTAAAATCACCGAAGTGTGCAAATCCGGTGTTTCCGTGAATTTGCCCCGGCGTAATATCGTAGATGTTGCCATTCGGTGTTATACCAGCTCCGATACTACTGTCAGGCGCCTCGGTAATCTCGCTGGCAATAACCGGTACAAGAAGCGACTGCTGTACTATAAAGCTCAATGCTAAAAATACAGAAAATGCTTTAGTCACAAATCTTTTAAACGATTTAACCTTTTTCATATTTAATTTTCCCCTTAATCATCATCTATAAAATAAATTTGGATAGTTTTTTATTATCATGAACCAAAATAGAAAATTTTTTCTACTAAAGCTAAAGTTATGTTACAAATTTGTAAAATAATGTTACAAAAAGTGCATAAATTTTATATCTTTAGTATCCTGAAAAAAAGGTGATTTGTTAAAAGATGGATTTGAAAAAGATAGTATTAGTTGCAATATGCTGTTCCTGCATTCATAATGCGTCGTATGCTGCCGGCGAAATTCCAGCAGGGGTAATGGATGCTGCAGGAAGCGCGCAGAATCTGCATGTTCATGACATGGACAGGCTTAAAGATCTTCAAAGACGCGAGGAACAGGAGCAGGACTGGCAGGATTTGAAAAGACGCCAGAAAGAACAACAGGAAAATCCTGATAAAGTAAAATCAAAAAAAGAAAAAAAGAAAGATGTTATAAAGGCACGTGCCGAAGAATATGCTACAAAAGGCGTTTATATTGATAAAATCAGAGTTGCGCCGAGCCAGATTTTAACACAGGAAGAAATCGAAAATATTATAAGTGATTATCAGGGTGAAAACCTGACTTTTGATAAAGTAAAAGAGATTATTAACCGTATAAATACTCTATACCTTGAGAAGGGTTTTGTGACTGCCAAGGCATTTGTCCCTGAACAGGATATTGTAGACGGTTCTTTGTATATTGACCTTTTTGAAGGCAAAGTCGGCGAGGTGTCTGTTGTTGATAATAAATGGACAAAAGAATCTTATATTAAGAAAAGAATTTCAGCAAAGCCTTACAAACTTTTTGATATAGTTGAACTTGAGCAGGATGTTCTGAACTTTAATAAATATACCCCGGGAATAGAATTGAGCGCGAACTTAAAACCCGGTGAAAAAAGGATGGGAACAACTGATATAGAGCTTGCAGCCAGAGAAAAACTCCCGTTCCATACAAGTTTTATTTTTGATAACGCAGGCAGATCCACAATCGGTAATCTTCGCGGCGGTGTTGCACTGACACATGACAGTTTGTTCGGGTACCGTGATAAACTGACTTTAGGTGCTTATGTTAGCAGCCACTCAAATACTCCGTTTGCGGACTATAATATTCCGGTTAACAAAAAAGACGGGCGTGTCGGCTTCTCTTTCTCCTCAAGCTATGCACATATTGCTCAGGGTGATTACAAAATGTTCAACATCCGCAGCCGCTCTTATGTGTATTCGCTCTATTTCAATCAGCCGTTGATTAGAAAACCATACTTTGAATTATCGAGTTTCAGTTCAGTTGACTACAAGCAGGCGACTACATCTTTTGACGGCTATGATTTATACACTGATAAAATTACAAGTGCCAGAACCGGTTTTAATATGCGTTACGATACCAAACGCGGTATCTGGTATTTAAACCAGTATGTGTCTTATGCAATGCCGATTTTCGATGATAATTCAAATTACGTAAAACTTGAAGGCGGAATTATCAGACTGCACGATTTCGGTCATGGAATTGTAGGTCAGTTTAGAGGTGCATATCAGGCTATTCCTAAAAAAGATGTAGTTCCATATATTGATCAGTTTCAAGCAGGCGGTCTTTCGTCGGTCAGAGGCTACTCGGAAGGTCTTTTGATAGGCAGAAGCGGCTACCTGTTAAGCGGTGAACTTTTGTTCCCGATTGCTCCTTCTGCGATTAAATCAAAAGACAAGAAGAAAGAAACCCCGTTTCTCGGAAAATATGTTAAAGGGGTTGCGTTTGTAGACCATGCCATGGTATTCCCGTTTAAGGGCGAAGGTCCGGGTGCTTCCGGTATTGATTCAAACGATGTACTGCTCGGCATAGGGCTGGGGTTGAGAGTTACACTGCCAAAAGACCTTACCGCAAGACTTTACTGGGGCTTCCCTATGATTAGAAACTCCCACGAAGCTGTCCAGCATGCCGGAAGATTTCATTTTGATATAGTCTTAACTCCTGATTATGACGCATTGTTAAAGCTCAGACATCCTAAGGATGATAATAAAGAAAAGGTCAAAAAAGAGCCGGCTAAGATTAAGTCGTTGTAGAGATTAAGACTTAATTTAACTTTATGGAGATTGTGTTAGCCGTTTTTCTGTTATCAGAGATTTTGTACGCCGGCGGTTATAATTTTAATCAGGATAAAGTTGTTAAACTGTATTGGCCAGCGTGGTTAAAGTGTTATTCTGCTGTCTGTTATAAGCTTTTGTTATGAAAAAGTTTGATACCGGACAGTTTAACCTCGGGCAGGATATGGCATTATTTTATGAGAGGGTGAAGTGTAAAACACTCTGTCAAAAGTATAATAATCTTTCACCGGACATGCTGCCTGCACGGCATTCATTAATGAAAACCATTCTTGGAAGTATCGGCAGCGCTTTTCTGATAGAACAGCCTTTTATATGTGATTACGGCTATAATATTAAAATAGGTGATAATTTTTATTCAAACCATAACCTTTTAATCCTTGATACGGATGAAGTAACATTCGGGGATAATGTGTTAATCGGACCGGACTGTTCTTTCTATACGCTTGAGCATCCTGTAGATGTTCATCTGCGGCGCCGCGGGATGAACTTTTCAAAGCCGGTAACCGTAGGAAATAATGTCTGGATTGGCGGGCATGTCACTGTGCTTGCGGGAGTTACCATAGGAGATAACAGCGTTATCGGCGCCGGAAGTCTTGTCACTAAAGATATTCCTGCAAATTCGCTGGCTCTCGGTGTTCCTTGCAGGGTTGTGAAAACGCTTGTCACGTCTGATTAGTGTTTCAGGTGGTTTTCCTCTTTATCTATATACTCGCAATGAAGTGCGGATTCAAGCTGGTCAAAAATTTCACGGTAGTGATACTGCAGCGCGTGCTGCGCCTTGTGATGAAGGTCATCAAGATGGTAGTGCATTGCAATCTCAAGGTTTGCAAGCGACATATTGTAGTCGTAAAGAGTGTTTACATATAAAATTTTTGCTTCGTTATAATTGTTTCTTGCCTGCTGGAGTGCAATATAATCGTTTTCCATTTTTTCGTAGCGCTCATCTGCAAGCTGGTAATTCTCTAGAGCTTCCTCAACTTTTTCCTGAACATTAATTACCTGCTGTTCGCCTTTGTTAACGTTAATGAAACATCTTTTTACCTCAAAATATAAATTTTGTTTGAATAAATCAATGTCATTTTCTGCAAGTTCAACCTGAGCTTTGCCCCTGTCTATTTCGTGCTTAAGCTGTTTAAAGTTGATTGCGGTGGTCATATTAACCGCCATGTTAAGGTTGTTGTTTGCAAGAGTCCGGGTGTTATTGAACCCGTAGCCTACAGAGCCTGTAATATCAGGATAGTATTCTCTTTTTATGTATAAGAGGGATTGTTTCATTGCATCAAGCGTTGCATCGAGAACCCATAAGTCCGGACTGTTTTTATAAGCCAGATCGTAAGCCCTGTCAACGGAAAACGGCAGTTCAAGAAGTTCTGATGTGACAATTTCCGACACATTATTTTTTTCTATTCGGGTGCGGTATGCTATATTTTTAATATTTTTGTCCTGTAATGTTTCGGGAATTTTGTTTTCATTTGTGTATTTTGATTTATCGTAAAGTTCTTTCGGGGTATAAATATCGTGAAAGTTAAATGTTTTGATTTTTTTTATTCTGAAATCAGGCGAAAACGCGATATACAAAGAGTTAGCAAGATCTGCCATTGCAACATCGTAATCCATCTGCGCGTCGGTTAATCTCATTTTGGCTTCTGTAAGAAATACTTCAGCGTTTACAAAATCTATTTTAGGTTTTTTCCCTGATTCGTAAAACTGTTTTGCCCGCCAGTAATTTTTTATACAGATTAAAGTATTGTTGTATTCAATATCTCTTATGGCCTGAGCTTTCAAAGCGTTATAGTATTTTGTTTTTACATCATAAATAGTGTTGCAGATGCTGTCCATAAACTGGTATTCTGCCGCAAGCTGATAGAACTTTTCCATTTTAATAAGCGCGCTTGTTTTGCCGAAGTTCCAGATAAGCTGGTTTATATAAACATCTACGGAGGGAAGATTTCTGTTAGATGAGCCGTCGTAGTCTTTGTTGGAATTGTAATCCTGATAAATTCCGGCGCCGGCACCTAGTGTCGGAAAATAATTGGCTTTTGCTATTCCTACATTACTTTTTGCAACTTCAAGGTTATATTCATATTTTTTTATATTAGGACTGTGGTTGATTGCAATACCCACGCAGTCCTCAAGAGTAAGCATTTCGCCTTTTTTAACCGGAGGGGTATCTTCTATTGCGGAAACAGAAGTTCCGCACCACATTAACAATGCTATTAATATTAAAGCCCTTATTTTTTGCATGTGTAAACCAGCATTTATTCCGCTTTATTATTTTAAACCGTTAAATTTTATTTAACAAGAGCGCAAGATTTTTTTCTTCAATAATTATGTTAGCCTGTTCTTTCAATACAGGTTTTGCGCAGAATGCGCAGCGTTTTGCGGCATATTTAAACATACTCAAATCGTTCGCGCCGTCGCCTGTAACAAGCGTGTCCTCCGGCGGTATTGCGAGAAGTTCCTGCAGTTTTTTTAGCATTCTGCCTTTGCTGTCGCCAAACATCATCTCACCGCCTAATTCTCCTGACAAAAGTCCATCCTTTGAATGGAGTGTATTTGAAAATTCCGCATCAAGCCCGAGGCTTTCTTTAAAAGGAACCGTTGCATTTGTAAAACCTCCGGAAAAACAAACAACTTTATATCCCAGTTGTTTGAGGCCGGCAATAGCTTCCGCAGCACCGTTCATAACAGGCAGATTGGTGCAAATTCGGTTAACAGTTTCGACTTTTAATCCTTTTAATAGAGAAACTCTTTTTTGAAGGCTTTCAAAAAAGTCAATCTCTCCGCGCATTGCTTTTCCGGTAATTTCTTTTACTTCTTTTTCTATACCTGTTTCACGGGCGAGAAATTCTAAAGTTTCCCCGTCCATTAAAGTTGAATCAAAGTCAAAAACTGCTAACTTCATTTGTTACTATCCTCTGTTACTGTGCGCTCAGATTAACGTATTTCGGATTATGAACGCCGTCAATTTTTTCTATTTCAGAAAGTACGTTCCCGTCAACTTCTGAATCGACGTTAATAACCATAATAGATTCGGTTTCGTGTCTGTCGTTTTTCTGAACAACGTTCATCGAACCTATATTGATATTGTTTTCGCCGATAACTTTTGCAACTTTCGCAATCATTGAAGGCTTGTTGATATGAGGTACAAGAAGCATGTGTTTTTGCGGGCGGATGCTTGTTTCGTAATCGTTAATCTTCACGATACGCGGAATATCTTTTGCAACAAGCGCCCCTGCCACAGTGCAGGTGCCTTTATCCGTTGTAAGTTTTATTGTCAGAAGTCCTGCAAAGTTGCATTTAACTTTTGAGCGTGAAGATATAATATCAATGCCCCGTTTTTGGGCAATGAAAGGTGCGTTTACGTAATTCACACCTTCAAGCATAGAGGATAAAACACCTTTCAAAACTGCAACCTCAAGCGGCTGAATATCAAGTTCTGCAAGGTCTCCCTGAGCGGTAATTTCAATTTTCTTAATTTGTCCGCTGCACATTTGCATAGCAAGTTCGCCGGAGTTTTCTGCAATCTGCATGTAATCTTTGACAGGCTCAAGTTTATCAGGTCTAAGCGATGGAATATTTACTGCAGATGAAGCAGAGCCGCCTGAGAGAACTTCTTTAATCTGTTCTGCTACATCAATTGCGACGTTCATCTGGGCTTCCTGTGTGCTGGCGCCTAAATGCGGGGTAAGAACAATATTCCCTTCACAATGGATAAGCGGACATTCTGCAATATTCGGTTCGTTTTCGTAAACATCAATTGCTGTTCCTGCAACCTGTCCTGCTTCAATTGCGTCTTTCAAATCCTGTTCGTTAATAATTCCGCCCCTTGCACAGTTTACAAGTCTTACTCCTTTTTTCATTTTTGCAATTGTGTCTTTATTGATTAAATTTACTGTTTCTTTAGTCTTTGGAACGTGGACTGTTATAAAGTCGCATTTCCCCCAGAAATCGTCAATATCCGGAACATATTCCGCCCCATTTTTTTCAACGGTTTCTTTTGAGGCGTAAGGGTCATAAACAACAACCTTCATGCCGAGAGCCTGCGCAACTTCTGCCACGTGCGACCCTATTTTCCCGAGACCTATTATGCCGAGCGTTTTTTTGTAAAGTTCACATCCTGTGAATTTTGACCTGTCCCATCTTCCGGCTCTGGTGGAAGCGGCAGCAGGGGCAATGTTTCTTGCCATTGCAAGCATAAGCGCAATAGTGTGTTCTGCAGCAGCCATGGTGTTTCCGTCAGGAGAATTTACAACGATAATTCCTTTTTGAGTTGCGGCATCCACATCAATATTATCAACGCCAACGCCTGCACGGCCGATTATTTTTAAGTTTTTGCCGGCTTCAATTACTTTTGCCGTAACTTTAGTCTGGCTTCTTACCATAAGAGCATCATACTGCGGAATAACTTTTATAAGTTCCTCTTCCGGCATTGTCGGAAGAAAGTCAGCTTCTGCCGCAGCCTCTATAATTTTTCCTGCAGCTTCATTAATTTTATCTGTTATTAAAACTTTCATTATGCACCTTTCCTGTTAATTCTTGTTCTGAAAGACTCCCGAAATAAAGTCGGGAGTATAATTGAGAAAATTATTTGCTTAATTCTTCAAGAAGTGTTTTTACGCCGTCGCCGGTGTTAAATTTGTGTCCGAGTTTTTGAAGCGAAGCTTCCAGCGCACCGACAGCAGATATTAAATCTCTGTCGCAGACAAACCCGAGGGTGCCCATTCTAAAGATTTTATCTTTAAGCTGGTTCTGACCGTTTGCAACGACTATATCGTAATCTTCCTTGAGCGTTTTTCTAATATCCGGTACGGAAATACCCTCAGGCGGAAGAATTGATGTGATGGCATAACTTGCATTTTCGTCATTTTCAACAAGAAGTTTTAAATTAATTGCCTTTAAAGCTTTTCTAAGCGCCATAGCATGGCGTTTATGGCGGGCGTTCACATTATCGATACCTTCTTCTTTAATCATTTTCAGCGCCACATTTAGACCTGCAATCAGGTTAACTGCAGGAGTGAACGGGGTAGAGTTTGCTCGGACGGATTTTCTGTGAGCTGCCCAGTCAAAATAAAATGACGGATGTTTGCATTGTTCATAAAGTTTCCAAGCTTTTTCATCTGCTGTCAGAAACGCAAGCCCCGGAGGTATCATAAAGCCTTTCTGAGAACCCGAAATAAGCACATCAATTCCCCACTCATCAGGTTTGCAAGGCATTGCGCAGACGCTTGTTACGCCATCAACTACAGAAACAGCCCCGTGTTCTTTGATTATTGAACAGAGAGTTTTAACATCATTAGCCGCACCTGTTGAGGTTTCGCTATGGGTCAGGGTAACAATTTTAATTTCTTTATTTGTGTCTTCATCAAGCCGTTTTTTCAGAACTTCAGGGTCAATAACTTCTCCGGCTTGTACCTCAATTTTTTCAACTATGGCGCCGCGGGATTCTGCAATTTTTGCCCACCTGTTCCCGAAATTTCCTATAACAAGGCAGAGAACTCTGTCGCCTTCATTTACAAGGTTTTCAAGTGCCGCGCACATGGCCCCTGTTCCGCTTGAGGTGAACATAAACACATCATTTTTTGTTTGAAAAACGTATTTAAGGTTTTCGTAAACTTTTTCAAGTATGGAGGAAAATTCCGAACTCCTGTGGCCTATCGGGTGTTTTGCAATTTCCAGCAGTACGGATTCCGGTACCGGTGTAGGGCCTGGAATCATTAAAAATGTTTTGTCTTTCATTTGTGTATATCCTCCTTTTACTTATTATTAATATTGTTACTCATGTCACAGACAAGGGATATTTTTTAATAAAAGTATATATATTTTTCGTAATATTTAAAGTTATGCAAGATTAAAACAAAATTTAACCTCAACGTAATGAGCAGCCGTTGTTCAGCGAAATGTTGGCAAAAGCAAGTGCTGTCTGAGCGGCAGCGAGTTCACTTGCTTTGGATTGAGCTGATTACAGACGGCTAGCGAGTGTAGTTTCTGGTTAAATTTTTGTTTTAATCTTGTATAACTAAAATTAATATATATTTAAAAACTTGACTGAGAGCTGATCCAAAGTGTTAATATAAAATAATGGATAGAAGAAATTTTATTAAAAGCACAGTTATTGCTGCAGCAGGTGCTGCCGTTATCGGTACGGCCATCGGTTTTGAAGCGAATAAAACAGGAGGGAAAAAGATGAAGATACTTGTTATTACCGGAAGTCCGAGAAAGAACGGGAATTCAAATACTTTAGCAGATAATTTTATAAAAGGTGCTGAAGAAGCCGGCCATTCAGTTGTCCGGTTTGATGCTGCATTTAAAAATGTTCACCCGTGTGTTGCCTGCAATAAATGCGGAATGAATGGGGAGTGCGTTTTTAAGGATGATTTTGAATTTGTGAAAGCTAATATCGTGGATGCAGATTGTGTTGTCTTTGCAACCCCTATGTATTATTTTGGAATTTCAGCCCAGCTTAAGGCTGTTATTGACCGGTTTTATGCTATCAACGGTAAAATCCACGTTTCTAAAAAAGGGGTTCTTCTTATGACTTACGCTGATACCTCAGAACGGACAGCACAGCCTATAATCAGTCATTACGAGACACTGTTACGTTATCTCGGATGGATGGATGCAGGAAAGATTATTGCTTCCGGCGTCTGGAATGCTGGAGATGTAAATAATACTCAGTACACGCAAAAAGCTTATGAACTCGGAGAAAATATTTAAAATTTTAAAAAGAGACGCCGGTATTTAAGGCGCCTCTTTTTGTTTTACATTGCCTCTTTTAAAGTTTTGAGAGCCTTAATAGTGTTCGGAAAACCTACATAGGGCAGGCACTGGATTATTGCGGCAGTAATTGTTTCTTTGGAATTTCCTGCTTTCAAATTGCCTTTAATGTGGCTTTTTAAAGTTTCTGAATTGCCGGTTGTGACAAGAATACTTATTACAAGAAGTTCTCTTGTTTTCAAATCAAGACCTTCTCTTGTATAGAAATCACCAAAACAGACTTCTGTTAAAAATCTTGCAACCTCTGCTCCTGTATCATCAGGAAGTCCTTCTAAAGATTTTTTGATTTCATCGCCGTAGAGCGGATCTTGAATTGCCGAGCCTTTTTCGAATCTTTCTTCCTCTTTTACAGTTGCGGTGCTCTCAAGCGGAGTTTTAATGTTTCTTTCTTTGAATACCTGATTTAAAACCTCAAGTGCATTAAGGGTTTTCGGGAAGCCGATAAAAGGTGCGCACTGATAAATGGCTTCTCTCAGTTCAACAGGAGTAACCCCGACATTTAATGCAGCATTGATATGTGCTTTTAACTGCGGGAGGGTGTGCTGAACTGCAAGCGAGGTTACGGTAATCATTTCCCTTGTTTTATTGTCAAGTTCTCCCACAGTGAATACTTCACCGAAAATGTATTTCTGCAAAATTGCAAGCATCTCAGGGTCATTGCCGGATGTAGATAGGGCTTCCCCTCCAAAAAGTGCATTGTAATTCTTTTTGCAGATTTCTGTGCGGGGAAGCGGGGTGTCAGTTCCTGTCGTAGCTATTGCTGAAGCTGTCTGTGCCAAGATTGCTGTTGCCGCTATTGCTGCTATTTTCTTTTTCATAATTTTTCTCCTTATTTTACCAATAAAATTTTACACCATTAGAGCTGCTCTCAGTCAAGTGAAAAGTTTTTTATGATACAATTATTTTTATAAAAAATAAACAAAATGTTTTCTAGGGTTCCGCGGCACCTGCCGGCTGGTCCGAGAGAAAACTCACTTATAAAAGGTGTACACGGAGGGAAAAAAGCCCGGGAGATAATTGAAACTTATCTCGCGGTTTTTTTATGTAATCAAAAAGAAAGGAGAAACTTTATGGAATGGATTGTTTTATTAATTGCAGGACTTTTTGAAATAAGCTGGGCAATAGGGTTAAAGTATTCGCACGGGTTTACGCAGATTGTACCGTCAGTTCTTACTGTAATCTGTATGATAGCGAGTTTTTATTTTCTTGCACTGGCGCTTAAAAGTCTGCCTCTTGGAACGGCTTACGCTGTGTGGACGGGAATTGGCACTATCGGAACGGTTATTCTCGGAATTATTCTTTTTAAAGAACCCGTTACCGCGGTGAGGATATTTTGTATTGCGTTAATTGTAAGCGGAATTACAGGACTCAAACTCATTTCAAATTAAAAATAAAATATTTTTTAATATCACCGTATCTGACATACCTCTTTCTTAAAATATAGATAAGAAAGGATTTGTGTATATGGATAATTTTGAAAAGAAAGTATTTTTAACTTATTATTTTAACCTTGAATCGTTTTTCTTTTATGAGCGCTATTCTTATGATGAACTTCTGGACGAACTTATAAAAGAGTTTATGGATATTTCCGGGATTGTACCGACAAAGGGGCTTGAACTTTCAAGGAAGAAGCTTAACGGTATCGTAAGAAAAAATAACCACCTGCTTAAAAATTATTTAAAAGAAAAATTAATGACAGAAAAGTCGCATTCATCAATTGAGAAGAAGTGTGAACTTATTGCAAAAACATATTCTCTCTCTCCGACAGAGTATCAAATATTTATTTATTACCTTGTAAAGGCTTTTAATGAGGCAATTTTCGACAATATGCTGAAAAGTACGAATATTGACGGTGCAAATTCAAGAGCAGTATGCCAGAACGTTTTGAACCTGAAATCGTTTTTCGGACTCCGTTCTCTAAAAAGTCTTGTGCAGAAAGGACTGTTGACCAAACAGACATATTCACGTTTTGAGTACGAAATGAATTCGCTTATATACGAAATTTTTCAAAATCCTGATATAAAAACAGAAAAGCAGATTATGGAACTTCTTCTCGGCAAACATCAGAAATCCGAGCTTTGCTGGAGTGATTTTGAATATATTAAGAATGAAAGAGATCTGACGCTTAATATTCTTACCGCAGCCGTAAAAAATCAGACAAAAGGGGTAAATATTCTGCTGTATGGTGATGTCGGAACCGGAAAAACCCAGCTGTGCAAGCTTATTGCAAATAAAGCCGGCATTAATATGTATTCGGTGAAAATGCAGATAAATTCTCAGGAGGCTGACAGACGCGGCAGGCTGGGGGATTTGAAGTCAAAACAGACGATTCTCTCAAAACTCGGAAATTCCTGTATTCTGTTCGATGAGGCGGAAGATGTCATGAACAGAGGGTTTACTGAATACGGGTCTGCCTCGAAAGCCTATATGAACTCTATTCTGGAAGATACTCCGGTGCCTGTTTTCTGGACAACAAATAATATTTATGACGTTGATCCGGCTTTTTTGCGCAGAATGACTTATTCTATTGAATTTGAAAAATTGAGCGACGATATAAGATTAAACATCTGGAAGCGGGTTATAAAGAAAAATAAGTTCAAAGTAGATAATAAAAAACTGGTTGAGCTGAATAAGGCCTACGATATTCCTCCGTCATTGATTACAAATGCTGTAAAATCCGCACGACTTATTGACGGAAATCAGGAGGATTTTGAGGTTTTTGTGGAGAATGTTGCCAGAGTTGTTACTAAAAAGAAAAACGTGAAAAAGAAGAAAGAGTTTGAAATGACAGAATATAATGATAATTTAGTTAATACAGATATAGATATAAAAGATTTGACCTCAAAAATAAAATCGTGCGGCCGGCTGAATTTTTCGCTCTGCCTTTACGGTGAACCCGGAACAGGCAAGAGCCTTTACGCAAGGTATCTTGCAAAAGAATTAGGAATTGAAGTTATTCTGAAACGGGCAAGCGATTTGATGTCAATGTATGTAGGAGAAACTGAACATAATATAGCGGAAGCTTTCGCGGAAGCTAAAGCCAAAAAAGCTATGCTGATTATAGATGAGGCGGATTCTTTTTTGCATACAAGAAATTCTGCACAGCGCCGGTGGGAAGTTTCGCAGGTTAATGAGATGCTTACCTGGATGGAAGCTCACGAGTATCCGTTTGTGTGTACAACCAACCTCCTTGATACACTTGATGAGGCAAGCCTTAGAAGATTTACATTTAAAATTAAATTTGACTTTATGAAAAAAGAACAGGTGGAAAATGCGTTTGAACACTTTTTCGGGATAAAGGATGCTGATGTAAATATAAAAGGGTTGACCGCCGGTGATTTTTCGACGGTTAAAAAGAAAGCGGATTTTCTCGGGATAAATACTGAGGCAGAACTTTCAAAGATGCTGGAGGATGAAGTCAAAATTAAAAAATCAACTTCACTTAAAAATGTTGTCGGATTTTAGCCTCCGGCAGATTTTTGAATGGTAAATGGCACGAACGCTTGAAAAAAGAGAAATTATATTGTATGAATATTAATACGTCCGGAAATGGCAATTCTTATTTTTATAATGGAGTTATGGAAATGGAAGAAAAACCGAGATATTCAAGAGTTTCAGATATAATTTCTCTTTTGCTTTTAATGCAGTCAAAATTAAACGGCGTATCGCTTGCTGATATTCAGGAGGAGTTTCACGTATCAAGAAGAACAGCCGAGAGAATGCGTGACAGCATTTTGAATATAATGCCGCAGATTGAAGAAATAGAAACAGATGACAGGTGCAAGCGCTGGGGCTTTAGACGTTTTTCGCTGGGTGAATTTGTGTCATTTACGCCGGATGAGGTGGCCGCTATTGAAAAAATAAAGACGGATTGCGATGAAATTACCTGCAGAGATTTGCAGAGCGTTATTAACAAAATAAAAACCCTTAACCGCAGACGTATCAACAGTATGGAAGATGAAGTGGAGTTTCTTCTCCGGAGCGAGGGGTGTGCAATCAGACAGGCGCCTGTGTATAAGATTGATTTGAATACAGTTTCAATAATCCGTCAGGCAATCAGGGAAAAGTTAAAAGTAAAAGCGGTTTATAACGGGAAAAATAAAATTCTGTCGCCGCTCGGGCTGATTTACGGTGAAAAAATTCATCTTATAGCCCGTGAAGAAGCAAAAGGCAAAGGAGAATACAACTACCTTTTGCATAAAATTAAAAATGTATCCCTGACCCGCGAACGCTTTGAAGATGACGGTTTTAATCTTAAAGAGTTTGCAAAACGCTCATTCGGGGTCTATCAGGGTGAAATTTATGATGTGAAATTGCGGTTTAAAGCTGACGCGGCGGAAGATGTTCTGCACTATAATTTTCATCCGACGCAGGAAGTCGTAAAGCAGCCGGACGGAAGTATAATCGTGACTTTCAAGGCAAGCGGCAGCAAACACATTATGTGGCACCTTTTTAAATGGGGGCCGGCGGTGGAAATTCTGGAGCCCCAGAACTTGAAAGAGGATTACAGGGATTATTTAAAAGAAGTCTTAGCAGCAATTTAGGAGAGTATTATGATAACAGCAGAAATTTTGCCTAATAAAAAACAGCAGGAATGTATAGAAAATATTGAAGGGCGTTACCTTGTTCTGGCAGGCCCCGGAACAGGTAAAACCTTTACAATGATTCAGCGAATAAAATATATGTTAGAGCAGGGTATAAATCCGGAGAAAATTCTCTGTCTGACATTTTCTGACGCCGCTGCAAATGAGGTCAGGACAAGGTTGGAAAAAGAGCTTCAAAAGGCTGACACCGGTGTAAATGTTTATACATACCACGGCTTCTGCAACGAAATTATCACAGACAACCTTATTGACTTTGAACTTCCTGAAAATTTCAAAGTTATACCGGCTGCCGTATCAACAATATTTCTGAAAGAATGCGTGGATGAAATTAATCCTGTTGCCTACAGGACAAAGCGCAATGATCCTTATCATTTTATTTCAAAGATTGCAAAGGGTATTGATGCAATTAAAATGAACAGGCTTACCGGAGAGAAATTCAAACATAATATAGAGGTAAATCCGGACTGGAAGCCTCAGTTTGCTGCTTTAGAGAAGGAATTAAAAGAGAAAACTGAGCAGGGAAAAAATATTCCGCAGAGGATCCCAAACGGTATAGAAAATGTTAAAAAGAATATTGCACGCGCAGAAGAGCTCTGGAAGTTTTACGAACTCTACCGTTCAAAAATGGAAGAACAGCACTATGTTGATTTTAACGATATGATTAACCTCGTGCTGGACAAGTTTGAGGAGGATGCTGGATTTCTGTCGCAGATTGCAAACAAATATGACTATATTCTTGTTGACGAGTATCAGGATACAAACAGAAACCAGAACGAAATAGTCTTTCAGCTGGCAGGCGCGCAGGAGAGCAAAAATGTTTTTGTAGTTGGCGACGATGACCAGATAATTTATACGTTTCAGGGTGCAAGGCTTGATACTATAGAAAGATTTCTGGAAAAGTTTCCTGATACAAAAGTTATCTGTCTTACAGAAAATATGCGCTCCACACAGAGTATTTTGGATGCGGCAAGAAGGGTTGCAGAACTTGATGACAGAAGGCTTGAGAATAATCCGGAATTCAGCCGGTACAATATTAATAAAACGCTTGCCGCAATGAATGAGAAAGTTACGGTAAAAGATAAAAAAGTCCGGCTGTACCGCTACGCTGATATTCTGCAGGAATATCAGGAAATTGTTGATGAGATTGAAAAACTTGTAAATTCATCAGACTGTCCTGTTGATGAGAACGGAGAGAAAAAACTTTCCGAAATTGCAATTCTCACAAGAAGCAATGATGAGCTGTCGCAGTTTGCGGAAATGCTTAAGGAGAGAAATATTCCATCAGAACTAAAAGAGGGCAAAAGTATTTTTGAAATAAAATCTTCAGTTATTTTTTATTACTATATGCAGCTGCGTGTTAATCCTGAATTGCACTCTGATAAGTTTTTTAAACTTATGCTTTCCCGTCCGTTCAGTATTCATCCGAAAGATTTTGAGGCTCTCTATGAGCAGTACTCACATTATAAATCTTTTGTTGATATGATTAAAGCGGTTGACAGAAGTGCATTAAAAGAGCCTGAAAAAATTGAAAATATCCTGAAAGTCTTTGAACATCTTCAGGCTTATAAAACAAATGAAACCTTGAAAAATGTAGTTCTTGAAATTGGCGGCAAAACAGGAATTTTTGACTATTACATAAATTCTGAGGTCAACAGAATCGAAAATATTGCAGGGCTTAAAAAAATCGTTGATGAAGCCGTTGATTTTTCAGCTGATTATAAAAAAATCAGCCTTGAAGATTTTGTTGAATATCTTGATATGTGTCTTAATGATGAGATTGCAATTAAAACAGACAAGGCTCCTCTTACTTTGAATGCTGTCCAGCTTTCCACATATCATTCCGCGAAAGGCAGAGAATTTGAATATGTGTATATGCCGTCGCTTCTCAGACAGAGCTGGGAGAGCAGCACCCGTTCCGTAAAGCCGGTTGTTCCTCTTGATGTTTCGGAATATAAAACCGATGCAGAATTAAAAGAATTGAAACGCTCTGACGCTATAAAACTTTTGTATGTCGGTATGACAAGGGCAAAACATACCTTAAGGCTTTCCTATCCAAAATTTATCGGCGGGAAAGCACAGACCCCGACGGCTTTTCTCGACGGGTTTGAAGATATTTGCGAAATCGAGCCGGAACCTTTTACATACGATATAAATTCTTTCTGGCATGAAAGAACAAAATCCCTCCTGAAACGGGATTACGATTACAAAAAGGATTTCTGTGCACTTGTGGATAAAAAACTTGAGGGCAGGTCTTTTTCACCGACCTCTATTAATACATACCTCAAATGCCCGCGGCAGTATTTGTACGATAATATTCTGGAATTAGGTGCAAAAGACGGAAGTCCGGATGCGATGAATTACGGAAGAGCGGTGCATTCAGCCTGCGAGTTTGCTGTTAACTATGCAATAGAAAACGGCAGCTATCCTTCAAAAGAGGATTTCATCAACGAATTTAAAAAAGAATTAAATTCACTTCCGATGTCCTCAATGCAGCAGCGGACAATACATGAGCAGAGAGGCGAACTGGCTCTTGATAAATACTATGTCCAGCTTTGCAATACTCCCGTGAAAAATCTGTTTGCCGTTGAAAAACGTGTAGTTCTGGAACTAGACGGTATAACATTCAAGGGTATAATAGACAGAATTGACAAAAATGATGACGGTACATATACAATTTATGACTATAAAACAGGCAGCGCCAAGACAGATAAAGTTATCTGTCCTGATGGAGAACATGAAGATTATTACAACCAGATAGGGCTTTATAAGTATTACTTTGAACATCAGACCGGCGGAACTGTCAGGGAAGCAACCTTTATTTTTCCGGAAGAATTTACCGGCAACCTGCAGCTTAATTTGACTGATGAGGAATGTGAAAAAATTAAAGAAAAATTCCATTCGGCAATCGAAGATATAAAAGCTTACAAATTTGAGCCTTCATATAAAGAAGAAGCCTGCAGGTGGTGCGGATACAGAGATTTTTGCAATATGGAAACAGTTTAACAATAAAGGCTTTAAATCATTGCAGACGTAATATTATATAACATTTCCAGCTTTTGGGTATCGTTTTCCATAGCTGAGATATTTTGTTTTATTGCTTCAATGTAATCCTGATTAGTTGCGGGGATTTTAAATGTAAACATACAGGAAATATCTAAATTCAGGGCTTTTGAAATTTTTTCAAGAGTTTCAGGCTGCGGATAATTCCTTCCTGTTTCAATTTTACTCAGGCTCGTAATATCCATATTAATCATTTCCGCAAGCCGCTCCTGCGTAATATTTCTGGATTTCCTTAAACTTTTTATTCTTTTCCCTAGTTTCGTTTTTAAATTTTCCATAAATCCTCTAAAACATAATAACTTTTTATTAAATTTAAAATAATAGATTATTTGTCATAGTTAATATTGACAAAAATGCCTATAAATCATAATATATTGATTGGTGAGCAATATTTTGAGGTATAATATGTTAAATCAATCAAAATTTTCGGGATTTACTCTGGCGGAAGTGCTGATAACTCTTGGAATTATCGGTGTTGTCGCAGCCATGACGCTTCCGTCTTTGATTAATAAAATTCAAAATAGGGAGACTGCAGCAAGGTTGAAAAAATTTTACAGTGCGATGAATCAGGCGATAAACAGGTCTACCGTCGATAATGGTGAGCCCCGTTACTGGATTGAAACTCTGGTATATCATGACCCAGATTCTTTGTACTCCTGGTTTGATAAATACATAATGAAGTATATGGTTGTGCTAAAAAGATGTAAGGATGCAAATGTTTCATGTATCGGGGGTTATAAATTCTGTATAACTCCTAGCAAATGTGTAAGCAGTAATGTTATCTCTTCAAGTTCCGTTTTATATATTTTCGGTGACGGGAGTATGATAACATCTCTAACCGGCGGCGGATATGATGAAGAAACAGGACTTGCAAACTCGTTGACCCTGCATGTTCGATTTGACACAAACGGATATAAAAAGCCTAATGCCTATGGGCAGGATATATTTTCATTTCGTCTGAATATCAATGACAAATTTCATTATATGACCTGTGATACTGATAAGGATATAACAGGTGGTATTGTTTATATGACAGATAAAAGAGAAAAACTTGTTTCAGCCTGCAAAACTGATCCCCAGACCTGCGGCTGTCTTTTGATGTATGACGGCTGGGAGTTTAAAAGGGATTATCCATGGTAATCCGGTTGGGTCTGTTATATAAAAACTCCCAGCCGTCAGTGAGCACGAATGACGTAAAATATTTACATATTAACTTTTTCATATACATTCGGCAGGTCTTTTACATGCTTAAAACCGTTTTCAATAAGCATTTGGGCAATGTCAACAAAGTTATCGTAATTTCCGGTAATCAAAGTGCAGTTATCCTGTAACCTTAAAGCAAGGTTGCGCACAAGCTGTGCCCTTTCTTCCTTTGATTTAATATACGGCCAGAAGTTTCTGCAGAAAAGTACGGTATTTCTTGACGGAATATTTTGTGTGTCAGTGCGAATATCTGCAACTGAAAAATTTATCAGTTTTTTCAAATAAGGATTAACTCTGGCCGGATAGTGATTTTTAAAGCCTATCCCGCCGGTCGTATATTTGAAATATTTGTTGAACTTCCCGTTTGTAAACCTGTTTATTGCCTCATAATCGTAGTAATCCATATTGACATAATCGCCTTTTGCCATACATATTACACTGCAGTCAACGTCTTTTGCAATTAAAGGAAAGAATTTTTTAGCTTCCTTTCCGAAAACCTCATTTAATAAGATTGCAAAAGACAGAGATTCTGAGCCGTCTGAACAGGCGTAATTAATTACATTAACCTTAGCAGTATTTTTGTACTTTTCTTTAAGGTATTTTCCAAACTCATTCCATTTAAGATCCTTTCTGAAAAAATTGGTTGTGTTTCTGTATAAAATTTGACCGGTTTTGCTTCTGACGCAACGGGTATTTGTGCCAAAATCCGGCCTGTATGTTGTGTTATAATATGGATTTGTAATCGGTGTAATCTGCATATTCTATATAAAACCACTAAAAAAAAATTTGTTAGTGCCTGTGAAATCAACCGGTTAAAATTCATTAAGATATTTTTGTTGTTTTACGCAATTTAGCTATTAAAATTTACTTATATTATATAAGGGGAAAAATAAATGGCATGGGGAAATTTAACAATAAAAGCTGTAAATCTTGCTAAGTCTGCTTTGCAAAAAAGTGACCCGAAGGTCTTACAACAATCTTTAAAAAAACTAAAAACATTAGATTCGTTAGAAGCAAAAATTAGAAAGCTGTCTGCGAGCGGACCTCGTGCACCTGAGGCAAGACCGGAAAGATGGCTGCCGCTTAATCCTCCTGTAAGATACGGAAAACATAAGATAAAAAGATATTTATATCATTTTACAACGGAAGAAAACTATCAAAAAATGCTGAAAAGCGGCGTGATAAAACTATCAAATGACGGGTGTCACGGCGTATTAAACGGTGTTTTTATGACAGATTTGGAAAATCTGACAAAAAGATGGCGCTGCTCAAAAGATTTTCCTGATAGTGATACAAACATCGGCTGTGTCTTGCTGGCACATGCTGCTAAAGATACAGGAAAAATTGTTGCAATAAGGGTTCCTACAAAATATCTGGATCATAATTTTTTGAGAATAAGAAGTCAAAACCGGCTGTTTAGAAATGAAAGTATTCCAAGAGAAAAGATGCGAAGCGCACATGAAGCAGTTGGTTCTCCGGCAAAATACAGAAATTTGTATGCCGGGCGAAAAGAGGCTGTTGAATATATTTACGGTCAGGAAATTCCTATGGATAAGGTAGAATTTGTCGGATGTGCTGATAATATAAGTAAGTTGAAGTCAATATTAGAATTAGAAGATGTTGATGAATTTGTGCAGCATAAATTAATGATGGATGCTTTAAAGTCAATTTTCAAAGGACAGCCTGAAAGGAAATGTCTGGATATAATAACCTGAGTTCCTGTAATTAGGCAATGCCGTCAAAAGATAATATGCAGGATAAAATCAGATAAAATAGAACAAGCTGTTCTTTCTAATGTTTGAAAAGTTGAAAAAATATGATAGAATATTCAAAAGAGAAAGCAGCTTATGAAAAATAAACCGAGATATTCAAGAGTTTCAGACATATTGGATCTGGCAATTTTTATAGAATCAAAAATTCAGGGAGTTACCATATCAGAAATCGCCGAAAGATACAATGTTTCAAGAAGAACGGCAGAAAGAATGCGCGATAGCCTGACCTGTATTTTTCCGCAAATTGATGAAATTGAAGTTGAAGACAATCAGAAACACTGGGGATTTATTGATTATTCAATAAAAAATTTAATTTCTTTTTCGCCTGAAGAAATTGCAAATCTTGAACAACTGCAAAATATAGCGGTAAATAATCAATTATCGGAAGAACTCGGCAAAACTATTGAAAAAATAAAAGTTTTAAACAGAAAAAATATAAATAACATGCAAAACAAAATTGAAATGATTTTGCAAACGGAAGGTTTGGCAGTCCGTCAGCTTCCGGAATATAAAATAGCCTCCGCTCTGTTTGAAAAAGTCAGAAAAGCTATTAATAATACTAAAATATTAAAAGGAACCTATCACGGGAGAGAACGCTTCATTGAGCCTCTCGGCGTAATTTACGGAGAAAAAATTTATCTGGTCGCAAGAGAAAAAGCAAAAGGTGACGGCATTTATAACTATTTGCTGCATAAGTTTGAAAATCTGGAAATTACGGATAAAGATTACGACAGAGGTAATTTTGATTTGCAAGAATATTCAAATAAATCTTTTGGAGTTTATCAGGGAGAAATTTATGATGTTAAATTAAAATTTTCTCCTGAAGTCGCTTGCGATGCAGAACAATATAACTTTCATCCCACACAAAAAATGCAAAAAGATGAAAACGGAAATCTTATTGTAAATTTCAAGGCAAGCGGCGACAGAGAAATTATCTGGCATGTTTTTAAATGGGGTAAAGCTTGTGAGATTTTAGCGCCGAAGGAATTAAGAGAAGTTTATAAAAACTATCTCAAAGAGAATTTAGAAAAATATTAAAAATAAAAAACTAACAAAAATAATATTTTAAAAGATTTCCATAGTATCTGCTCCTTTGTTTATAATAATTATAAAAGACTCCTCTGTCAAAATCGTTCGTGAAAGCCAGAATTAGTCTTTATCGTTGCTTTTTGTGAATTAAGAAAAGCTATAAGATACTTTCGTCTTGATAGAATAAAAATATTAAAAGTCATTAAGTAATATTTGTCTGCACCTTATTAAATAGTGTAAATATATAAATTCTCCTTGCGACCATTTTTGTCGTACGTATTACCTATAATATAAATTGTTATAGGATTTACACTAAAATATAAGGAGTTTACAACAATGGAACAGGAGTATGCAACATTTATTGAAACCTCTGATATAACCTTTGAAGATGTCGGAGGTATGTCGGATTTAAAAGAAGAAATTAAATTAAATATCATTTATCCTTTCAAAAATCCGGAATTATTTATCCAGTACGGCAAAAAAGCAGGCGGCGGCATTCTGTTATACGGTCCTCCCGGATGCGGCAAAACTTATATCGCAAAAGCTACCGCAAACGAATGCGGAGCAACTTTTTTTAATATCTCAATTGCAGACATTCTGGATATGCATGTCGGAGTTTCCGAACAAAAATTACGTGAAGTGTTCAGGACTGCAAGAAGAAAAGCGCCGTCAGTAATTTTTATTGATGAAATAGACGCACTCGGCAACGATAGAATGAAAACAGGTGATAATGTTTATGCCAGAACTTTAGTTAATCAGTTTTTAAGTGAACTTGACGGACTCGGCTCTAACAACACCTCTGTAATGATTTTAGGAGCAACAAATGTCCCGTGGTTTGTGGATACTGCACTCAAACGTCCCGGAAGATTAGATAAAACTATTTTTGTACCGCCTCCGGAAAAGAGTGCACGTGCAAAGATTTTTGAATTATTGTTAAACGGAAAACCTGTTGAAAAAATTGATTATAATTTGCTGGCAGCAAATACCAGCAGTTTCTCGTCGGCAGATATTAAAGCTGTCTGTAATGCTGCAATTGATATGAAAATAAGAGAAGCTATGAAAACAGGACAAAAAGGTTTAATAAGTACACAGGATTTGTTGCAGGCAATTAAAAAGATTAACCCGTCAACTGCAGAATGGCTTTATACTGCTGAAAATTATGTTAAATACAGTAATCAAAGCGGGATGTATGATGCCGTATTAGATTATTTGAATAAGAAGGAAAACTAATAAAATGTCAAATTTATCTGAATTATTTGAAAAATCTCAGGTTGCAATTTCTCTGGGTAAATATAATCTTGTAATAAGATTCTCACAAGAAGCACTTTCGATTGAGCCTAATAATGTCGTTGCGTACTATAATTTAGCTTTAGCTTATTTATATCTCAAAAATTACGATAAAGCCGTGGAGTTTATCAAAATAGCCATCTCCATTGAACCAAATTGGGACGACTGCCTTGTCTTATATTGCGTTATACTGATTAAAAAAGAGCAGTATGAACCTGCATTGAAAAAGGCTGATGAAGCCTTGAAAATTAGCCCGAATAACGAAATAGCTATGTATTTAAAAGCTTGTATTTTTAATAACTTGAAAAGTAACAAAGAAGCGGAATGGTATATTAAAAAAGCGCTGGAAATTTCTCCGAATACAAGTTTATATCATTTAAAACTGGCAGAAATTTATTCCGATACAAATCGAAACAAGCTTGCAGAACAGGAATATTTGGAAGCCCTGAGGCTGGAACCTAACAATTCGACTTTCTTAAACAGCTATGGCATGTATCTTTTAACAAAAAACTGGGGAAGTAAAAAGGGATTAGAACTCCTTAGAGCATCATTAAGAAGAAATCCAGATAACAGGGATGTGATAGAGAGCTATGAAGCTTTTCATACTTACCAGAACTTATTTTTTATATTTATGCAATCATATAAGGAAATATGGGAACAATGCTTATCTAAAAAAGATTTTGTTCTGATTGGTATAATAACAACGATTTTATATTTTTTGGATATTGAATCATTTATAAAGTTTTACGCCTGCTTCTTACCATTTGTAGTATTATATCTTATTGCTTTTATTTACACTAAGAAAAATATATCATGAGGATACTTTACGGGTAAAAATGTCACTGTCAGAAAAAGCGTTTTGTGAGCATTTAAAAAAAGGCGACACCCAAAAAATTTAAACAGCCTGAAAACCCAATAAAAAACGGAGTAGCAGGGATTTGAACCCTGGATGCAGGTTAGACCCACATAACACCTTAGCAGGGTGCCGCCTTCAGCCACTCGGCCACTACTCCATTTTTATTCTTTTGTCATGCCGTTTTTAAACCGGCTTTTTTTATATAATTTAATGTATCATAAATATTTTTTTTCGTAAATGGTTTTATTTATTTTTTTTCCGGTCTATAATACTTTTATAAGATAGGAGAATGATTATGACTGTAAAAATTGGAGATAAAGTTTTTAATTCACGTTTGATGGTTGGTACAGGAAAGTTTGACGATTTTGAAACAATGCAGAAGGCTCATGAGGCTTCCGGTGCGGAAATTGTGACAGTTGCAATCAGGCGTGTTGATATGAAAGCTCCAGGTCATGTCGGACTAATGGACTATCTTGATCTTGATAAATACTGGCTTTTGCCGAATACTGCCGGTTGTGCAACTGCTGAAGAAGCTATACGTGTTGCACATCTTTCCAAAGCTATGGGAATTAACAACTGGATTAAGCTTGAGGTTATTCCTGATCCGAAATATTTGATGCCGGATCCTATTGCAACGTTTGAGGCTGCAAAAATTCTTGTATCAGAAGGCTTTACAGTTCTGCCATATATAAATGCGGATCCTGTTCTTGCCAAACGTCTGGAAGAAATAGGCTGTGCTGCTGTTATGCCTTTAGCTTCCCCTATAGGTTCAGGTCAGGGTATAAAAACTCTTGAAAATATAAAGATTATTATTGAGCAGGCACATGTGCCGGTAATCTGTGATGCAGGGATAGGCGTTCCTTCTGATGCCGCAACCGTTATGGAATACGGTGCGGATTGCTGCTTGATTAATACAGCAATAGCAAAGGCTTCAGATCCTGTAAAAATGGCAGAAGCTTTTAAATACGGTGTAATGGCCGGACGTGCTGCTTTTGAAGCCGGCAGAATGCCGAAAAAAGAAATTGCAAGCGCATCTTCTCCGCTTGCTGGCGTAGTTGGTAAATCTTAAACGTAAAGGAAAAGTTTTTTATGATAGAAATGAAAGTTATGGGAATTGCCCTTGATACACGTACAGGTTCGCCGATTGTTGTACTTCACGACAAGGAGAACCGCAAGGCCCTTCCAATCTGGATAGGTTCGGCAGAAGCCAGCGCTATTATCAGAAAGATTGAAAATCTCTCTGTTGCACGCCCTATGACTCATGATCTTGTTATTAACATAATTGAAAAAACCGGTTACAAACTGGATAAAATTGAGATTAATGATGTTGAAAAAGATACATATTACGCAACATTGTTTTTGAAAAATGAGAAAGATGAGGTTCTTGAGATAGATTCAAGACCTTCTGACGCTATTGCTCTGGCTATCAGAGTAGATGCCCCTATTTTTGTGACAGCAAATGTAATATCAAATGGCTCTGTTTCCACAGATTCAGCCAAAGATGAGGAAGAAGCGCAGGAGTTTAAAAAGTTTGTTCAGAGTATTAAGCCTTCAGACTTTGCTAAACTGATGAAGGATAAAGACCACCACGAAAGTGACCAGTAAACGCTAAATCTCATTTACCATCTTAAAAATGAATGTCAGTTTTTCATTATTCAGACGGGATAATTTTGCATTTATTTGTTCTATCATATCGTCTTTGTTAATAAAATGCGAGTATTTAAATATGTCTTCATAAGAAACATTCAGGCTGTCAAGAATTTTTTCTAAAGTTTCAAATGAAGGGTAATTCCTGCCGTTTTCAATTCTGCTGAGGTGTTTGGGATCTATACCGACCATTTCTGCAAGTTTGTCCTGCGTAAACTTCCGGTTTTCGCGGAATTCTTTTATTCTCATCCCCAGTAATTCTTTTTTTGTCGTCATATTCGCCCCGTTTATATGTATATTATTAAAACGCTGTCCGTAAAATAACCACACTTATATAGAATATATTGACAAAAAGTGATAAATAATACATAATAGTAATGTTAAATAAAGGATTTTAGTATGAAAGGTGATATTTATGAAGAGTATAATTAAAGGATTTACTCTGGCAGAGGTTTTGATTACTCTGGGAATAATCGGTATTGTTGCTGCGATGACACTTCCTGCCCTTGTCGGGAAGTATAAGAAACAGCAGATAGTAGCACAGCTGCAGAAGGTTTATACAACTTTAAATCAGGCGTTAAAGCTTGCCGAGGCTAAATACGGCCCTTATGAATACTGGGAAGTTCCGGCAGTTGATTCTGACGCTCATGATTACTATGAAAAATACTGGTTTCCGTATTTTAAAATTTTACAGACCTGTGAGTCATATTCGCATTGCGGCTATAACTCTAACAATCCGTGGCTTCTTTTGAAAGGCGGTTCGTCTACAGTTACGTTTACAAGTAATGTACTCCGGGTTCCTTTTATTATAACTGACGGCACCTTAATATCCATATCAATTGCCGCTTTAGGCTTAAATGAAGATGGAGAGGATGAAATCCTTCCTTCAGGTCTAATTATCGTTGATTTAAACGGAAGTAAAAATCCTAATCAGTTCGGGATAGATGTTTTTAGATTTACAAGAGTAAACGGGAAAGGCATTTTGCCGGACGGTTATTCCAGGACGGAAGATGAAGTTAATGAGGATTGTTCTTCATCAGGCAAAGGCTGGTATTGTGCTGCAAAAATTGTTGCAGACGGCTGGAGTATAAAAGCGGACTATCCGTGGAAATAAAAACTATCTGCTGGCAGTCAGAGGATAGGGTAACCGTGGACAATTTAGTCATTGTAAATGTAAAATTTGTAACAAAAATATTCATAGTTGAAATTCTGGTTTTGCAAAATTTTTCATATATGTAGAGAGTAAATATAACTAAATTAAAAAGAGGTCAAGATGTTGGATTCAATCAAAGCGGTACAAGCCCAGCAGCTTTACCGTGTTCAGCCTGTGAGCTTTAATGACGGCTCAGGCGGCAGACAGCAGCGAAATTCCGAAGTAAACTTTTTCACAAACGGGGCTTACAGCCTGAACAGACCGTCTGTGGAAAATAGTCCTACGCTCGGGCAATCGTTGGATTTGTTAGCTTAATATTTCTTAATAATGCTGAGATTTATAGCAATTATTTAATCCCTTTTTACTTTATTAAAGTATAGGGATAAATCAGATTGGGGATTAAAAGATGACAATTTCAGCATTAAATGCAGTGAATTTCTTAAGAACACAGCCGGTAAACTTTCTGAATGCACAAAAACTCGAGCATGCAAAAGCAAATCCTTTTATGGCTCAGGCTTTTAGTGCTTCAAATTCACCGTATAACCTTGAACATCCAAAAATTGCAGGATCTGAAATTTTAGCAAAACATTTAGACTTAGTTGGATAATAATGCAAGCCCGAATAAAAATTAAAACACAGCCGTTTATATAAAACGGCTGTTGTAGTATTTATTGGAACTGGTTCCCCTTTGCGGAGACAGTCCTGATTAAAGTAAAAAGAAGTTGTTTTTAGTGTTGGTACAGTATACAAGCCTTGTGGCTTTGAACTGCGGTTCAAAGTTGTAGACCTTTTCAGTTTTTTTTCTAAAAGCACACAGACCTATAATTTTTTCGTCATCTTTAAAAAGTTTTTTTAACAATTCCATATACACATCCTTCTTTTTATCTTTTTTCGTGTATAATGTATTTAATGGTGTATGAAAAAAAGTCAACATAAGGAGAAAATATTATGGCAGGAAAAGTAACAAAAGATATGAATATTATGGAGATTGCACAGGCATATCCACAGAGCATTGAAGTTTTTCAGAAATACGGCTTGGGCTGTATCGGTTGTGCTGCGGCCAGATTTGAAAATCTTGAAGCAGGAGCCAGAGTGCATGGATTTGATCCTGATGCAATGGTCGCAGATATAAATGCTTTAATAGAAGACTAGTTATTACTGTGTTTTTCAAAGGCGGAAAGGTTATTTCTAACTTTACCGCCTCTTTTTTTACAAAAATTTTGTCATAACAAGTTTTTAAATCTCTGCTTTCTTTTGATTATTTTGCCAGAAACCCTGCCATTGAAGGTTTGTTATTCAGATTGAAGTTCGCCTTAGCTGCCTCAGCGCTGATAGTTGCTGCAGCCGGCTGTTGTTTATTTGGCTGTTCCGGCTGATTGCCGCCTGCTTTGGCTGCATTTTCTTCTGCAATTCTGTTTTTAGTCATTCTCTCGCAGGTTCTTGCAAGCCATATCATAAATGACGGAACAAGTACAATTGTAGACAGGAAGCCAAACGAACTATTCATTGTTTTTGCGTAATTTATGAACTTGTTATTTCTGTTTCTGAAAATTTTGTAGATGTTTTCAAGAGCGTCGCTGTCTTTAACATTTTTGAATGCATTTTTGATTTCATCAATAGTTGCATCTTTAAGATCTTTACCGATTATCTTTTCAGCATTTGCTCTAACATCTTTGTCAAGTTTAAGAACTTTTTTGATGTTGCCGCCGTTGTTTTCAAGGAATTCAAAGAAGCCGTTGATTCCGCCCGGATATTTATCAATATTTGTGTATTTTGAAATAATTTCTTCACTGGTCAATACGTTTACGCCTGAGCCTGAAGATGGAGCAAAATAATCTCTGAGTCTATTCCAGATTGATTTTTTGTGATCTTCCGGTTTTGTGTTCAACGCTAAGCCGGAAAGTTTGGCAAAGCCGTCAGAGAATACCCTTGCCAGAGCTTTTGCGCCGAACAATATGGCTGTAAAGCTTGATATATCACGTACAAGAATTTCTTCTTTATCGTACTTATCCTGAGCCTGAAGGTATCTTGGAGGCAGGCAGAAGCCGAATAAAAGGGCTAACATTGCCGGAACTGACATTGAAGGCCCGTCGAATTCAAGCTTATCAGAAATCTTTTTAGCCCAGCCTGAGTTCATAACAGCGTCACCGGTTTGTGAGAAGAGTTTTTCTTTCCCCTGAAATGAAGTTTGTTTAGGCTGAGAGTTTTTGTTGTCTGTTTTTTTGTCTTTCTCCTCCGGTTGGGAATTTTGTGCGGAGGTGCCTTTAAGCGCCGGATTACCTTTTAACCCGAGGTTGTAGAGCTTCGGAATAATTGTATAGAAGCCGACAACTGCAAGATACATAGAAAGGTTGGTAATAAATCTTGAACCGGTACGTTTTTTAGTGAATCTCTGTATAAATTCTTTAACATCGGTGCCGGCATCTTTTTTCAGCGTTTTATTTACGGAATCTATTGCATCATCACTGAAATCTCTCATATTATCAAGTAATTTTTTGAATGAAAGGCTAATCGGTTTGTCTTTCCCTTCAACTGTAAGACTTGCTACAATTTCGTTTGCGGAAGGGGAAACATTCTGTTTTCTCAAAAGCATAAATTCATCAGTCAATGCCTGAGTTAAATCCTGTTTTGAATTCGGTACTGCTTTCCCTATGAGGTGCTTAAACGCATTTTTCTTTTTGGCGCCTTCAATCTCAATGGCTTTGTTAGTATAATGTGTTGCCAGTTTATTAATTTCTTCTGAAGAGAGTTTGCCTTCTGTTGAAGTGTTTAAAACGTTGCGGAAGATTTTTTCGTAGAAGTTACGTTTAGTCGCGGCTTTATCGGTCAGAGCATCCTTGTTTGCACTGTCTCCGGCAAATTCTTCAAAGTTTTTGCCAAGAGCCCTTATCATGTCCATCGAAACATTGTTAGCTGTTCCGCTGTATTTTTTTATAATGGCAAGCATGCCTGCTGGGATAAGAAATGCGCTCGGGCCGCTCAGGATTTCTCTAACGCCTTCTTTTCGTGCAAAATCCCAGTTAAGCGGGCCTGTTTTTTTGCCGTTTGCATCTTCTTCCCGGCCTCTGTTCAGTCCTTCTTTAATTCTCGGCGCAACCATGCCGATACCGTCCTGCGCAATAAAAGATGCCGCAAATCCGCCTCTGTCAATAGCATCCATTAATGTTACAACAGGATTAAATCCCTGAAAAGACGGATTGTAATGCTGTTGTTTTTTTTGTTCTTCGTTTTGCCCGCATCTGGTTTTTGCGCCGGAGTTGAGCGCTGAGTTGATTGCTTTTACTGACATTTCCCTACTTTTTTGTTTTCATAACTAACTACACATATTATTTAAAAAAATTCTAAATAATTCTTATTGCCTTTTTGGGTAACTTTCTTTAAGATAAATTAACAAAGTAGTAATAAGTGTAATCATCATACTTAATCGAAATAAATTTTTCAAGTTTTTTGCTACAAATATAATAATAAATTTACAAAAACTGCAATAATTCTTATTATTAATAAAAAAACATATATAAAATTGACATATTATACAGACTGTTTTAAGCTTGAGAAGTATTAGAAAATATGTCGGGCGCTCTGTTGGTACATCGGAGGGGCATGAAACAGTAACGGATAAGATATGGAAGTAAATGTTATCGGGGCCGGGCTTGCAGGCAGCGAAGCCGCTCTGCAGCTGGCAAAAAGAGGAATAAAGGTTAATTTATATGAAATGCGTCCTGAAAAAACTACAGGTGCGCATGTAAGCGGAGATTTTGCGGAATTTGTGTGCTCAAACAGCCTTGGTTCCGCAGATTGCTCTAATGCGTCAGGTTTATTAAAAAAAGAGATGCAAATGCTCGGCGGCGAACTTATTAATATAGCATTTGATTGTCAGGTTCCGGCAGGAGGGGCTCTTGCCATTGACCGAAAACTCTTTTCGAAAACTGTTACAGAAAGAATTTCGGCATGCTCTGAAATTAATATTATAAGAGAGGAAGTTGATAAAATTCCTGAAGGGGCAGTGATTATTGCCTCCGGCCCGCTTACATCAGATAGTCTTGCCGAGGATATTAAGAATTTTACACAGAGCGAGCATCTGTATTTCTTTGATGCGATTGCTCCTATTGTGGAGCGTGACAGTATAAATTTTGATAAAGCTTTTTACGCAAGCCGTTATGATAAAGGTGAGGCGTCTTATATTAATTGTCCTATGAATGAAGAGGAGTATGCAAAGTTTTATAATATATTAATTAATGCACCGAAAATTGAGTTGAAAACTTTTGAAAAAGATGCAAAGTTTTTTGAAAGCTGTCTGCCTGTAGAGGTTTTAGCTTCCCGCGGGGTTGATACTCTCAGATTTGGGCCAATGAAGCCTGTAGGGCTTGTAGATAAAAGAACCGGTATTGAAAATTATGCCGTGGTGCAGTTAAGGCAGGATAATTCAGCAAAAACGTTATATAACCTTGTCGGGTTTCAGACAAATTTAAAGTGGGGTGCGCAAAAAGAACTTCTGCAGTCAATTCCGGGGCTGGAGCATGTTAATATCGTAAGATACGGAGTAATGCACCGAAATACATTCATTAATTCTCCAAAACTTTTAAGACCCTCGCTGCAATCAAGAAGCCGTGAAAATTTGTTTTTCGCAGGACAGATTACAGGAACGGAAGGTTACACCGAATCAATAGCCTCGGGTCTCCTTGCCGGAATTAACATGGCGCGGTATTTGAAAGGAGAAGAACTTCTTATTCTGCCTGATGTAACCATGCTCGGCTCCTTAACTCATTATATTACTGATGAAAACCATGACAAATTTCAGCCGATAAATTCCAACTGGGGAATTGTTGCTCCTGTTGAGATGCCTAAAAAAGAACGTAAAAATAAAAAGCTTAAGGCTGAGTATATTTCAAAACGTTCAATTGATTATCTGAAATCAATTATCCCTTAGTATTAACATGTTGTGAGTTATCAGGCTTTTTCGGTTTTTCAAGTCCGATAAATCTCAGCGCCGGGTGGATTACGGCATGGCTCAGCTGCGGCGCAAGGATTGCAAGCCCCAGAACGGAGCCGGTCAATGAGCCAAGTTCTATTGTGCCTTTAACAAGGTCGTATTTTTTAGGCTTTTCTTCCGTAATTAATTCCTGTTCAATTTCCGGGGTGAATTTGTCCTGAAGTTTGTGCTGCTGAAGAAGAAGTTTACGGTCTTTAAGTCTTTTGGCAGCATATTTTCTGTAAGATTCATAGTTTTTAAGGCTTCTGAACTTTTGAAAATCAGGATCGTTTTTGAAAATCTTATTTTTAGCAAGTTTAAATGCTCCGCGCTTAAATAGAGGCACTACAAGCAATGCGTAAACCACAAGGCATGTTGCCTGATATAAAAATTCTTTTGCTGCGGCATATTTCTTTGTATCCGGATCTATGTCGTTGTCTATAAGAATAAACCCCGGTCTGCCGATTGATTTTAATACCGTTTCGGTTGCAACAGACGCGTTTGTATTCTGCGAAAGAGTTGTAAGCGTAGGGTTCGTCAAAGCTTTTACAAGAGGACTTATCACAGGAGACCTCCTATTCTAAAGCCGGTTTGCGATTTGTTGTAATTAGATTTATAAATGTTTGCTCCGAAGTTTATCATCTTAGGCCGCGCGGCTATCTGCAGACGCTTTTCCGGCATGACAGGCTTTTTGTCATTAGTTTGCTGCGGTTTAATAATCTTATGCACAACCGGTTTGATGGCAGCCGAGCAGACTGCAGGAATAATGAGAAGAGCCGCCGTGCAAACTCCGGCAAGACGCAGGTTGTTTGTGACCTTGTTTTTAGTTTCAACAACACTTTCGGCAGCATCTTTAATCGCATTTTCGACATGTTCATTTTTTATACCGTCTTTCATCAGTGCTTTGATTTTTTGCGGTATGAAATCCTCTTTTTTAATATTTCTGGTAAGAAATTTTGAGCAGCTGCCGGCAAGCTCTCCGCTCGCCCAGTAAACCGGGATTGCTATGATTTCGGTTAAACCTTCTCTTAGCGCTGTGTATTTTTTTGTTTCAGGTTTTTCGGTCTTGTCCATCATGGTGAACATAGGACGGCAAATCCCTTTGACCGACGCGATTGCGATTACCGCATAGGTAGGTTTGTTGTTCTTTCCGAGAGAAAGACATATTTTCCTGAGTTTATCAGCCAGTGCCATAGCAGTTATTTTTAAGTCTGTAAATCAAAATTTTTGCTAACCTGTTAAATATTATTACAAAAATTAACCGGTGCAAATATTTAATTCAGAAAAATGAACTTTTTATTTTGAAATTCGTTATAATGATATAGAGGTTGAAAACATGAACGAAAAATGTAATAAATATGAAGCCTTATTTATTTTTTCAGACGAAGAAAAATTGCGCTCACACATAAAAAATTGTGAGGACTGCAGAAAAGAGGATGAGTTAATGAACAGGGTTTCAGAATTAATTCAGGAGGCAAAACCTCAAATACTTAAAGCCAGAACTGAGCGGGCAAGATTAAAGATTGCCTGTGCGGCGTTTGCCATACTTTTGAGCGGAACGCTGCTCGGCATAATTAATTTTAATCAGGATATTTCAGATACCCTGAGATACGGCGCGCCTCTGACAATTGAGGACTACGGGTTTCCGGTAGACTCATACGGCTTAATTATGGTGGATTAATGAACTTTAACAATATAATAAAGAGAAATAGAGAAAATATCAGAAGCATAATAAAACTGATTACAAATGAAGAAAATCAGGACTTAGAGCAGGAAGTGTATGTGAAAGTCTGGAAAAATGCGGATAAATACAAAGAGCAGGGCTCTTTTTCAGGCTGGATAAACACTATTGCCAAAAATGTTTCCAAGGATTATCTGAAATCGGCTGTAAAAAGGTGTGAACAGTTAATCGCAGAAGATGACACCTTACTTTTAAACTTAAAGGATAAAAAATCAACTCCGGAGTTGAAACTTATACGGAATGACAGACAAAAACGCATTATCAAGGCGATAAACAATTTGAAACCAAAATTCAGACAGGTCATAATGTATTGTGAAATAAACGGCTATACTTATGAAGAATGTGCACAAAGGCTTAAATGTCCGGTGGGAACCGTTAAATCCCGTATATACAACGCCAAAAAGCAACTGGCGGTTGAACTTAAAGACTTACTGTAAAAAAAGAAAGGACTGAGTATTATGAAGAAAACTTTGATTTTAGCAAGTATTTTAGCATTTGCAGCATCTACACAGGTTTATGCAGCTGAAGAACAGGCTGCAGTGCCGACAAAAGCTGCTGAACCGGCTGTTGAAAAACAGGCTCCGGACTTCCAGAAACCGCCTAGAAAACCTGAATGTGATAAGAAAAAAGCTGAGTTTGAAAAACGTCTTAAACTAACAGACGAACAGAAGGCTCAGGCAAAAGAAATTCGTATGAAAGGCCATGAGCAGATGAAGCCTATTATGGAAAAGATGAAAGCTCTTAAAGATGAAGAACAGGCTGTAAAGCGTTCCAGAATTGCTGTAGAAGAACAGCAGGCAAAGATTAAAGAACTCAGAGGCCAGATGCGCGAACTTCACAAACAGGCAAGAGAAATCCGCAGACAGAATATGCAGGAATTCGAATCAATCCTTACTAAAAAACAGCTTAAAGAGCTGAACAAAATGAAAGAAGAAGGAAGAAAACATTTTGAAAAAGAATTCAAGAAACACCATGGCGACCACATAAGACCACCGTTCCCTCCTGCACCGGAACAGGAAGAAATTGGTCAACCTGCACCGGAGGTTCAGCCGGCAGAACCTGCACCGGCAGCAACAACTGAACCGGTTAAAGAATAATTCCACAAAGGCGGATGAAATATCATCCGCCTTTAAACTTTCTAAATCCATCCGGAGATTTATACCGGCATAAATTTATTTTGGGAATTATATACATGTTTACACTAAATATGCGTAATACTGTCATGCTGAACTTGTTTCAGCATCTCTACATAACGAGACCCTGAAACGAGTTCAGGGTGACAATTTCGATATTGTTTAGTGTAAACATGTATATAATTCCCTTTATTTTATTAGTCAAGCACAGGAATTGTAATTTCAAACTCTGTTTTTTTCGGTGTTGATTGAATGAGTTTTAAATCGGCGTTTTGCTTTTGAAGATTATTTTTGCAGATGAAAAGTCCGAGGCCGCTGCCTGTTTTTTTAGTAGTGAAGCCTTCGTCGAACAGGACTTTTTGCGCGGCGGGCGTAATGGGTTTTCCGTTGTTAGCTATTGAAAGCCGGACTGTTTTGTCTTTAACCTGTGTAGAAATTATGATTTCGCCTTTGTGTTCAATGGCTTCAATTCCGTTTTTGATTAAGTTTACAATGCAGGCGCTCAATTTATTTTCGTCAGCGTAGACAGAAACATCCTCTTTGATATTGCATATAATATCAATTTTTTTATCGTTGATGTAGACCCGGGCAAGATTTGCGCAATCCTCGATGATATGCTTCAGACTGCAGACCTGAGGTTTAATATTGTCAATTGATTTAAGGTCAATCAGCGAGTTGTTAATGAGTTTTGCGGATTTTTGAATACAGTTGAGAGCTTTGTTAATGGTTTCATTTTCAACGTTTTCTTTTGCAAGATGTTTTTTTATAATTTCGCAGTAAACATCACAAACCGAAATCTGGTTTCTGATTTCGTGGGCAATACATCTTGCCTGCTGCTGTAGTAACTCTGTCTGCATATATCCCCTTTTGTCCTCCCCGTCGGTACTGGAAATTCCAACAGTTATTATAATAAAGGTTTAGCTTAAAAATACAAGCTAAACCTTTTAATTGAACTATCCAATCTCCTATGCTGAAATTTTAGCGCGGACTTTACTTGTAAATCCGTTATTCAGCGCATACAGAACAGCCTGAGTTCTGTCGTTAACCTGTAATTTTTGGAAAATATTATTAACGTGTGTCTTAACTGTAGTTTCTGAAATAAATAATTTGCCTGCAATACCCTTGTAGTTATTGCCCTGTGTGAGGAGATCGAGGACTTCTTCTTCTCTTGTTGTAAGGTAATTAAGGAGGTTTTCTTCGTTGGAAGTTTTGGTTTCAGCTTTGAATGAGCGCTGGAAGTATTCAAAAAATCTTGAAGATAAAGCTGACGGAAGATAAACTTTGCCGTTAAGAACTTCATCAATAGCAAAGATTAACTGGGCAGAAGCCATAGTCTTTAGAACATAACCTTTTGCGCCGATTTTCATTGCTCTGAAAATAAGATCAGCATCGTCGTAACCGCTTAGCGCGATAATTTTAACATCGAGTTCAAGCTTCTCAATTTCCTGAATAGCCTGCAGCCCGTCTTTTTCCGGCATATTAATATCCATTAATACGAGATCCGGACGGTATTTTTTTACAAGGTTAATGCCGACATTAGCGCTTGTGGTGGTGCCGACTACATCGTAACTTGTCTCAAGGTTTATTAATTCTTTAACGCCTCTTAAGTGGTCTGCATTGTCATCAATTAATAAAATTCTTGCTTTTCTTTTGAACTCTCTCATCTTATTCCCCTTTTAAACTTATTAGCTGTTTCCCTCTACACTGAACATATTACAACTTTCAGAGGGGCGTAATCATCCATGCCTTGATTGATATATACGCCTGTAAAGCATGAATTACTGATTTACATCTTTGGATTTAGAAAATCCCTCAATCATGCTCTACACCATGATTTGCGGCATGGTTGATTTTTTAGATTGAAATTTTGAGTCTAATCTTTTTAGTCTAAATTTGTTGTGGTAATATCTAATTAGTTCGGTTGAGATTGCGGGCTATCATTTCAGGCATAATGGGGGCTGTAACCGGCAGGGCACTGCCAGTCTTTAATTTCTACAATTGTAAAGAATTGTAAATATAAGTTTAAGGTGGCTGAAATTCAATTATACTCTGAGATAGGATAGGATAGGATAGGATGGAGTGGGCGTGTAGTAATTCTTTCCGGAGTATTTACTTTGTATATACATAGAGTTTTAAAACTTTTGAGAGGTATATAAAGTTATGAAAGGAGATTTTTATGTTTATTGATCCTACATCACAGTTAAGAGTTGGCACGCAACAGCAAATTGCGAACGGTGGAGCCGCTACAGGTGCGGAAGCAGCAGAACAAAGCGGGGCAAGTAGTACAAGTATTGCTCTGAAAGATACATTGGTTAAGCTTGGTCTTGCTGCCGCAGATTTAATGCAGTTTGATATAAACAAAGACGGAACTATAGACGAAAAAGAATTTATTAAGGCGGTTAATCAGACTCAGGCACAAAAGGATAAATCTACCATTCCTCAGAGCAATAAACCGCTGGAAACAGAATAGGATGAAAAAAGTTAAAACCCCTCTGAAATTGTTCCATACTTTTTCAGAGGGGTTTTAAGCTGTTTAGCTTTATACTTTTGTTATATTATTAATGTATGCAATGTTGGAATAAACCGAACGAAACGGAGAGTAGAAGGTGGAGATAATAATATTTGCAGCGGGATTTATACTGGGCGGGATTGCGGTGTTTTTGCCGTTTTATATGAGCAGAAAAAGCGAGAGCGCAGCAAAAGAGGTTATATTAGAGCAGATGAAGCTCTATTTTGAAAATACTGCAAACCGTGTGATAAAGGACAGCTCGGCCCAACTTTCCGAAAGAAACTCCGAAAAGCTGGAGGAATTTTTTAACCGCTTTAAAGACAGGATTGAGGATTTTGAAAAACTTGCAAAAGAAAACTTAAAAACAGAATCTGAGAATTTTTTGAATTTTGATACGAATATCAAGAGATTTCTGGAAGCGGGAAATCAGATTTCAAAGGATGCGGGTTCTCTGGTGAATGTAATGAAATCAGACAACAGACGTCAGGGACACTGGGGTGAAATTGTGCTTGCAAAGGTTCTGGAAGCCTCGCATCTGAGAAAGGATGAGGATTATGAGCTGCAGTCCAAAACGACTGACGGAATACCCGATGCAACCATAAAACTTCCGGAAGGCAGACTTGTGTTTGTTGATGCAAAAACATCGTTTTCATCCTGGTACAGCTATGTAAATGCAGGAGATGACGCGGAAAGGGAAAGCTGCTTAAAGCAGTTTAAGGATTCTGCAAAATCTCACATATCAGGGCTTGCAAAACGCGGTTACTGGAAAGATAAAACCTCTCCGGATTTTGTTTTGATGTTTATACCGATAGAAGGCTGCTATTCTCTTATGTTCTGCGATGACTGCGAACTGTGGAAGTTTGCGTGGGAAAAAGGGGTTATGCCGGTTTCTCCGTCAACCCTCCTTGCTGCATTAAGGATTATAGAAGCTTTTTATGTTGTTGACAGGCAGAATAAAAACGTTCTTGCTATGGCGGAACTGTGCGGAAGTTTATACGATAAAGCTGCGGCTCTATATGCAGATTTGCTGAAAACACGCGACAATCTGAATTCGGCTCTTGTAAAGCTTGACGGTAAAGGTAATATCTTAAGCAAAATTAAAAAAATAGAAAATCTCGGCGGGGTTATTTCAAAAAAGCTTCCGGAACTTCCGGCAGAAGCGGACGCTGAGGAGGCTTAACGCCAGTTTTTCTCAACTGCGTCAATAATATCTTTGATAAGGTTAAGATGTTTTGTGTCTGTGGCTTTGATTAATTCAACAATACACATACGCAATTCATCTTTTTCTTTGATTCTTATGTTAAAAAATTCGTTAATATCAAATTCGAGGACTTCTGCAATCCTGACAAAAGTATCAAGCGAGGGGTAAGAATTTCCGGTTTCAATAATGCTCATCTGGCGCGGGGACAGATACACCAGCTCTGAAAGCTTTTCCTGCGACATGCCCCTCGAAATCCGGATTTGTTTAAGCTGTTTTCCCAGTATTTTTTTGTCCAAAATTTTACCTCTTTTTTCAAGTATATTAACCATTATAACAATTCTATATGATATACATATCAATTATCTTGACAAAATGATATATATGTGGTAAAATAAGTGTATAATAAATTTTCGTAATAAAAACTGCCCTTATGGTGTAAAAACTGTAGGGAGGGGTAAAAAAAGTATGAAGATATTTGTACATAGTTAATTTAAGAGAAAGGTGAAAGGATTATGAAAAAATTTAACGCGTTCACACTTGCAGAAGTGTTGATTACACTTGGTATTATCGGCGTTGTAGCTGCCATGACAATGCCGACATTAATGAACTCAACTAACGGTGCTCAGTACAAAACAGCTTACAAAAAAGCTCTGTCTGTGCTTTCTCAGGCTGTAGTTCTTAACGTTGCGCTCGATGATTATGATTTGTCGCAGGCTACCACTACTGTTAATGATGGTAAGGATACTTCGTCACCTTCATTGTTCAACCTGTTCAACAATCGTATGAATGTTATTAAACCTGCTACAGATGCAAGTTGGAATATTACCGGTGGCGTTAAAGCTGATGAAGATTCGGGTGAAGCTGGTGACCCTACTACTTTTGGCGGTTCATCTAATAATACATTATTCTTTAATGACGGTATAGTATTCACATTCCCAAGTGATGATGTCAATTGTGGTTTAAAAGGTAAAACACATGATGAGTTGTGTAAGGGTATAATTGATGTTAACGGTGAAAAGAACCCAAACAAGATAGTTACTTGTGATGATGGTACTGATGACGATACCTGCACTGTTGAAAATCCAACTGATATTTATCCTGTAGTTATGTTTGATCAGACTATTCTACCGAACTCACCTGCTGCCAGAGCTGTTCTTTATGGCAACTAACCCCTGATGAGCTTGCTTGACGGCGTTTTCTTAGCCAGAGCAGGCTCATAAAACAGATACTTCTTCAAAAGAAGTAAAACCAAATAAATCTTTTTGTTATAATCTGCGGAGGCTATGACTTCCGCTTTTTTTTGCTTTAACAACCTAAAAACCTCTCTTGTTTTAGTAAATCCGACCTACTTTACTAACCTCCCTTGTAAGGGAGGTGGCACGTCAGTGCCGGAGGGTTTTAATAAAATAAAAGCACTTGACAACTGATAGCAAATATGCTATCATAATAATGTGAGTAAACGAGATAAACTTATACAAAAAATCCTTAAAGGTAACGCTAACATTTCACCTGACGACGCAATCAAAACCCTTTAAAACCTTATATGGTTGCAAAACTACAAGCAGTATTAAAATTTGAGGGATACTAATATGGAAAAAAATCTTGAATACTACATGAAATTACCTTATAGCTACATTGTCGAATGGAGCGATGCTGATGACTGCTATCTTGGCAGTATTGTTGAGCTGGAAAGAAATATGACCTGCGGCGATACACCGGAAGAAGTTATTGCAAACCTGAAAGACGCCCTTGAAGCTTATGTTAATACAAGCCTCGCAAACGGAATGGATATTCCGGAGCCCATTAAAATGGCTGATTACAAAGGAAATATCACATACAGAACAACCGGTCTAAATCATTATCGGCTTGCTAAAACTGCGAAACTAAAAGGTATGAGCATAAACGCCCTAATTGATGAGGCGGTAGAAGAAAAACTTCAGCAATCCGTCTGACCTTATTCTTATTTAATAGTAGATACAAAGCACTTGACACCTGCAACGTTACGAGTTATAATATTAATATGATTAAATCGTTTAAACACAAAGGGCTTGAAAAATTTTTTCTGACAGGTAATAAAAAAGGTATTCAAGCAATACATGCAGATAAACTATCAAGAATACTGGCAGTGTTAGATAAAATGACTGCAATAAACGATTTATCATCTCCGGCATACAGACTACATCAGCTTACAGGTAACTTAAAAGGTCAATGGGCGGTTACTGTTCAGGCAAACTGGAGAGTTACATTTGAATTTGATGAAAATTCAGGAAATGTATATATTGTAGATTATCAAGACTATCACTAACAGAAAGGATAAAATTATGGAAATGTTCAACCCTCCGCATCCTGGAATAATCTTACTTGAAGATTGGATTAAGCCGTTAAGGCTATCCATAACTGAATTTGCTCTGAAAATCGGAACAAGCCGTAAAAACCTATCTGAAATTGTCAATTCAAAATGCGGTATTAGTCCTGAAATGGCTTTGAAGTTATCTAAGGCACTCGGCACATCTGCTGAACTATGGTTAAATTTACAGCAAGCCTATGACCTCTGGCAGGCGAAACAGCGTGTTAACCTTGATAACGTTGAAGTTATTGCAATGTAGCAAGAAAATCCTTGAAAGTTTTGGATATGTCGCAGTAGGGTTCAGCAATCCGCCTGACCCTATTCTTATTAGAAACTCACTTGACAAACTCGAGAAAATAGTAAATAATATAAATACAGGGCGGCAGTTTACCGGACTGCCGGATGCCCTTAGAGGTCTAACGGTTCTTATCTATTTCGATGAGAGCCGTTTTTTAATACAAATAAAATCATGAAAATTAGCAATAAACTAATATTGAATTTATCCATATTGACCCCCTTTCTAGTCGGGATTGTTAACGTTTCATTGCAATAAATTTTAAGATTATTGTCCTCCCCTTGAGGGAGGACCGAAATCTCTGATTTCGAGGAGGGGTTATCAATGAAAAATTAACAGACGCTTTCTAGTCGGGAACCAACCCGAGGTCTACATAATTATTGTAGTTTGTTCCGTTTCGAAAAGAGCATCTTTCTTGGATTTGCTCCACGCTCACAGAGTTTCGCCTATGTGGCTTTACCACAGGCGGCTCAATCTGCTAGCTATCCGGACTTGTTTCACGTCGTCCGTCCGCAAATCCGCTTTACCCTGCAATATTACATTACCATAATCAGGTCTGTTTGTCAGCAGGTTAGAGTTCTCGGGCAAACTCCAGCTTATTGATTTTGAATTGTGTGTATGGTATTCTGTTTATGTATTGTGAGGTGGGATTAAGATGATTAAACCTGAATGTCCGAAAGATAGAATTATTCTGGCTCTTGATGTTGATACTCTGGACGAAGTCCGCGAACTGGTTATGGAATTGAAAGACTATGTCGGCTATTTTAAAATAGGGCTCCCGCTTATTGTTTCTTACGGTTTTGAGGCTGTAAGGCTTATTGAAGAACTCGGCGGAAGATGCTATTACGACAGCAAATTCCACGATATTCCAAACACTGTCCAGAAAGCCTGCATTAATCTCGTTAAAAATAATATTCATCTTTTTAATATTCATATTCAGGGCGGCTCAAAAATGATTGCAGGAACCGTAAAAGCGGTTAAGGCTGCTGCCAAACGTCTTGAAAAAGAGCCGCCGGTAATCCTCGGCGTTACGCTCCTTTCAAGTTTTGGTCAGAGAACTTTAACTGAAGAATTATGTGTTGAAAAAAGTATAGAAGATTACGTGCTCCAGCTTGCAAAAGTGGCTTACGATTCCGGGCTCGACGGTGTTGTAGCAAGCGCCGAGGAAGCAAAAAGGATTAGAAAACAGATTGATAACAAAGATTTTATAATTGTATGTCCTGCCACACGCCCTACATGGGCTTCCGTAAACGATCAGGTAAGGGTTGATACCCCGCGTGATGCTATTCTTTCAGGGGTGGATTATATGGTTATCGGACGTCCGATAACTACCGCAGATGACAGGGTTGCCGCTGCAAAACTTATACTTGACGAAGTCGCTACTGCTCTTGAAGATAAAGACGCCGCAAAAGTTTTATAGAATTTTTTTTGCACCGGTTACCAGTTAAATTTTTACATTATGTAAATTTTATCTCAAAACCTCTAAAGTTTTTTACATTGCAGTCCGTATTTGTATTTGTAAAATGGTAGAGGTGTATTTTGTACGATAATATTTATACTAAATACGAAGACGCTGTGGAAATGATTAATCCGGTCACTGCAGAATCTATTGTCCGGATGCTTGAACAGGATATTAAACAAACCAGTGCAACTGCTGAAAAGTGTGCGTATCTTTCAAAGGCTTACGTCTTTGCAGGGGATGATAAAAAATCACTCAAGTATGCTAAACTATCGGTTAAACTTGATAAAAATTATGCCTATGGCTATATAAGGCTTGCTTTTACGGAAGGCAGACTGGGGCATCAGTCTGAATGCCTTAAAAATGCACTTAAAGCAGAAGAACTTGCACCGGATAACTGGCTTATTGAAGCTTTTCTTGTGCATCTTTACAAGTATTGCGGTGAACTCGAACGCGCGGAAACTCTATGTGAAAACCTTGAAAATCTAGTGGAATGCTGTCCTGCTTACTTTTATAATATGGGCTTTATTAACTATTCTACAGAACCCGTAAATTACGAAAAAGCCATCGAGTATTTTAAGCTTGCGGAAGAATACGGTTACGCCGATGAATATAATCTTTACTACAAAATGATGGAAACATACGGTGAACTCGGCAACCTCGATAAAACTATTGAATATATTGATAAGTGTATTGCAATTCAGGACAGCTGCGACCTCAGACAGAGAAAAGCCATGTGTTATATCTATGCACGTGAATACGATACAGCACTTTCTATGCTGAGAAGTCTTTACAGGGAATCTGATGATAAGCAGATTATATTGGGTTTTATTGCAAAAGTCTTTAACTGTAAAGGTGAGTATAACAAAGCGCTCAGATATTTGAGGTTTGCTGAATATACAACACGCCCGTCGCTTTTCCTGTTTTACAAACTCGCAGAAACTTACGAAAACCTCCGCGATTTTGATATGGCGATTTATTACTATAAACGCTCTTTAAGGTTTAACAGGCGTGATGAGGATATAATTCTGAGCCTTTCTTACTGTTATTCCGCCATCGGCGAAGATATACTTGCAGAAAGATATGCTGATATGGCAATTGCTCTTGACAGCGGTTCCTCTTACGTCTATTTCAGAAAAGGGAAAATCCTTCTTGATACTGACAAATACGATGAAGCAATAGACTGTTTCCTTAAAGGGCTTGAAATTTCACCTGAAGATGTTGATTTTTACCAGTGGATTTCTTATGCGTATTCAAAGAAAGATGACCACGAAAAATCCTTAGAGTTTGCAAACAGAGCCATACTTCTGAATGCAGATGACGCTTATTCATATTTTAGAAAAGCCTGGGCGCTGCAAGAACTTGAAAGATATTCAGATGCCATAAAAGTCTACGAAAAATGTATTGAGCATGACAGCCAGTATATAGACGCTTACGCAAATATATCTTACTGTTATTCGAAAATGAAAGAGTTTAAGCAATCGGTGCTCTGGGCAAATAAAGCACTGCTTGTAAACAGCGATTACGCCTATGCACACTACAGAAAAGCCTGGGCGCTGCAGGAACTCGGCAAGTTCAACGAAGCCATGGATTTTTACAACACTGCAATTTCTCTGGATCCGGCGGATGTTTATAATTACCTCGGAATGGCAAGCGTTTCTTTAAACACCAGTGAAAACTTGTCAGCTCTGAAATTTGCCAACAAAGCTATTCTTGTTGACAGCGGCTGTGCCGGTGCGTATTACCTGAAAAGCGTTGCACTCAGCAACCTCGGTAAAACAAAAGAGGCTGAAATCGTTTTTGCTAAAGCTAAGGAGTTAGGCTATGAAATACCTTGTTAATTTCATATTTGTGATTTGTCCTGTTGTATGTCAGAACTTTGTATTCGTTCCCGTCAGAGGTGATTTTTATTGAATTGTTTCTGTCGGTTCTGTAAATAGTTGTGTTCCTTAAAATGTCGAGAGTTCCTTTTGCAGGATGACCGAAATAGTTTAAGCCGGTTGAAATTACAGACACTTCCGGTTTTAATCTCGTAAGCATTTCATCGTTTACGACATTTTTTGCGCCGTGGTGCCCGACTTTTAAAACTTCTATGTTTTCAGGAAGTCCGGATTTTATCTCATCAAATGCCTTTACACCCGCATCTCCGGTAAAAAGCATCTCAAAATTTCCGTATTTCACAAGCGTAATTATTGAATTTTCGTTGTCATTATCCAGATTTGCCCTGAATGTGCGTATTTCAAAGTTATTTTCCCGATAGATGACTGAATTGTTCGCAGGAATTTCTGTTTTGATATGTTTTTCTTTCAGGGTTTTATAAATTTTGTAAGATGTGTAGGTTTTGTTCGCGAATGTGTTTATGTAGCTCTTTTTAACCCTGCGGCTCTCAAGTATGTCAACCGCTCCGCCCGAGTGGTCATTATCAAAATGTGTTATTATTAGTCCTTCAATATTTTTGATGCCCCTGTCTTTCATGTATTTCAGAATAATGAATTTTGCCTGCGACGAACTGCTTTTGTAAGGTGCTTTCCCTGTGTCAATAACAAAATATTTGTTTTCAGGTGATTTGATTAAAAACGCATCTGCATTTCCGACGTCAAAAGTAATTATGTCGAGCGTTTTTTGAGGAAGTCTGACTGTTGAAACTGTTAAAATAACCGCTGCTGCGCATATAAAAATAATCAGTTTTTTGTGAAATCCTTTTTGGCATAAGTAAGTCAGTGCCATAACAACTGAGTAGTATAAAAGTACCTGAAATACGGACGGATGCGGGGTTTCTATTACCGAGTGCGTAAGATTGGCAAAAAAGTTTGAAATGGCAACCAGTATGTCCAGCAAATATTTCAGTACAAAATCAGCACAAAGGCATGCCCACTTTGCAAACGGCGGAAACACTGCTATAACGGAACTTACAAATCCGCCAAAGCTTATAACGCTCAGAAACGGCATAATCGCTATATTGGCAAGAACAGAATATGTGCTTATTGTGTTAAAATAAAACATCTGCACCGGAATAACCCAGATTTGCGCGATTACAGGAATCATTATGCAGCCTAGAAACCAGTTTAAAAACTTTGAACCTTCAAATTTTTTCATAACAACATCGGCTGTTGTCAGCAGCCCGAATGTTACCAGAAATGAAAGCTGAAAGCCGACATCATTTATGTATGCAGGGTTATAAATAAGCATTAATCCGCCAACTAGTGCAAGAAGCGCTACACTGTGTGCATCACGGTCTATGAGTTTTCCTGCAAGAATAAAAAGAAGCATCAAAGCGGCTCTTATAACAGATGGCCCGAGACCGGTCATAAGTGTATATAAAATTACCACACCCATCCCGCTTATTACTGTAAACACAAACGGCGCCCTGAGCCTCCGCAATATAAAATACCAGAAGCCGTAAATAAACGCAACATTCATCCCCGATGCTGCCAGAATGTGCAACAGCCCCGAGTTTGTAAAGGTAGTTTTTATGTAATCCGGCGGAGCAACTGCGTCATCGCCGAATACAATTCCGCCTAAGATTTCAAGGTTCGGACTTTTAAGATATTTAGCGTGTGTATTTATTATTCTGTTTCTCACGTTATTTAACTTCTGCAAAAATGTCCATTTGAGCGGTAATTTTTCATCAATAACGCTGCATCCTGATTTTTCTGCATAAAATACAGAATATGTATTGAAATTGCGTAAGTATTTCCCGTAGTCAAACTGCGAAGGATTGCCGGCTTCAAACGGTTTTCTTAATTTTCCTTCTATTTTGTATCTGTTTCCGATGTTAAATTCTGAAAAATCATTATCGTCGGAACTTATTGTGACAAGAGTTTTTCCGCTGATTTTTTCGTTATTTAGCGAGGTAGTCTGTAAGAAAAATTTTGTTTTCCCTGTGCTGCTGCTATTGGGAATTGAAACAATCCTACCTTCAATTACGGCATCTGCAGGCGCTTTCCCTGCAAGATTATCAGAGGTTTTTACCCTGAAATACGCATTAAAAAATCCTGCGTAAAATACAAATATCCATAAAAGAATATATTTAAGCGGGATATATTTTTTCCACAGAACTATCACTGCAATGATTGTTAATATAAAGGCTGATTGTACAGCAATATTATTAAAATAAGACAATATTCCTGCCATAAAAATAATTGTGGTAATGAACATTATCGCATTTTTATTCTGGAGAAATTCAGACACATTTTCCCTAATCATAAGTTGATGTTAGCATAAATATAGCCTGACGGCTAACCTGCAGGGGGAAAGTGTTCAACTGTGAACAATGACTGCAACACCAGTAAATTTTGTCCATACCCCGCGCCAGCCCCGCGCCGCTGGCGCAAATCCGTAATCCGTTGCCCCTTATTAAGACCGTTTATTTAAATATCCACCACTGGTTTTTCTTTTTCGGAACTACAAGCGCCGGTTCGGCTGTGTTTTCAGGTATGCTGATAGTTGTCTGTTTGGGTGCATTTTTAGGATTGAAAACTCTTGTGCCGAGTGTATGTACATATCTGTTATCAAGGTGTGCGTAATCAAAAAGAATTACACCGCCAATATCAAGTTTTCGTATTTCATGAATTTCTCTTATTAAGTCCTCTTCGCTTCCGCCCATAAAAGTAACAAATAAACCGGCATAAAGTTCTGTAGACGGAGCTTTGTGCGCAAGAATGCTTAATATCATTGAGTTTAAAGTTTTTGCATTGCAGGTTAAAAACAGCGGTGTAAAACCGTTTACATAATTATTCGCCGACCATGTCTGCCAGTCCTGCTGCTTGTATGCTCTTGCTTTTTTTAAATCAGGAAAGATTGCGGCTGTTATGTAAGTGTTAGTTGACTTTCCGAGTTTTCCTATTTTTTCAACAAAGTTTGTAACCTGAGTTCTTCTGTAGATATTCCAGTATTCCCATAGAGGGTCTGATGCGGTTAATTTTACCGGATCAATTCCGTATTTCCTGTAAAAATCAGTGCGGGCGTATTCTGTAAATCCCCAGCTGCTGATTGCGGCTGTTGAAACCGATTGAGGGTATCTTATGTAATCAAGATTTATGCCGTCCGGTTTGTAGGTTGTAATTATTTCCGTAATTAATTCCTGTAGAAATTTTTGAACTTCAGGGTTGGCGGGATCAAGAAAGTATCCGTTATGTTCTGATTGTGACGGGGTTGCATTGCCGGATTCGTAGAATTGTCTGGTCTTGTTGCCCCATTCAGGTTTTACGGCAAGAATATTTCGCGGGTTTGAATTAGGTTTCTGATTGCCGACGTAGAATGTTTCAAACCAGATGTGAATTTTTATATTGTTTTTATGGGCTTCTTTAATCCAGATTTTCAGAGGGTCAAGTCCGTTGAATTTTTCATTTTGCGCAATAAACCCGTATTTTTCCATTGTCTTGCTCGGAAAAATTGTTCGCCCGTGGAAGTAGGTTTCCAGAATAATATTATCAATGCCGGCTTTTTTTAACTTTTGTATTGCCTGAATGATTGCTTCTTCAGTGGTTTCTGTCGGCCGCAGCCAGACGCCTTTAAACTCGTTGTTTTTATAAGGTATTACGCTTTTCAGTGCGGAATTTGCCGCATTGATGGCAAGATGGGAATATTTTTGAACTTCTTCCGGCTTTTTGGCAGCTTTTTTAAGATAATTTTCAGCATCTTTTATGTAATCGTTAGGCTCATCCCAATCATAGGACTGGTTTGTATTTTTGTAATAATTTACCATGTTGCGGGCTTCGTCGATTTTTTTATGAGCGTCAAAAATGAGACTTTCAGAGGTGGTGAAAGTTGTTATTACTTTAGTTGCCTCATCGTAGTATATTCTTGTTCCAACGGTTATGTTTTCAGTAATCCATTTTTTAGCAACCCCGTGTCCGCTGATTACTCCTCCGTTCTCGGGAATAAAGGAATCCGCCCCGCTTAGTTCTGTGACTACATTCCCTTCAATGATGGCTTCTGTGCCGAATTCATTTGTATTAGTTCTTTCTCCGTAATCTTTTGTGTATAAAACAAGCTGATTGGCACCTCGGGCTCCAGGGAAAATTCCGCCGGATTTGTTTGTGGTTATTGTAGGGTTAACAAGGTCAACCTGTCTTTTTGACTGGTTAAGAAGAATTTCGCCCTTTTTCAGGGTGTAAGGCTTGAACATGGTGTCTGCTGTGTCGGCTTCCGCAGCGAAGGCTCCAATCCCGCAGACAAATGATAAAAATAATAATATTATTATACTTTTTAATTTCATTACTTACTCCCTGATGAAATTCCGGTAATATTCAGATTCTCCGTAGTTTAACCGGTTTAACTGTTCTATTTTGGTTAATATCTCTGTTTGCGACGGATCTATGGTGCTTGCAAAATTATAATATCTTTTTGCATTTTCCAGATCCCCTAGCTTTTCATATATGACTGCCAATCTAAGGTTTAATTCATATATATTGTCATATCCGTTTTCGTAGGCTATAAGATAATATCTCAATGCTCTTCTGAAATCATCACGTCTGAAATAATACTCCCCAAAGTAAAAATTTGCAAACGGACTTAAGTTTTCAATGTTTGTTGCCCTGTAGAAATATTCTTTGGCGTACCGGTCTTTTCTTGTTATATCGTAAATTCTTGCAAGCTGTACATAAGGTGTGACAGCCTGAGGATTTATTTTTGACAGAAGAAAATATTTTCCTGCAGCTATTTCAAGAAGGTGCTGTTTTGTTTTTTCGTCGTCTGTCACAAGGGCCATATCCAGATACGCATCTGCTTCTGTCTGAACGGGCACCGGATCCATCATTGAATAATCCACACGATTATCGCTATACTCCAGCATCCCTTTTTGAATACTAAATGCCGGAGTATTTAAAAAAGAGGTGAATATTATTGTGAAAACTATGGCAAAACGCCGTTTCAGATTAAATATCCTCGTAGCCTGTCTTAAATCTCAAATCACGTACAAAGAATCTGTTGTCATCATAAGACGGATCTATATAAATAAATATTTCTCTGAGCACATCGCTTGTTGTATCAAAGAATTTGTTGCCGATTTTATAATGGTTTGGATCAGGCAGATTAATCGGAACAGCATTCGCATAAGCTTTATTAAGCTGAATTAATCTGATAGCTTCTTCTGAATAATTCCCGTTTCTTAAAGTTTCCGGAGATGTAGATTCTCTGACATCCATACCGGCAAAAGCAGGTGCCGCAATCATTGCAACTAATCCTAACAATAGTAATTTTTTCATATTTCACCTCATATTTTTATATTGTAATACTTTTTTTAAAGACTTACAAAAGTATTATAATTTCTTTACAAAAAAATAAAATGAATTATTTGTATGATTTTCTTATAACTTCTTCGAGTTTTTCAATAAGCTGGTTTTCGGGAACCCTTGCAACAATTTCGCCCTTTTTAAATACATAACCCTCTTTGATACCGCCGGCAATCCCAAAATCAGCATGTCTTGCCTCTCCGGGGCCGTTTACCGCGCAGCCCATTGTTGCAATCGTAATAGGATACGGAAGATTTTTAAACTTTTCTTCGACTTTTTTAGCGAGATTTATCAAATCAATCTGGGTGCGACCGCATGTAGGGCAGGATACAAAATTTACTCCCCGTACTTTTAATCCGAGAGCTTTTAAAATATCAATACCGGAGGTTACTTCTTCCACCGGATTTTCTGTTAAAGAGACTCTTATTGTGTCTCCTATGCCTTCGGCGAGTAGTGTTCCTAAACCAATTGCGGATTTTATTAACCCTCCGCGGAGGGTGCCGGCTTCGGTTACTCCGAGATGAAGCGGGTATGGAATTTTCTCAGCAATTGAGCGGTAAGCTTCTATGGTTGTCAAAACATCCGATGATTTCAGCGAAACTTTTATCAGGTCAAAGTCTAAATCTTCCAGGATTTTAATGTGTTTCATTGCGCTGATAACCATTTTTTCAGAAAGCGGAATATCTTTTTCAAGAAGTTCTTTTTCTAAAGAGCCTGCGTTAACCCCTATTCTGATCGGAATTTTTTGCTGTTTTGCAAGCGAAACAACTTTTTCAACATTTTCACGTCTGCCTATGTTTCCGGGGTTAAGCCTGAGTGCGTCAATCCCGTTATTTATGCACTGTATCGCAAGCCGGTAATCAAAATGTATATCTGCAACAAGCGGAACCGGTGATTTTTTTACAATTTCTTTAATACTTTCCGCAGCGTCTTTGTTTAGCACTGCAAGTCTTACAATATCGCATCCGGCAGCTGCAAGTTCGTTAATCTGCTCAAGTGTTCTTGCAGCATCGCGGGTATCTGTATTGCACATGGATTGAACACTTATAGGAGCATCCCCGCCTATTTTTATGTTTCCTATGCTGATTTGTTTTGATTCTCTTCTTTTTATCATAATTTTATGATACCATAAAAATAAAGAGAGGAGAAATTTATGAAAGTTGCGGTAGTATCTGATATTCACGGAAATCTGCAGGCATTGCAGAGTGTTATTGCTGATATTGAAAAAGAACAGTGTGAGAAGGTGTTGTGTCTTGGCGATCTTGCAATGGCAGGGCCTCTGCCTGTTACAACGGTCGATTATATTAAAAGAAATTGTTCGGACTGGATAATTATTCAGGGAAATACAGATAAAATTATCGCTGAATTTTCTCTTGATATGTACAGTAAAATGCAAAAAGTGTATCCGGTCATGGCAAACGCAGCGCTTGATGATGCAAATGTAATGGATGAAGATTTAAAACAGTATCTCGGAAGCCTCCCGCCGAGAAAAGAACTTATGATAGAAGGGGTTTCTGTACTTATGGTTCACGGTTCGCCAAGACGTATGAATGAAGATATTCTTCCGGGAATGAAACTCTCGCAGGTGGAAGAAATGATTGAAGGCGAACTTGCCGATTTAATTCTCTGCGGTCATACGCATATTCCATGCGGGTACCAGACATTAACAAAGAAAACTGTTGTTAATGTGGGAAGCGTCGGACGCCCGATGACAGGGATTCCAAAAGCTAATTATGCGGTTATTGATTTTGATAGCGGTTCATTTACCGTTAAACATAAAGATGTTGATTACGATTGCGAAACTGCTGCAAAACTTATGCGTGAACGCGGTTTTGAAGGATGTGAACAGATTGCTGATCAGCTTCTTGTGCCTCTTATCAGACACCTGTAAATATTTTTCGAAGTGCGTATCTTGCCTGAATTTTGATTTTTTTTCTGTTTGTGGTAATGTTATGCCCGTAAGGATTTTGATTATTTAGTTATGGATATTAATAAAGAAAAACTTGTTTCTTACATAAAAAAATTATCGCAGCCGAAAATTCTTGTTATAGGCGATCTCGCTATGGATGAGATGATTTACGGTGATGCGGAAAGAATTTCAAGAGAGGCTCCTGTTCTCATTTTGCAGCACACATATACAAAGCTTATACTGGGCGGTGCTTCAAATGCTGCGCATAACGCTGCAACTCTTAACGACAGAAAAGTCAGCGTAATTGGGGTTATGGGAGAGGACTATCAGGCCGGACAGCTGATTGAAACTTTTGAAAAGGCCGGAATAAGCTGTAATCATGTTATAAAAGATAAAACAAGAAAAACTACTACAAAAACCAGAATTTCCGGTTCAATTACCACATCTATAACACAGCAGATTGTGCGTGTTGACAGGCAGACAAATGAACTTCTCTCAAAAGAAACAGAAGCAAAAGTTCTCACCGAAATTGAAAAAGCCATACCGCAGCATGATGCGGTAATTTTATCTGATTATCATATAGGAACGCTCACCCCTGCTGTGATAAAACGGGCTATAGAAATCGCAAACAGACATAGTAAAATTATCGTTGTGGATGCGCAGAAAAATCTCGGCAGTTACAAAAATATTACATCAATGACGCCGAACCTTCCTGATACCCAGAAATCAACCGGATTTTTGATAAAAGATGAAACAGGTTTAAAGGCTGCCGGCGATAAGCTTCTGGAGGAAACTAACGCTAAGGCTGTTTTAATTACCTGCGGGGCGGACGGAATGTTTGTTGCTGAGCCGGACAAAAAGTATACAAAAATTCCGGTATTTAATAAATCGGAAGTTTTCGATGTTACCGGCGCCGGAGATACGGTTACTGCAGTTTATACGCTTGCGCTTGCAGCAGGAGCGGATTTTCCGTATGCGGCGATAATAGGAAATATTGCCGCCAGTATTGTCGTAAGGCAGTACGGCTGTGCTACAACAACAATTGATGAACTTTTGTCAGCTGTTGAGAGACTCTAGAACAGGAGAATTTTATGGAAAACGAAAAGAAATTTAAAACGGTCGATTTAATTATTATTATAGGTGTGTTGATTGCGCTTGTTGTCGGATTTTTAACTTATAAAAACTTCCGCCAGACAGCGTCAAAACAGATTGAGGCAACCTCTCAAATATCTTTTGATGTATTTATCAGAGGGATTACATACACAGGTTCCGGGGCTTTAATTCAGCCGGGTGATACAACTTTTATAAGCATAAGAAATGTTCCTTATTCTGACCTTGAGGTTGTTGATGTAAAGATGGAGAAGAAAAAGACACTTTTACCAATGCTGATGCCTTCGACCAAAAAGATGCAGAAGAATGTTCTGGTTGTGGAAGATGTGTCGCAGCCGAACGTTTATGATATGCTTGTAACCCTTAAAGACACCGCTAAAATTACAAAAGACGGCGCTGTTGTCGGCGGTAACAAGATTAAAATCGGGTTACCTATTACTCTGGAAGGACAAAATTATAAATTTAACGGAACAGTTTCCGATTTGAAGGTATCAAACTACAATTCTCAGAATGAATTAGGTTCGGAAATTAATAACAGCGATGATATTCAATAGTATTTTAAAATTTAGTCAGGGAAGGTTAAACTATTTGTACGAAAACAGTTTGTTTCTTCAAAACATTGATAAACTGATTTTCGTATCAATTCTTGCGGTATTTGTGTCATCTGTTGTTTTAAGTTCGGACGGTATCGGGTTTATTGCCTTGATTACCGTATTTTTAACCCTACTTAAGGTTCTTACAAAACGAGGAGAAAAATTTGAGCCAAATCATTTTGAAATATGGCTTCTGGCATATTTTATGATTGTTCTGATAAGCCTTGCCGGCTCAACTCTTTTCGCGCTGAGCTTTAAGGGGTTTATGAAAACTGTCACCTATCTCGGGTTTTATATAGCAGTCGTTCATTACCTGAAAGACAACAGGGATAAAATTCCTTATCTGCTTGGCACAATAGGGTTATGCGCAGGGTTTGAAAGCTTAGCCGGAATTTTGCAGAATTTTTCACATGTTCAGGAAATTTCAACATGGCAGGACGTATCTTCGCTTAATCCGGAACAGGTCATGACAAGAGTTTACGGAACTTTAAAACCATACAATCCGAATTTACTCGGAGGGTATTTTGTTGCCGCGATTCCTGCCATATTTGGTTTGTCCGGATATTTTTTGTATGAGAAAAAGAATATTCCAGCAGTTATTTCAGGTGTGCTGGCGTTGAGTTCGGTTGTAGCATTATTTTTGACAGGCTGCAGGGGCTCATATATCGGATGTATGGTAATATTCTGCGGGCTTTTTGCAGTATCGGCAAAATATTTGTGGAAGAATTACAAAAAAATATATCTTTCAATTGCAGGAGGGGCTGCAGCTATTGCGTGTGCGGCGCTTCTGTTTGTCACATCTTTAAGGGCTCGGGTTCTGTCAATTTTTGCTATGCGTCAGGATTCTTCAAACTCTTTCAGATTCAATGTTTACCAGTCAGCACTTCAGATGGCAAAGGATAACTGGCTTCTGGGGATCGGTGTAGGAAATAAAAATTTCCGTGAGATATACGGACTTTATATGAAAACAGGGTTTGATGCTCTGAGTGCTTATAATATTTTTCTGGAAACCGCAGTAGAAAGCGGTATCTTTGCGTTGATTGCATTTGTCGGGTTTTTGATTGTTATGATTAAAGACTCTGTACTGTATATTTTAAAATCAGATAATATCAAAAACGTAATATTTATATCTGCAGGAATAATTTCGATAATTGCCGTAATGGTTCACGGACTTGTCGATACTGTATTTTTTAGACCTCAGATACAGTTTGTATTCTGGACTATGGCTGCTGTTGTTTCCTCAACCCTGAAGGGAGAAACAAGATAAGCTGAAGACGGGGGGGGGAGACTTGCCGCGTTGGTGAGGGTATTTAATACGTCCCTGTAAATTTTCTGTACCGGAATTAATTTCTCTTTTTCTGCTGTTTAGAATTGTTGTTTTTGTGATAATTTTTGTTATTCTGCCTCTGGTTATTCTGGTGCGGGGCGTAGGATGTTTGTATTCTTTTCACGCTGTAAACGTCCGGAATAGCCTGAACACAGTTGATAACTTTTTTAAGTGTTTCGACGTTATCTAACTCCATGCCGAGTTCAATTATACCGATTTTGTTATTTTTTGACTTAACGTTTGCGTAATTAATGTTAATGTTGTTGTCGGAAACCGCCGCAATAATATCTTTGAGAAGTCCCATTTTTTCGCCGGTTTCAATCCTTATTGTTGTTGAATACGTCTTGTTGACATTCATTCCTGACCAGTGAATATCAAGCAGTCTTTCCGGCTGGACGTTTTCAAGAGTTTTGCAGTCAATCCTGTGAACAGAAACGCCTTTTGAGCGGGTTACAACTCCAACAATTGGTTCTCCTGGTATTGGGGAGCAGCAGCGTGCAAAAGAGTACATAAGCCCTTCCAGTCCGACAATGTCTTTTTCGGATTTCTTTCTGTTTGAGGTGTGGAAGCTGCTTTCCGGACTTTTTGCCTGCGGTTTTTTGAGTTTGTTTATAATTTTGTTGATTGTGGTTTCACCGTAGCCGAGTGCTGCAAAAAGGTCATCTGCGCTCTGGTAGTTCATCTGTTTGGCAACTTTTTCAAACTCGCCCTGCTTTACGTATTCATCAAAAACTGCTTTTGTAAGTTCGTGTTCAAGGTTGGCTTTTCCTGTTTCGAGGTGGCTTTCGCGGTTATTTTTCTTGAACCACTGCTTAATCTTGGAGGACGCCTGTTTTGTTACGACAAAATTAAGCCAGTCAAGCCGCGGCGCAGGGGTTTTGGAAGTTAAAATTTCCACAATGTCGCCATTGTTTAATTTTGTATCAAGCTGTGCAATTCTTCCGTTAATGAGGGCTCCAACGGTTTTGTTGCCGACTTCCGAGTGAATTCTGTAGGCAAAATCGACCGGTGTTGCATTAACAGGAAGGTCAAACACATCTCCGTTAGGCGTGAAGGCAAAAACCTGATCCGAGAAAAGGTCAAGTTTAACCGAGTTTACGTAATCTTCAGCAGAGGTTACATCTTTGTCATATTCGGCCATCTTCCTCATCCATGAAAACTGCATATCGGAAGGGTTGTCGGCTTTTTGTGAGCCTTTTTCTTTGTATCTCCAGTGAGCGGCAACACCGTATTCTGCGACCTCGTGCATTTCCCATGTTCTGATTTGAACTTCAAGCGGCTTGGAGCGCGGGCCGATAACAGAGGTATGCAAAGACTGGTACATGTTGCCTTTCGGCATGGCTATGTAGTCCTTAAATCTCCCCGGTATCGGTTTAAACTGTGAATGGATAAGCCCCAGAACTTCGTAGCATTCTTTTTCCGTATCAACGATTACGCGTACTGCAGTGATGTCGTAGAGGTCGTGAAATGCTATATTAAGCCGTTTCATCTTTGAATAAATACTGTAATAGTGCTTGGCGCGTCCTGTGATTTGTGCGTTTATTCCGCTTTTTTTTACGTCTTTTGAAATTTTATCTATAAGAAGCTGAACAGTCATTTCGCGCTCTGCCTTTGTCTGCGAAACAAGCTGTGCAATTTCAAAGTATTTGTCCGGCTCAAGGTAGCGGAGCGACAAATCTTCAAGTTCGGCTTTAATTTTCCCCATACCTAAGCGATTTGCAAGCGGAGCAAAAATGTCTAAGGTTTCGCGGGCTATTTTCTGCTGTTTCGGTGCTGCCATAAAGTTCAGTGTGCGCATATTGTGCAGTCTGTCCGCAAGTTTTAGAAATATAACCCTTATATCGTTTGCCATTGCTATGAATAGCCGGCGGAAGTTTTCAGCCTGCCGTTCTTCTTTAGATTTAAACTGTAATTTGCCAAGTTTTGTAACCCCTTGAACGAGAGAGAGAACGTCTTTGCCGAAAAGCTGTTCAATTTCTTCGGGTTTTGTGTCTGTATCTTCCAGAATATCATGCAGAAATGCCGCAATAATCGTGTGGGTATCGGCTTTCAGATTAACAAGAATTTTTGCAACCTCAACCGGATGGACAATGTATGGTTCTTCCGAAACCCTGTACTGCCCGCTGTGCAGCCGTTCCGCAAAAAGAAATGCCTGTTCTATTTTTTTTATATCTTCAGGATTTCTCTCCTGAGCCGTTAATTCTTGTTTTATATCCGTAAAAAGTGATTTTTCTGACATGATATAATTATAATACGGATTTTATTTCAAATTTTCAATAAAAACGGCTAAATTTCATACATAAGGATTAAGTACAATGCGCGAAACAAAAGACGGAATAGTATTTCAGCTTAAAATTTCACCGAACGCCTCAAAAAATGAGGTTATCAAATCGACAGAGGGTGTAAAGGTTAAAATTACTGCCCCGCCTGTGGACGGCAAGGCTAATAAGTGTTTGATTGAGTATCTTGCAAAGCTTTTCAAGGTGCCGAAAACCTCTATTGAAATTCTGCGCGGGGAAACCTCTAAAGAAAAAACTCTGTTGATTAAAGTTTTTGATGATGATAAGATTAATATTATAAAAAGCGTTTTAGAGTAATTTGAAAAAAGGAGTTATTTGAATGAGAAAAGTTATGGTAACGATGCTTGCGGCACTGCTGGTTTTAGGCGGCATGTCGGCAGCGTTTGCGTTCGGCAAAAAAGCTGAAAGCATTGCGCTTGTTCCTGCAATGAAATCAGAATCCGCTGCAACTAACAGAATCTGGGTCGGAACATTCCAGCTTGCCTGGAACGATTTGATGGACGGAATCGTAAAAGGGCCGGTTGTGTTTAAGGGTTCAAAGTCAAGGACTGCAAAGCTTTTAAATCAAAAAAGTTTTACAAAAGAGGATATTTCTGAGGATGCTTATTACACAACATACGGCGAAATATCACCTGATTTAAAAATAAAGATAGAAAAAGCCATTATGGAAAAGTTTAACGAAACAAGTGATGTATTAAATGCTGTTGACTGGACACCGGCGCCGGAAAAATATCTGGTTTATGCAATGTTGAAAAAGGATTTCAAGTTCCTCACAGCTTTTGACAAGCTTAAACCGGCAAAATTCGGCTCAAACAGAACAAAAGTTGAATATTTCGGTATTGATAAAAACAGCGAAAAAATTCTGAGAGAAACTGTTCATGTAATGTTTTACAATTCATCTAAAGATTTTGCTGTTGCAATTAACACGCAAGGGGCGGATGTTGTCTATCTTTACAGAACTGATGACGATGAAAATTTTGAAAAACTTTATTCCGATATGTTCATTAAAAGAGCAGAGTTCAACGGAAACTCTGACTTTACAGAAAAGGATGAGTTGAAGGTTCCAAATATTAATCTTTATAAGGAACAGTCCTTCAATGAGCTTTGCGGCCGTGAAATTAAGGGAACAAAGTTCATGATAGATCAGGCTCTTGAAACTGTTGATTTCAAAATGGACAACGAAGGCGTCAAACTGAAAAGCGAAGCAGTAATTGCGACCAGAATGTCTGCCTTAATCCCTCCACAGAAGATTAAACCGAGAAAATTCTATTTTGATGACACTTATGTAATCTTCCTGCAGGAAACAGGTAAAAACAAACCGTATTTTGCAATGCGGGTGAACGATGTCGAAACAATCAACATGACAGGAAAGAAATAATAAAGAGGCGCCGGAATTTTTCAATTCCGGCGCTTTACTTCATGAATATTTTATCAGGAACTGCAATTAAAAATTTTTCTGTCTGTAACTTCACTCGCTAGCCGTTTGTAATCAGTTCAACCCGAAGCAAGTGAACTCGTCACTTGCGTTCCTCAGACAGCACTTGCTTTTATTATTGTTTCGCTGAACAACGGCTGCTCTTTCCGTTGAGCCAGAAAAATTTTTAATTGCAGTTCCCGATAAAGTAAGCTGCAGTCCTGTCGGGTTAATCAAGGCATTTTACGCGCAGTTCTGCGATTGCGGAATATATTTTATCCGCATTCTCCTTTAGTATTCCGGTAATAAGATAGTAATCTTCGTGGCATTCGCCAATAAAGTCAGGCTGTGCAAGCTTATCGAGAAAATCTATAAGCTCCTCCTGTCCTGCGTATTGTTTTTCCAACTCCTCAAACAGTTTTTTAAGCTCTTTACGTTCCATATTGTAGCCTCCTATTGCTTTTAAATGTAAAAATGTGAATTATTAATGTAATACTATTGATTATCAATGGTATTACATGTGGTATTGGATTTGTCAATAGGATATAATTTCCTTATGAAAAAGAACAAAGATTTAACTATCTTAGGTGATAGCATAAGGATTGAGCGTCTTAAACGTAAGCTGTCGCAGGAGCGTCTTGTTGAGTTGACCGAGGTTATTACAGCACAGCATCTCGGAAAAATTGAAAAAGGTGAGGTGGATTTGCGTGCCACAACGCTCTTTGCAATTCTGCGCGCACTGAATTGCAGGCTTGAAGATTTAATCGATTTAACAGGCGGGGAAAATAATGGCAAAAACTAAGTCAAAATGGGTTTGTAAAGAATGCGGGTATGAAACAGCGGGTTATCTCGGCAAGTGTCCTGAATGCGGTTCTTGGGGCTCTTTTATTGAAGAAATCCAGTTTTCTCAAAAGCTTCCGAACGCTGCAGCTAACGAGTTTATAAACACTGAAAAACCCGAACTTTTGAAAGATATACATATAGGTGAAGAAGTCAGAATTTCTACAAAAATTCCTGAATTTGACCGTATTCTCGGCGGCGGGTTTGTGCAGGGCTCGCTTGTTCTTCTTGCAGGCGACCCGGGTATTGGTAAATCCACAATTACGCTACAGACCTGCGGTGAACTCTGCAAATCCGGCAGAAAGGTTCTTTATATCTCAGCCGAAGAAAGCGCCAGCCAGGTTAAACTCCGCGCCGAACGCCTTAATATTGCAGAAGATAATCTCTACATCTACCCGCAGACTAATATGGAAAATATTAAAAACCAGATAGAGGAGCTTTCTCCGGATTTTGTGGTTGTGGATAGTATTCAGGCAATTTATTCAAACAATGTACCGAGTTCGGCAGGCTCTGTTTCACAAATACGTGAATGCTGCAACATTTTAATGCACATTGCAAAAAATAAAAATATTACAACTATTGTTATCGGTCACGTTACAAAAGACGGTAATATTGCAGGCCCGAAAGTTCTTGAACACATGGTGGATACGGTTATTTATTTCGAAGGCGACAAATATAAATCCTACAGGATTTTACGTTCAATGAAAAACCGTTTCGGCAACACTGCAGAAGTCGGAATTTTTGAAATGGCTGCAGACGGATTGCGCTGTGTAAGCAATCCGAACGAACTTTTTCTTAACGAGCGCTCTCAGATTGCGGCTCCGGGAAGTGCTATTATCGTTACAAACGAAGGTACCAGACCTCTGCTTGTGGAAATTCAAGCGCTTGTGGGAACCACTTCTTACCCTTCTCCGAGAAGGGTTACAAACGGGGTTGATCTGAGCCGGCTCCACCAGATTCTGGCTGTTCTTGAAAAACGCGTCGGGCTAAACCTTTCCAAGCAGGATGTTTATGTGAACGTTACCGGCGGAATTGAGGTTGATGAACCCGGGGCGGATCTCGGGATTGCGCTTGCGGTTGCAACATGCGCCAGGGATGTTGTTGTGGACAGCCAGACCGTAATCGTCGGTGAAATAGGTCTTTCCGGTGAAATTCATCCGGTAAATAATATTGAAAGACGGCTTAACGAAGCAATCGCATCAGGTTTTAAAAAAGCTATTATCCCTGAAGCAAATAATATCCCTAAAGATTTGAAAAAGATTGAAATAGTTAAAGTAAAACGGCTTATTGATGCCATTGCAGCCTGCGTTTCTGCGGGTCAATAGTTATTTTTCTTTCGAACTACAGGATTAATGCAGTAATTGTGTTTACACTGGCAATTTTTTTTATGGCTGTGTTTTATAATAATATAAGTGTAGTTATAAAAGGGTATAATATGAGTTTAAATATTTCTCAGATTACAAATACTCCATGCCGTTTTACCGGAGCCGCAGCAGTTCAGTCTGCTCCGAACTCTCAAAGTCTTCCGGCAGATACTGTTGAACTCAGCAAAAAAAATGTTAAAAAAGCCGGAGGAACTTTTGCTGATAAAAAGTTTACAATCGAGGCCTCTGGAGGCTTTACGCACCGAGATCTGGCAGGCGAAATTGACGGCGTTGAATTTGATATTCGCCATCAGGGAAAATTTTTAAAAGCCGATACAATTACCGGTTTTGTCGGTGATAAAGAATTAAATCTGAAATCAAAAGCAAATCTCACAGGTTCTGTTGTCGAAGGAACTATTGGCGGCAAACCTGTTAACCTCAAAATATCTGACACCTGGACAGGCAAAAGGATTAAAGGAACTTTTAAAGACAAAAATATTGATATTAAATTGAACAGCAAATTTATCGGATACGGACTTAAGGGCGACAACATCGATTTACGTATTAAGAACAAAAATATTTTCGGAGATGATGTTAATGTAAAAGGTGTTTTTAATGAGGATCCAGACTTAATTCCGATACTTATGGATACGGTTTACTGTCTGCAGGCAGAAGAACTTATGATGGCTCTGGTGTTGATGTAGGTTTTGTTTTTTCAATCCCGTTTGCATCTTTTATGATAAAAGGTCTTACAAAAGCCCATGTTCCGTAGAGTGAAGTTAATAAGCCGGCAGCCATTGTGCCTTTAAAGAGTTTTGGCTGCTTTTTTCTGTTTACAAGCCCTCCGAGCGTTACAAGTGTTGTGCCGGTCATAATCCCGAGATACCCTTTGAAAATCGTCCGCGGAACAACTATTGTATCTGTCATATCCGAGGAATTCTTTGTCTTTTCATGAATTTTATCCAGCCAGCTTTTATTTTTAGGTGTTGTGTTTGCAGTAAATACGGCGGTGTTAATGTTTTGAATTTTCATATCTTCCCTAGTCTAGTCAGGTATGTGTTCAAATATATCCTGAACTCTACAATTTAAAGCATTACACAATTTGTTCAAAGTTTCAAGTTCTATTGTTTTGGTTTTGTCGTGGTATATTCTGAAAACTGTTACATGTGTTAATCCGGCAAGCCTTGCTACTTCTGCCATATTTAGCCGCCGCCGTCCCATTATTTCAGAAAGTTTATTCTTTATCATATTAAAATTGTGCATTTTTGGTTCACTCTTGTAAATTTTATTATAATACTGTATAATAATATTATATATGTATATAATATTATTTAATTATTATTTATAATTCAGGAGGTCTTATGAAAAAAGCATTTACATTGGCCGAAGTCCTTATAACTCTTGGAATTATCGGTGTTGTTGCAGCGATGACCCTGCCTGCCATTGTACATAATTATAAAAAGCAGGAAGTGGAAGCAAAAGTTAAAAAGTTTTATACAACTATGGCACAGGCGGTTAAACTTTCTGAACTGGAGAACGGGCCTGTTTTTTACTGGTCAAAATCCCCGAGAATAGATGACGGTGAGGGCGGTAATGCCGGCAATCGCGAAGGAGTTCTTGCCTTTTATGATACGTATCTGGAAAAATATTTAAAAAAAGCGGCCGTAATAGATAAAGGCGGTACAGCTATAGCAATAATGCTTGCAGACGGCTCTACTCTCAGACTCAGCAGCGGGTATTGTATGGATATAAATTTTGACTACAACGGAGCAAAAGCCCCTAATACCCAGGGTGTTGATATGTTTGATTTTCTGCTCTGTACTGAAGAAGGTTACAATGCTGGTCTGCTACGGAACCGTCAGAATCCGTTTGATGCGTATTTTCCGTACTCATGCGTCAGAAAAGGGTGTACCAGAGAGCAGCTTCTTTCGTCATGCAAATCAAATCCTATAACCTGTTCTGCTTTAATAATGCACGACGGCTGGAAAATTGCCGACGACTATCCTTATAAACTTAAATAATTAACTTTTTCTTAATAATTCAAACGTCCTAAACCTATTGATTAGTTTTTTTGTTGATGATATAAAAAACATGTTATAGATTTACAGAATAAGAAGGAGTAAAAACTTATGGTAAATGTAGCAATTAACGGTTTTGGTAGAATCGGCCGTAACACATTACGCGCCGCTATCAGAGAAGGTATTTTTGACAAAATTAATTACGTTGCAATCAACGACCCTGGTTTGAAACCGGCTGATGCAGCAAGACTTTTCAAATACGACTCTGTAATGGGTAAATTTGACGGTGAAGTTGAAGCTTATGATGAAGGTATCATTATCAACGGTAAGAAAATTAAATTCTTCGCAGAAAAAGATCCTGCTCAGCTTCCTTGGAAAGATTTAGGTGTTGAAGTTGTTGTTGAATCAACAGGCTTCTTCACAGATGCTGAAAAAGCTAAAGCTCACATCACTGCCGGCGCTAAGAAAGTTATCATCTCTGCTCCGGCTACAAACGAAGATAAAACTATCGTTCTCGGCGTTAACGACAAAGAATACGATCCTGCTAAGCACAATGTAATTTCAATGGCATCTTGCACAACTAACTGCTTGGCTCCTGTTGCTAAAGTTATTGATGAAAAATTCGGTATTGTTAAAGGCTTGATGACAACTGTTCACTCATACACAGGTGACCAGAGAATCTTAGACGCAGGCCACAAAGACCCTCGTCGTGCAAGAGCAGGCGCTTTGAACATCGTTCCTACAAAAACCGGTGCTGCTAAAGCTGTTGCTCTTGTATTGCCTCAGTTAAAAGGTAAATTGGACGGTTTCGCTATGAGAGTTCCTACTCCGGACGTATCACTCGTTGACGTTGTATTCGAACTTTCTAAAGACGTTACTGTTGAAGAAGTTAACGCAGCATTAAAAGAAGGTGCTGACGGTCATGTTCTTTGCTACACTGAAGAACCGCTTGTATCTTCTGACTATGTTGGTACTTCACAGTCATCTACAGTTGATGCTTTATTAACCCGTGTAATGGGCGGTAATCAGGTTAAAATCATTTCCTGGTACGATAACGAAATGGGTTATTCTACAAGATTAGCTGAAACTACTTTGATGGTTGCTTCAAAATTATAATTTCAAATTGTAATTAAAAAGACCTCTCGAAAGAGAGGTCTTTTTTTGACTTTTAAAACCTGAAAAATTTTTATTCACACTTAGTGTTTTTGTTCAAGGAAAGTCCTTCACAGTGCAGGTAATCCATGTTTTCATTTATAATGACCCATGCAGTGCACCCTCTGCCCTGATCTACCCCGCTTTTTTTTAGGATTGCAATAGTTATCAAACAGATAGTAGCCTGAAACTCCCCATGGAATTATTTTATTTTTCTGAATCGAAAATGAAAAAACATCTTTCCCCATAGTGTTGAGTGGAGCTTCCCCGTTAATATCTATTCTGTAAAAACCGCTGTCAGAATTGTCGCTGTATGTCATAATCATGCTGCCGTCAGCAAGTATAGCTTTTGAGAAATAACCTCTGTCAGGGTAAACAAAGACGCTGCCGTTTAAAGAATATATAGGTGTTGAATACCAGCATCCTTTTTCTAATCCGCAGTATTTTGTAACTTTTAAGTAGTCTTTTAAATGATATAGTATATTTTCTGTATCATCATAAAGAGAGATGTCCTGTTCCTCATCCGAGTCCCTGCCATCATTAGACTTAGCGAGTCCCCAGGTTTCAATAGGTCCTTTGTCATTAACTGCCATTAAGTAAGCCTGCTGCATTGTAGAATAACTTTTTTTTTATTTTGCTATGATAACTTTTTCCTGATGGCGCTGAATAAGTGTTGGAAGCGTCATGGCTGCAACAACTCCTATTATCCCGAGTGTAATCAGAACTTCCGCAAGCGTAAATGCTGACTTATCAGAGTTTTGTGATAAACATTTTTTGTAGTGTTTGTTCATATATTACTCCTCAATATGATTTATTATATCACTATTATGAATTATTTTGTCATTTTTGTCAATAATAACTGATTTAAAAAATCATCATAAGTGCTTTATTTAAAGTATATGATTTTATTTAAAGGAGTTTTTAATGCAAAATGTAAAAGAGCTATTCGGCAGAAGGATAAAAGAACTGCGGAAAGAGAAAAATCTTACGCAGGAGCAGCTTGCGGAACTTGTGGATATAGACACACGAAATATTATAAAGATAGAAAATTCGCAGACTTTTCCGAGATTAAAAACCATTGAAAAGTTTATGGAAATTTTTGAAATTAGTGCATCGGATTTGTTTCGTACAGAACATTTGCAGGATACAACCTTTTTAAAAGAAAAAATCTTACAAAAGCTTGATAAAGATGATGATTTAGTCAGACTGGTTTATAAAATGCTGTTTTAAATAAGTCTGTTTGCTAGCCGGTTGGTTCTTGTTTATTTTACAAAACTTTCTGAAAATATTGACGAAAGGAGATATTGTTATGAGAGCGTTAAAAATTATTTCTTATATTCTTGTTATTATCGGTGCATTGAACTGGGGGCTTGTAGGATTATTTAACATAGATTTGGTAGCCCTTTTATTTGGAGAAATGACATTGCTTTCCAGAATAGTTTATTCGCTAGTCGGGATTGCGGCCGTAATTTCAATAATTACAAGCTACAGAGATATTGCAGACTACAATTAGGCTTCCTCCAGCGACTTTAAAAAGTCTTTGTTTGCATTAAGGGTATTTTCAGTTGCTACGATTGAATATGTCGGCATACCGCTAAAAATATAGTTTGCTGTGTTATAAATATCGTCAACGGTAATTTTGTCTACCATATCGAGAAGCTGATTTTCTCTTGAAATTCCATAAACGCTGTATGCGTTATAATCAAGACCGTCTGTCTTGCCGGAATTACTTTCATTCTGTGCAAGAATACGGTTTTTGAGTGCTAATTTAGCGTTATTAAGTTCTTCTTCCGAAACTTTTTCGGTTTTTAGTTTGTTAACGTGATACCTGAAGCCGTCTATTGACTTTTTAAGGTTGTCGTAACTGATTTCTCCTGTTTCTTTGTTCTCGGTTGTTGTTCCGATTGCGAGGTTAAGCACTCTTGTCGTATCAATGCCTGAAAGGCTTGAGCGGACAGAGTAGGCAAGTTTCTGCTGTTCTCTCAGGTCGTTAAATAGTCTTGATGAAGGGCCTCCGCCGAGAATTATGTTCATTAATTCAATAGCGGTGCTGTCTTTCAGGTTGCCGTTGATATTGAATTTATATGCCATAACAATATTCGCCTGATTTTTATTGTGTATATCAGTAAGAACTTTTGTTTTTTCAACAGGAGTATAGTTGCGGAAGATATAAGGCTCAAATCGTTTTACTTCCGGCATCCCTGCAATATTTCTGAATAAAATGGTCTTTAATTCAGGCTTTTTCTCAAACGGCGCGGAAACTGTAATCGACGCTTTTGCCTCTTTCATCATAGAGGCGTAGAGCGCCTTTACATCATCCAGTGTCACGCTGTCAAGGCTGTTTAAGATTTCTTCCTCGCTGCAGCCGAGAAGAGTTCCTTTGAACAGTTCTGCATCAAGCTTTTTGTAAGGGGTTTTCTCCGAACGCAGAAGGGAATCCTTTATGGAAGCCTTTACTGTATCCAGAGTTTCCTGAGTGAAACGCGGGTTAAGCAGCACTTCTTTTGCTGATTTTAGCGCGTAATCCATATCATCTGCATCAAAACTTGCATCACAGCTTATAAGGTTGACACCTGAGGCAAAATCAATTGTTATACCTCTTTTTTCATTGTCGTTGGAAAATTGTGCACAGGATCTTAAGATTGAACCTTCATTTAAAAGTCCGCTTAGTATAAATGCCGTTGCAGCTTTTTCCGGCTTGCGCGGCAGGTCGTCGCGGAATGAAATTTTCATATACGCGTTTCTGTTTCTGGTGTTATTTGTAATTATCCGGAAGTTATTGTCCGGCATGTTATATTGTTTAACATTATCTGTATTGATAGCCTGTTTCCGGCTGGTGCCGGTGAAGGAAATTTTTGCTGCGGTCTTATAGTTGCCGGCAATCGTTTTTTCATCAGAAGTCGAAGGATGAACCACTGTAATTGCGGTTTTATTAAGGTCAAGATATTTTTTTGCCGTATTCATAATATCTTCCGGCTTCATTTCATTGACTATTTTTTCAAAGTTGTTTATGTAATCCAGATTATCTTCCAGAATAGATTCGCCGATAAGATTATTCATCAGCGCTGAGTATTCAAATTTTTCTGAAAAAGAATTAAGAAGCCGTTTTTTTACAATAAGCATTTCATCCTCTGTCGGAAGAATATTAGAGCGGTTTTTAATCTGTTGATAGAGGATTTTCAGAATTTTTTCGGAATTTTCTTCATTAGTATCGGTGCTGAACATGATGGCAGTCGGCGCGTTTTGCTGCGGACTGATTTTTTCATCTTCATAGAAAAGATGAGCGTTCAACGGTTTTATCCACTTCATTGTTGCGGGAGAGGATGTGAGCAGAACTCCGAGCGCTTTCATATAAATTCTGTCTTTAATATTGTTATTTTCAGGGCCTTTGAAGCCTGCTGCCACAATTGTTGAAACCGCCTTATCCGAAATAATATCTTCTCTTACAGTTTTTGTAACCGGTGTAAAATCTTCAAAATGGCGCTCATTCACCGGCGGCTTGTTAGAGGTGAAGTATTTTGACACAAGCTGCATTGCATCATCGGGTTTTACATCACCGGAAATTACAGTTACCATATTGGCAGGATAATAATTTCTGTTGAAGTAATCAACAACATCTTCTCTTGTTAAGTTTGTAATGTTATCTGTCCTGCCGGCAATAACATCCGAGGAGTTTGTTTTTATATTAAAAAGATTTTTAAAAGTTCTGTTAAAAGCTATATTGTCCGGATTTGATGTAATCATATTTATTTCGGAATTCACGATACCTTTTTCTTTCTCGAGCATGTCCGCGGCAAAACGCGGGGTTTCGAGCATTGAGGCGTGAATTTTAATTTTCTTTTCAAGATCCCCGTCGTTCAGCAGGAATGAACTAATATAGTAATTAGTTTCCGCAAGTCCGGTGCTGGCATTTGTTTCGGCGCCCATTTTATCTGTAGTTTTGAAAAATTCTCCAGCCTCAAGACCTTCAGAGCCGTTAAAGAGGTTATGTTCAATATAGTGGCTGATACCTCGAATATTGTCAGGCTCGTTCATTGAACCGGTATTCACATAAGTTTTAACAACTGTTTCGCCTTCATTCGGAACAATAATAACCCGCTGACCGTTTGCAAGTTTATACATGTAAGCTTTTGTATCAAACGGAAGTTCTATTTCTCCGGTTTTAGCATATTTCATCGGAGTTTTTACACTAAAATCCGGAGTTACATTAGAGATAGTATTTGTCTGCGCGGCGGAATTGTCCGGCTTTTTTTTCTGTGCGGACGGGCGAAGCTGATTATTTATATTTACATTACCAATCGGGTTAAAATTTAACATAACTACCTGTATTTATAAAAACGGGGAGATGAAAAAAATTGCGCTCTGATTTTATTTATGCCCGCGGAGCAGTCTTGTGACTGAGGCTGTATTTTTTGTAATTTTTAATTATCGTATTTTGTATAAAATTTAACCTGTTACTACATTCGCTAGCCGTTTGTAATCGGTTCAACCAAAAGCAAGTGAACTTGCTTGCCGATTTGTGTTCTCATTACAACCGGTATTTTTCACTCACGCCCGGACAGCACTTGCTTATGAAGTTGTTTCACCGAACAACGGCTGCTCATTTCGTTGAGGTTGCATTTTAACAAAGCACAATAATACTTCATTTAGATGTATGGGAGTTTTTTCTACTGAATTGCAACGCTTTATTTCCGGATTGTCTGTTCCCTGTCCGGCCCGACGCTTACAATTGAAATAGGCACTTCAAGAAGTTCTTCCAGTCTGGTGAGGTATTTTTTGCAGTTTTCAGGAAGCCTTTCGTACTCTTTAATTCCTGTAATATCTTCCCTCCAGCCTTTGTGTGTTTCGTAGACAGGTTCTAAGTATTTATGAATAAATACATCTGTCGGGTAGGAGGTGTAAATCTTTCCGTCACGGGTGTCTTTATAGGCTGTGCAGACTTTTATTTCATCAAAAGTATCAAACACGTCGATTTTAGTTAAGGCAATAGAGGTAAGCCCTCCCACCAGAACTGAATATTTCATAGTCACAGCATCAAACCAGCCGCATCTTCTAGGACGTCCGGTTGTAACACCGAATTCATGCCCTATTTCGCGGATTTTGTCGCCTGTTTTATCTGTTAATTCTGTTACAAAAGGCCCTTCCCCGACACGGGTTACGTAAGCTTTTGCAACCCCGATAACTTCATCAATCATTTTCGGGCCAAAGCCTGAACCTGTTGCTGCCCCGCCGCCTATAGGGTTTGATGAAGTTACAAAAGGGTATGTTCCGTAGTCGACGTCAAGCATTACACCCTGAGCGCCTTCAAAAAGCACCTGTTTTTTCTTTGAAGCATTCAGCATTTCCTGCCAGTCAAAGCATACATAAGGCTTGAAAATTTCCGCGTATTTTTCGCAGAGGGCGAGTATGCACTCTTTTGTGTATGGCTGGAGCCCGTAAACTTTTTCTAAAATCTTATTTTTCAAAGGCAAAATAACATCGAGTTTTTCGCTCAAGGCTTCAGGAGAATATAAATCTTCAATCTTTAACCCTGTACGTGCCATTTTATCGGTGTATGTAGGGCCTATTCCCTTTTTGGTTGTGCCGATTTTACCTTTTTTTGCATTGTCTTCGCTGTAGCCGTCAACTTCTGTGTGATAAGGCATTGTGATTGATGCAAGCGGACTGACTTTTAAGCCGGAAACATCAATTCCCTGTTCAATCAGTTCCTTAACTTCTCTTTCAAAGGCTTCCGGCAGAATAACCGTTCCAGCCCCGATAAAGCAGGTTTTATTACCGTATAAAATTCCTGACGGGATTAAGTGAAATTTAAATGTTTTATTATGCGCAACAACAGTATGCCCTGCATTACAGCCGCCCTGATAGCGGATGATTAAATCAGCATCCTGTGCCAGTAAATCAGTAATTTTCGCCTTTCCTTCATCGCCCCACTGGGCTCCGACTACAACTTTATTCATGACATATCCTCTCTTAAATTTTTCTTGCTGCCGGAAATTTTAACGGCAGACAAAAGGTCATTTACTGATTTATTTTAGCACAAAAAATAAAATTTATCTTACCATGGATAGTCATCTTTTATTTCCCAGCCGTCAATCATAATCAGGGCTGCACAGTAGAAGCCGGACTGGGTTTTGTTGCATCCTCTGCCGTTTCCGCCGTTCAGGAACCAGTCTCTGTCAAATCCGGTAGACCCTTCTATTGCGGAAGTGTAGCCTACACCTGCAGGGACAAAGCGTTTTTCAGGCTGAATTGAAAAGGCAAACACATCTTTCCCGTACTGGTTTGGTCTTTTGAAACCGTTTAAATCAATAATGATATTCATTGCCTGATGTACTGTCCCTGTATCAGGATCCGGCAGGCTGTCAACTAAATCTGCCGCAACTATCATGGTTCCGTCTGCGAAAACCAGTTTAGGGTTGTTTTCTTTTGCCTCGCCGTAGTGGTCGCAATTTCCGCCTTTAAGACAGGTGTAATGTATATCTTCTGGAAAATCTCCGGGAAGATATTCTTTTATAATTTTTATGTATGGTTTTATATATTTATCAGTAAACATTTCAGTATGGTCATTGCCGCCAATCATAAAATCCCAGTCTTTAACAGGGCCGTGGTCTACTTCTGCCCGTGTAATCGCCTGCTGCATGATTGAATAGAATTTCTTTAACTGTGTTGCTGTTTGTTTTTTCTGATAATTGCCGATAAGAGTTGGCAGCGTCATGGCAGCGACGACTCCGATAATCCCGAGCGTGATAAGCACTTCTGCAAGTGTAAAAGCGTTTTTCTCTTTCATAAAATTCTCCATCTGTTATATTGAATTCTATTATTATTATATCTTATAAATAGAAATAATTCAACTCATTAGATATAAATATTTAATTTTTATGTCTAATAGATTGTTATATTGCTTTGGTATAGACGTAATGATTAATAAGGAGTTAAATTATGTCATTAAAAAAGCAATTGGGACAGAGAATACAGGATTTAAGAAAATCAAAAAAGCTTACGCAGGAAAAATTTTCAGAACTTGTAGGTATTGATCCAAAAAATGTAAGCAAAATTGAAAACGGAATTAATTACCCGTCAGCAGAAACACTTACATCAATAGCAAAAGCTTTAGATGTTGATGTTTACGAATTGTTTGTGTTCACTGACGGTATTCCTTATGAGCAAATGAGGCAGGAAATTGTGAAATCTCTTGAGCATGATAAAACAGTTCTATATTTATATAGAATGTTAAAGGGGATATAGTTTATTGTAAATCCTGGTTTTTATAGCATCATGATTGAAAAACTGTATTTACACCAGACACATATTAAGGTAACTTCTTCCAGGAGGCATCTTCTGTTAGAGCTTTGTATTTAAGCAATTCCGGCAGGATTTCAAAGACATCGCCGGCCAGCCCGAAATCTGCTATTTCAAATATCGGGGCTTTCTCATCTTTGTTTATTGCTATAATTTTTTCAGATTTATCCATGCCTATTGTATGCTGGATTGCGCCAGAAATTCCGCAGGCAATGTAGAGTTTCGGTGTAACAGTTTTTCCTGTCTGACCAACCTGCATATCATGAGAGGCAAGCCCCATTTCTACTGCTGCACGGCTTGCGCCAACTGCGGCGCCGATTTTATCCGCGAATTCTTTTAGAAGTTTGAAACCATCAGCGTTTTTCATTCCTCTGCCGCCGGCCACTATAATTTCAGCGCTGTCAAGTTCGTTTATTTCCGTTGTTAGTTTTTTATGAAATTCCAGAAGTTCAACTTTTTTTTCTATTTCATCAAGATTTACCGTTTTATAAATTATATCAGCCGGTTTGATATTATCTTTTTCCGCCGGTTTAAAGACTTTAGGTCTGACTGTTGCCATTTGCGGCAAGTTTTTGCAGAGGATTGTAGCCATAAGCTGCCCCCCGAATGTCGGACGGGTTGCAGCAAGCTGTCCTTTTTCATTAATATCAAGTCCTGTGCAGTCTGCAGTTAAACCTGTATGAAGTGCTGTTGAAATTCGGGGTGCTAAATCCCGCCCCTGATTTGTTGCTCCGAGAAGAAGAATTTCAGGCTGAACCTCTTTTGCAATCTCGACAGCGGCTTTTGTAAAGTATTCTGTTGAATATGTTTTAAGCCGGTCATCTTCGCATACGTAAATTTTTGAAATTCCGCTGTTTTTGAATGCTTCTCTATAGTCCGCTGCAAGTCCTTTTGGGGAAATTAAAAGCGCGTTAACTTCTGCCTCATCGAGTTTTTCCGCGAGTTCCTGAGCTTTATTTGCAAGTTCAAAAAATACCGTGTGGATATAGTTATCTCTTGTAACCTCTGCATAGATAAGGATTTCTTTAGTCATTTTTCCCTCCTTTGCAGATTTGAATTTTTTCCGCAAGTTCCTCTGCCGAGTTAACAAAAACGCATTCCGTGTTTTTCGGTTCAGGGCGGAACGCTTTGCTTACATAAGTCGGCGAGCCTCTAAGTCCGGCTTCTTCCGGCAAAAGTCCAATATCATCCAGACCGTAAGTGGTGATTTCAGAGTTTTGCGCTTTTATAATCCCGTTAATTCTTGCCCTTGCCGGTTCAAAGTAATCCTGAAGCATGCAGATAAGTGCAGGCAGTTTTACCTTAACAATTTCTGTTCCGTCATCAAGTTCGCGGCGGACTTTCAACTCTCCGTTTTCAGAAGATATAATTTCCTGAATATAAGTAACCTGTGGAATATTCAAGGTATTCGCGATACTAGGCCCTGTTTGTGCAGTATCTCCGTCGATTGCAAACTGGCCGCAGATGATTAAATCAAAGTCAGGAAGTTTTTGTTTAATTGCAGTTCCTATTGTTTTTCCGGTTGCATAAGTGTCAGCGGCTGCAAATTTTCTGTCAGAAAGAAGTATGGCATTGTCAACTCCGAGTGCTAATGTCTTTTTTAACATATCACCTGCCTGCAGTGGCCCCATGCTGAGTGTTGTAATTTCTATATTATCGTAAGATTTTTTTAATTTCAGCGCAGCTTCCAAAGCATAAACATCGTATGGATTCATTACGCTTTCAAGACCTTCACGCTGAATTGTGTTGTTTTCCGTCCATTTTATATCGGAAGTATCCGGAACCTGTTTTATGCACACTACAATTTTCATAAAAAATTTCCTCCCGATTATAAAGGGTTTTGTGTAATAATACCGGCTGTGCAGCGAAAGTTATTACACTCTTGCCTGCCGGTTGAATTCTGTCTGGTTTATATATTATAAACTAAATTCGTTTCTTTGGAACCTGTCTGGTGTTCGCATCCAACAGGGCATCATAAGCAATGATATAGAGAGAACATTTTCTTATATTCGGAACATACCATGCACAGCGTTCCTGCGTGCAAACCTTATCTATATCGCAGCCTGCGCTCATAAGCGGACAAAACGGGATAGTATCTTTTTTTTCAGCCATATCTTTCTCCTAATTTATTTTGCTGCGGCCTGTTTTAACAGGTTACAGTTCTCATCTCTTTTTCTTTCCTGATCTTTGTAAATTTTAGTTCTATTGATAACTTCATCAAAGTCAATTTTATGAGCATCAAAGTCAGGCCCGTCAACGCATGCAAATTTCACTTCTCCGCCGACAGTAACCCTGCAGGCTCCACACATACCGGTACCGTCAACCATAATCGGATTCATGCTGGCTTCAGTATAGATGCCTTTATCTCTTGTAAGGTTTGCAACAGCCCTCATCATAGGCATAGGCCCGACTGCAATTGCATAATCGATTTTTTCTTTTTGCATAAGCCTTTCAAGAACCTGTGTTACAAAGCCTTTTTCGCCCATAGTTCCGTCGTCTGTTGTGATAAATAATTCTGTGCATGCCTCTTTCATTTTGTCAGCCCAGAAAATGAGGTCTTTGTTTCTTGCACCCATAATCATGTAAACTTTATTACCGGCTTCTTTAAAGGCTTTTGCAATCAAATAGCATGGAGCTGCACCATAACCTCCGGCAAGACAAACAACAGTTCCGTATTTTTTAATATGAGTAGGCTTGCCCAGAGGGCCGACAATATCAGCAATTTCATCACCTACGCCCAGAGATGCAAGGCGTTTTGTTGAATATCCGACAGCCATAAATACTAAAGTTAAAGCGCCTGTTTCTTTGTTAACATCGGCGATAGTCAGAGGAACTCTTTCTCCGTTTTTGTCTGCTCTGAAAATTATGAACTGTCCTGCCTGAGCGTTTCTGACAACGTATGGCGCATCTATTGTAATTTCATACTGATTTGGGCAAATTTCTTTTTTTGATAAAATCTTATATCCCATTTGTTTATCTCTCCTTACTATTTATAAAAATATTATACACAAATGAATTTTTATAATCAAGTAAGAGATTAAGTCCTTGAAGTCATGAAAAATTTTTAGTGCTTAATAACTGACCTTGTACGGGTAATCGTCAGGTATTTTCCAGCCGTTAAGCTGGATTAATGCAGTACAGTAAGCTTTGCCGGCATTAACATTTTCACTTGTGTAAATTGGTTGATTTTTATAGCAGGCATTTTTTAATTGTTCATCTGTTCCGTCCCAGAAATATTTCCATGGCTCAAATCCTTTGTTGTAACTGTACGACCACCCAGGCTGCGTGTTTGCAGGATTAAAATTAAAATGAAACATGCAGGTACCATAGCTGTTTCCGTTCGTGTAATCACATTTATCGGGTTTTCCGGGGAAAAAGACCCAGTCTCTTGTTGTGTGCGACAGTGTTCTTAATCCGCTCCCGTCAGGAAAATAAACCATCAGACTCCCGTCTGAAAGAATTTCTGTTTTAATAATTTTCATGTAAGGCGCAAGATATTTGTTAAACCATTTTTCAGCCTCGGAGCTTCCCGGAACGGGCTTTCCCTCATCGTCCAGTTCGGCGCCTGCAAGATCCTGATACCAGATTTTTTTATCGCCGTAATCTGCTTCCGCCATTTTTACGGCCTGATTGATTGATGAATAGAATTTCATAAGCCTTGTTTCCACAACACGGTTGTTATTTTTTTGAATTAAAGCCGGCATTGTCATTGCCGCAACAACCCCTATTATGCCGAGGGTTATCAAAACCTCTGCCAGCGTAAATGCTGATTTAGTGTCCCTGCCTGATAGGAAATAAACATTTGCTGCTGTAGTAAACGAGTATGAAAACTTTTTCATATTTAACCTTTCTTTACAAAAATAACACTGATTTAAATGTAATTACATGAAATATATTGTAATAATTCTGTTTTGTCAAGCTAAAATCTCTGAAAAAGGCTTTTTTTGCGCTATCACTCTATAATTAAAGAATGGAAGCAAAAACCGCACGTGAAGTTGTTAAAATATTATTGATGCAAAGTAATGTATCATTAAGTAAACTTGCCAGAATGATGTCAACGGAAGAAAAGAGAGTTTACCAGCAGTCGCTTTCCGCCAAACTGATTAACGGAACCCTGAAGTATAACGAACTCGTTCAAATCTGTGATATTCTCGGGTATGATATAGAGTTCAGAAAAAAATAAACATTTACTCTTTTTTAATAAAATCAATATTTTTCTTTACAATGTATTTTTCTTTATCTATAATTTTTTTATATTAAAATTGTCCCGAAAAATTTTACCTATGTGATGTGAACGAAATTTTTTAGTGACGTAAGAATGGTTGAGCCGCAAAATGGTTATAAAAACCGGCAAATTGCGGCAGCAACCGGTAAGAACAGGTGAGATATGAGTAAATATTTATTGGAAATAGGAACAGAAGAACTTCCTTACAGGTTTATACCGCAGGCAATTGAACAGCTGCATAACGGTTTTGAAAGTTTTTTGAAAGATAACAAAGTCGGATATGAAAAGGTTGATGTATATGCAACCCCGCGCAGACTTGCTGTTATAGTAAGCGGTCTTGAGGCGCAGACTTCTGATGAAACAAAAATTGTTAAAGGCCCGATTGCAAAAGTCGCTTATGATGAAAACGGCAATCTCACAAAAGCCGGCGAAGGTTTTGCAAAGAAAAACGGGATTGCGCCGGAAGATTTGTACGTGGAAAATGATTACGTTTATGCAAAGGTGGTTATTAAAGGCAAATCAATTGTTGAACTTTTGCAGGAAAATGTTCCTGTTATTTTCTCAAAACTTCAGGGTGCTCACTTTATGAGATGGGGATATAACGAACAGAAGTTTTCACGCCCGATAAAATGGATTGTTTCAATTCTTGATAGAGAAGAAGTTAAAATAAAAATTATTGATAAAGAATCTTCAAATGTTTCACGCGGTCACAGGTTCGCCCAGCAGAATGTGATTATCGGGCATCCTGATGATTATGTTGAAATTATGCGCAACTGCTGCGTAATAGTTGACCAGAACGAGAGAAAACAAATTATTATTGATAAAGCAAAAGCAGAGGCTGAAAAACTCGGCGCTGAAGCTCATTATACCGAGGATTTGCTTGATGAGGTAACCTTTATTACCGAATATCCGGTGCCTGTAACATGTGAATTCTCCGAAGAATACTTAAAACTTCCGGAAGAACTTGTAGTTACAGTCATGGCCGTTCACCAGAGGTATTTTGCTCTATATAAAGACGGAAAACTTATCAACAAATTTATTACAATGACAAACTATATCGGTGATGAATTTGAAAACATAAAAGCCGGAAACGTAAGAGTAATTAAGGCTCGTCTTGATGATGCAGTATTTTTCTTTAATGAAGATACAAGAAAGCCTCTTGATGATTATGTAGAGGGGCTTAAAGGCGTAACCTTCCAGAAAGGCATGGGCTCCGTCTATGATAAAACCCAGCGGTTAATCACTTTATCAAAAGATATTGCAAAAGAACTCAACGTTCCTTCAAAAGATATAGAAAGAACAGCACTCCTCTGTAAAGCTGATTTAGTAACCCAGCTTGTGTTTGAGTTTACCGAACTGCAGGGCTTTATCGGTTCTGATTACGCAAGGGTTAGCGGAGAAAATGAAAAAGTAGTGGAAGGGATTAAAGAGCACTACTTCCCGCTTAATGCTGAAAGTGAAACCGCAAAAGGGCTGGAAGGTCAGGTTGTAGGTATCGCTGATAAGCTTGATACTATCTGTGCGGTGTTTGCTGACGGCAAAAAGCCTACGGGTTCATCGGATCCTCTCGGGGTAAGGCGTGCGGCGCTCGGAATTATCAGAACGGTTTTAAACAACGGATTGAAAATTAACCTCAGCAATCTAATTCAGAAAGACTTGCTGCTTCTTCCTGTTTCAATTGAAACTTCTGCAGAGAAAAACGCGTTTCAAAAGATTGCCGACACAGTGAAAAAGAATGTTGCAAGAATTTCTCCTGACAAATGCCTTGCCGAGATTAACGAATTTTTTGTGCAGCGTTTGATAATCTTTTTAGGCGACAGATACAGCAAAAATGTTCTTGAAGCATGCGCTTCCAACAAAAATCCTATGGAGGATTTGTCAGATTATATTGAACGTGTAAAAGTTATTCAAGCTCTTGATAATCCTGCACTTCTGGAATGCGCCAACAGAGTTATCAGAATCCTGAAAGAGGATTCAAAATCTCAGGTTAACAGAGATTTGTTCAGGGAAGCTTCTGAGGGCATGCTATACGGTGAGATAAAATCACTCGATGAAAGTCTGGATTACACATCCTATCTTAATCAGTTGATTGCCATAAATCCTGCTGTTGAAAAATTCTTTGAAGATGTTCTTGTCATGGATAAGGATGAAAAAGTAAAAGAAAACAGGCTTGCACTTCTTACTATGCTAAAGAAAAAATATGAAGTCCTGACGGATTTCAGCAAGCTGTAAGAGTTTTTTAACTTTTTTATAAAGAATTGTAAATAATCCATCAAAAAGAGTAAATTATTTTTTTTAGGTTACTTTAAAATAGTACAATAAGGTAGTGAATTCCAATTCAACTAATCAAAAAGCAGAGGTTCTTATGTTAAACCGATTTAAAAACTTAAAAATTGTAAGAAAGCTGAAAAATGAAATCAGTCCGCGATTGAGATGGTTAATGTTTGAAAAACAATCTATCGACAAATCGTCGCCTGAATACATTAAAATGATTAGCGGAGTTGAGGATATACAGACAAATTCTGACGAACGTAGGCTGGAAGCAATGGTCAGAGAACAACTCAAGGAAGAGTTCCCGAATATTGAGAACATGAAATCCTATGAACTTCTTGTTGATGCAGTTATGCACAATTTAAAGAAAAAACAGCTTCAAGCCACAGATGACCTTGATATTGAATAGTAAGGTCAGGCAAAAAGGAGAAATAAAACTCCATTTAAAAAAGAAAATAATACCCCGTTTGCGGGTGTTATTTTTTTTTATTAAAAATAAAGATTAGAAAATTGCACATTGATTTTATAATATATGTTATCGGAAGAAAGAAGTTCTACTACTTCTTTTATTTGTTCACTTTTTCTTTTTTTTGCGAAGAAAAAAGAAAAAGTGAACCGAAAAAGAAAAACACGCATTATTATAGCGCTGCTGCGCAGCGCACGGCCGAATGGATGTAGTTAAATGCTGACCGCATTTAACCTCTTAGCCTCACTATCGCATTTCGTGCACGTTCGGCAACCTGCCTAAGGCAGGTCTGAATAAAACCTCCCTTGTAAGGGAGGTGGCGCAAAGCGCCGGAGGGTTTTCAGGCGAGCGTGCGGCGTAGCCGCGATAGCGAGCATTTGAGGTTGAAGGCTTTGCCTTCAACTACTTCCATTTGATTCTGCGGCGCGCAGCGACGCTCTTTTCTTTTGCCGATTTTTCTTTTCTTTGGTTCATTTCTTTTCTTTTTTCTGGCTAAAAAAGAAAAGAAATGAACGTACACTCCGATAACATATATTATGTAAAAAGAAAGGAGAGAATATGACAACAATTATCGGTGTTAATCTTACAAACAGGGCTGAATGCTCAGCCGAATTCCAGCAGATTCTCACAAAATACGGCTGCTCAATCCGAACCCGTATAGGACTTCATCATTCTGAAGGTGAGGTCTGCCAGAATAATGGTATTGTGCTTCTTGATTTGAAAGATGACGGGCAGGAGCTTATCGCAGAACTTTCAAAACACTGGGAAGTTCAGACCATGAAGTTTTAATAATCTGCAGTAAAGTTATGTAAACATTTTAACTTTTAATAGCAAAAAAATATTTTTACGGATATTTATGTAAAGGGATCCGTAGAGATGATTAATCCTGTGAATTTTTCACAAACAACAAATATGCTTGAGCGATACAGAAGGCAGAAACAAAAACTGCCGCCGGATAAACCATATCAATCCGGAGGTGTCAGGACAAGTATTTTCTACGTAAATGATTACCATGGCAAAGCTATAAATATGGAGCGTACAGTTACAGCTTCAAACGAATTTGATAAATATGTATCGTCTGATAAGGTAGATAAATTAAAACTATCATCAGGCGATATTTTATTAGGAGAGAACCCTAAAGTTAACAGCGTTGCTGCAGCGTTTTTAAAGATTATAGGCGTCAGCGCTTCCGCTGTCGGAAATCACGAATGTGATATGAAATCATCTGTTTTTAAAGATGTTATGCAGAATAGCAGCTATAAACTTCTTGCATGCAACCTTAAACCTATGGATAAAAATAACCCGCTGGCTGCTAAAGTTGAAAAATCTATTATCGAAGAGCACAACGGGCATAAATACGGGATTATCGGAGTTTTGCCAACGGATTTATTATCAAGGGTTAAGTACGGTAAAGTCCTGCAGGATCAGAAAATTGAGCCGGTTAGTATTGAAGAAACTATTGAAGATATACAAATTGAAGTTAATAAATTGAAAGCTCAGGGCGTTAATAAGATTATACTTCTCTCGCACAGCGGTTACGGCTATGATAGAAAAATTGCCCGCGAAACTGACGGGATTGACGTAATTTTAGGCGGGCATTCACATAATTTGATTGAAGGGGTGAAGAACGGAGAAAACCTTCTTTATTCAAAAAGCGGAGAGCCTGTTGTGATTACTCAGGCGGGACGCGACGGCAAAAATTTCGGCGTTCTGAACCTTGAGTTTGATGATAAAGGTATTATCAAAAAGGTTCAGAATAATCTTGGAATTACAAGAAATTTCAAAAGAAACGTTCCGGCAAGGTACCTGTTTGAAACAATTCTCGGTAAACCTCATGTTGTCGGCGAAATCCGGACTGCCCCGCCGCTTTTGACTAATGACTTAATCCAGCCTAACCCTCTGGCTTATTACGGGCTTGATGCAATGAGAGAGATTACAGGGGCTGAGATTGCAATTGTCGGGGCTGCAAATATACGCGGGTATGTTGAAAAGGGTAAAATTGATACCCGAACTATTGAAGAAATTTCTCCGTTCAAAAATAAAATTGTGAAGATTAATTATTCGGAAAAAGAAATTGTAGATGCTTTGAAATTCGGTGCAAAATCTTTTGTTAACCGTAACAACAAACCGGGTATTATGTATGTTTCAGGCTTAAAATATACAATTTCAAGAAGCGGACAGATTTATGATTTGAAGTTTATACGAAAAGACGGCTCGGAAGAAGAAATTGATATTGCAAATCCGCGCAGAGATAAATTTTATTCTGTTGCAATAAACGATTACTATTCTTCCGGAAATGATGACATGACTATGCTTAACAAAATTGATCAGGCTGTCGAGCACTATGATTTTGATTTGAATGAATGTATAAAAGCAAAGATTGTCAACACAAACGGGCCTGTTGATATGATTGATGACGGCAGAATAAAAATTGTGGATTAAAATTTTTGTAATATAATTTTTGTATGGAAACAGAATTAAAACAAATGATAAATGCTTTGCGTCCTCGCGTTGAAAGTATAAAGGAGTGTCTTTGACTACGCCGGTTCAGGCAAAAAACTTTCGGAACTTGAAGCGCAAATGCATGCTCCGGACATCTGGTCGGACAAAAATAAGGTTTCAAAACTCGGGGCTGAGATAAAAGAGGTTAAGGAAAATATTTCGCTGATTGAAGGCTGGTCAGCGGCTCTTGATGATGCTGCGGTTGCTCTGGAAATTAAGGATACGGATTTAATCGCGGAAAGTTTTGAGGTTTTACAGAAAGTTTCTAAAGAGCTGGATAAGTTTGAAATAAAGCTTATGCTGAGCGGCGAGTATGATGAAGCGGATGCAATTTTAACAATAAATGCAGGTGCGGGCGGTACAGATGCGCAGGATTGGGCGAGTATGCTTCTCAGAATGTATATGCGTTGGGCAGAAAGCCGCGGCTGGCATGTAGATTTGCTGGATAAATTGGACGGAGATGAGGCAGGAATTAAATCCGCAACGATTAAGATTTCCGGCAAATACGCCTTCGGGTATGCAAAGGCTGAAAAAGGCGTCCACAGACTTGTCAGAATTTCGCCTTTTAATGCAAACGGGAAACGCCAGACCAGTTTTGCTTCGGTTGAAGTGTCTCCGATTATTGCTGATTTTGAGAAAACCATTGTTATTCCGCCTGAAGATTTGGAAATTGATACAATGCGCTCTGGTGGTGCAGGCGGTCAGAACGTTAATAAAGTTGAAACAGCAGTCAGAATTCTTCATAAACCGACAGGAATAGTTGTTAAATGCCAGCAGGAGCGTTCGCAATTACAGAATAAAGAAAATGCTATGCAAATACTTGCCTCAAAACTTCTTGCTATCCGTCAGGCAGAGCATGAGAAAAAGCTGGCGGAACTTAAGGGTGAAAATGTTGATATAAATTTTGGCTCGCAAATCAGATCTTATGTATTCCATCCGTATAAAATGGTTAAAGACCACAGAACAGGCTATGAATCCGGAAATGTCGATGCTGTCATGGACGGTGAGCTGGATGGCTTTGTTGAAGCATTATTGAAAATGTCTCATTAATGATATTTGAATGTCTTTTTGTGTTTATGTGCATACTTGTGCAAAACTGCAGTTTTGTAGTATTATTTGTAAAATATTGTATAATAATGATTTTTAATGCTTGATAAATGTCTTGTAATGTATTATTATTTTAATTGAAAGGAGAATAATAGGCTATGAATGATTTATTATTAAATTTAAAAGAGAAAATCATTGAAGGACATGAAGAAGCAATTCTCAATAATGAACAACACAGCAAACGAAATTTTTTAGATTTATTATTGTTTATTGAGGCTGAACTGTACAAAAAGTCTGAAGAAAGTAAGACCGACCCGGTTGACAAAACAAAAGAGAAACGTTCCCGCAATTCTTATGATGAGTCAACCCGTAAAAACATGTATCTTGTGACCTTTTGTTTCAGTTATTTCGGGCATAAATCATTGTACCCGCGGCTAAATCAAAAGAAGGCAATGCTTGCTGCTGCTGAGGCTATCGGTGTTGATTTTTCTTCATTTAAAAATTACAGGGATCTTTTTGACGGACATAATAACAATCACAGAAAAGGCTGGCATAACTCAAAAATGCCGCCCTTAGTTCAGGAAGCAAAGGAAAAATATGAAAATTTAAGTGAAAAAGAAGTTATAGAAATGGCAAAAGAAGTCTTGCAATTGCCGTCTTAATCAAAGTCAAAAAGCTCTTTCGGGTGGACGTGCAGCGTATCTGCAATTATTTTTTCAATACGGTAAGGTCATTTTTTGCAATCTTAATAAGGCTTATCATAGAACGCGAAATTTTGTCTGACGCAAGGTCATCCTGCGTCAGACTTTTTTTCTTTCTTCAACTGTTTCAAGTTTTTGTAAATATCCGTTATGTAAATTTTATAATAAAAAAAAGTGAATAATGGCAATAATTATATTAGCACCGTTGAAATATGTGTTAGAAGCTTTCTTCGTGTAAATCTGTTCCGCCTGTCTTGATAAGTCCGTATTTGCCGGCAATTTTTTCAATATTGCGTGCGGTTGTGAATTTTATTATCCCGCGGTGGCGCCTGTACGGATAATAAACCTCCACTCCGTCAAGTCCGTATGATATTAATTTTTTTATAAATCTGTCGTGATTGAGTGCCCAGCAGCAGGCAGGATGCGCAAGAACAGCAATCCCTCCTGCGTTATGGATTGCGCTGATAAGCTTTTTTATGCTGCGGGCTGCAAAAATTCTCACAATATCCAGTTCAGTTTCCCGTTTGGATTTTGCAAAGAAATTTTGAAGCTCCGGATTTTTAACATCAATCCCGTATGCCAGCAGGTGCATAAATACATAGCCGCACCATACATCAAATTCAACAGCCGGAATTACAAATTCCGGCACTTTATTTTCAATGTAGCTCTTTACGGTGTTATGGTCTGAGATTGCTATATAACGGTAGCCTTTTTCCTCAGCCTGTTTGATTAATGAATTGAAATCGCCCCTGCCGTCAGAGTAGGTGGTGTGTATGTGCAGGTTTACTTTATCGGTGAGGTAATCTTCTTTTGTAAAACTTTTGATTAATTCTTTGTAGTTCATTATTGTTTTTTTAAATTTATTTGTAATAAAATTATTGTACAATAAAATCCGGAAATTTTCCAGCAGAGAATACCGGGGCTTATACAAAATCCGGAACATCAGACAGTATTAAGGAGTAATCATGTCAGGAGCAAAAGTTAAAAACAGTATTTTTTCAATTTTAGCGGAAACCGTAAAATTATATTGTCTGAATTTTCCGCAGTTTGCAAAATACATGCTTTTTCCTGTTTTAGGTCAGATAATAGGGCTTGCGTGGATATTTGGTATGGCTGGTGTTTATACTGCAAATCTGCCGCTATTAATTGAAGAATTTCCGGCTTTTAATGATTTTTCGCTGATTATACTCTGTGTCATTTTAATTGTAGTACCGGGTATGATTGTTTGGATGAAAGCTTTCTGGGATTATCTTGTTGCCTACGGGGCTTTGAATTCCATGACAGAGAGCGCACTTAATACAGGGAAAGTTTATGATTTTCCGGCTCATAATTCATTAATCACACAGCGTACTGCAAAATACATAGGGCTGTGGCTTTTGTATGGAATTTTCGGACTGTTAGCGCTAAATCCTCTTTTATGGGTTCTGGGCGGTATATTCTTTATCTATTTTATACTGATATTTCAGGTGTTTACGTTCGAGCCGGAGGTTTCTATTACCGGATGTTTTAAAAGAAGTTTTGAACTTATAAAGGGAAATTTTGCAAGAACTTTTGTAATAATGACTGTAATAGCAGTGTTTACACATTTTCTTTTTGTGGAAGGGTTTTCGGTATTTTTTGATTTTACAAAGCTTACGGATGTCCTTGTCGGATTTTTTGAAAATCAGGTAACAACTATTCCGCTGGATCCGGTAAATGAATGGCTTATCAATATTAATCCTGGAGCAACTCTTTTAACACCTTTAAATATTTCTCAGTTTCTTGCCTATCAGGTTGTTGCATTTATAGTGATAAGCTTCACTCTTCCTGTAAGAAGTATCGGCTGGACGCTCTGGTATAAAGTTTTGAGCGAAAGTTCAAATAAAAACGAAAGAAAATCTTCTTCAAAGAACTCAAGAAAGGTTAAAAAATTAGACAAAAATATTGTTGAAAGGGCTAACCGTAAAGACGATTAAAAGGAAATCTCAATGTTTATTTGTAAGGCATGTAAATCTTCAGATAAATTTGAACTGATGTTTTCACCCTATTATAAGGGGGCGAGGCATTTTGAACAGAGATATAACGACAGAAATGAAATTGAGATTACAGTTGACGGCTACACCTTTATTCCTGACTTGCAATTTATGAATGAGCATGCAGTATGCCGCTATTGCGGTCAGATTTATATGTGGGACTACGATTATAGAGGATGATATTATGAGAAAAGGTAGAAAAAACAACGAATTAAGACCAATTAAATTTACACCGGATTTTACAAAGAACGCTCTCGGGTCTGTACTTGTGGAATTTGGCGATACAAAGGTTATCACAACGGCCTCGGTGGAAATCGGCAAACCGAAGTGGATGGCTCCTGATGATAACAGAGGCTGGATTACCGCAGAATATTCTCTTTTGCCCTCATCAACAAATGTCAGATGTCAGAGAGAACGTACAAAGGTTTCAGGCAGAACACAGGAAATCCAGCGGCTTATAGGAAGAAGCCTCAGAGCCTGTGTTAATCTTGAGTTAATGCCGGATATTACTATTACCATTGATGCAGATGTGATTCAGGCTGACGGCGGAACAAGAACCGCAAGTATTTGCGGAGGTTTTGTTGCGCTTTCTATTGCCGTTGAACGGCTTATGGAAATCGGAAAATTAAAGAAAAATCCGATTATAGAACCTATAGCCGCTGTGTCTGCAGGTATTGTTGACGGCGAAGTAAGGCTTGATCTTGACTATGAAGAAGATTCAAACGCCCGGGTTGACAGCAATGTTGTTTTAACTAAATCCGGAAAAATTATAGAATTTCAAACAACTGCCGAAGGTGCACCTTATGATTATGAACAGATGCTTGATATTTTTGATATTGCCGAGGATGGTATTCAAAAAATTATTGAAATGTATAATTTAATTTAGTATAATATCAGTACAAAAAAGAAAGGGGAATGAATTATGAAAAAATTATTGTTAGGAACAATTTTGGCAGCTGTAATCTTAGCTCCTGCATCTTTTGCGGAATCAACAACTTACACAGAAAAATTTATTCAGAAACATACTCAGAAATTAGTTGATACTGAAAAACAGCTTCAGGAACAGAAAAGAGCAAATGAAGAAGCCGCAGCTAAACGCCAGAAAGCAAGACAGGAAGCAATTGAAAAGCAGAAAAAAGAGAATGCTGCAAAACAGCAAGCTGTGCAGAAGAAAATTGAAAGGAAAAAGCAACTTATAAATGAATTTATTTTAGAATAAAATAAGGAGAAAATATGAAAAAAGGTTTAGTAATGCTTCTTGCGGCAGCAGTTCTTTCAATGGGAACGGCGCAGGCCGCAGAAGAAGCAGCAGGGCCGGTAAGCCGCTGGCTGAATAACTTGACAGGAAAAGTTGCACGTCATGAGCAGACTGCAGCGCAGAAAGCTCAGGCTAAGAAACAAAAAGCCGCAAAAAAACGTGCAAAAGCCCGTCAGAAAGAAATCGAACGCCAGAAAAAGGCTGCAGCGAAAAGAGCTGAAGCACAGAAAAGACAGGCTGAAAGAAAAAAACGGGTTGAAACAAAGAAAAAGCAGTGGAAAGAACTTTTTAATATTGATTAAACTTATGCGGTGTCCTATAAGGACACCGTTTTGCAATAAGATTGAAACAAGGTCTTATTTGTGTTATTATCCCTTATAATAGGAGAAGTGTATTGATTAATACTGGAATTAAAATCCTAACAGGTGCGCAGATTGTTATTGAAACTCTTAAAAAACTCGGGGTTGATACTATATTTGGTTATCCGGGCGGAATTGTGCTGAATGTTTATGACGAACTTTATAAACAACGTGATATTAAGCATTATCTTGTCCGGCATGAGCAATCTGCAGTGCATGCCGCAGAAGGGTATGCACGCGTGAGCGGCAAATGCGGGGTTGTGCTTGTAACCTCGGGCCCCGGAGCTGCAAATACAGTATCTGGTATTGCAAATGCTTATCTTGACGGTTATCCTGTTGTGGTTTTGACAGGTCAGGTGTTTGCCCCTCTTATCGGAAAAGACGCGTTTCAGGAAGTAAATATTATTGATATGACTAAGTCCTGTACAAAAGCAAATTTTCAGGTTCGTGAAGTTAGTAATCTTGAAAAAACACTAATTGAAGCTTTTCACACTGCAATGTCTGGCAAACAGGGCCCTGTTGTTGTTGATTTAGCAAAGAATATTTTTACTGAAACAGCAGAGTTTGAGCCGTCTATTTCTTATAAAATAGATAAACCTGTTTTTGAAAAAGCCGATGTCAAATCTGTTTTAAAAGAAATTTGTGTGGCAAAAAGACCTGTTATAGTTGCAGGCGGGGGTGTTGTTCAAGCAGATGCTTATAAAGAGTTACGGGAATTTGTAAAACTTCTCAATATTCCTGTTGTGAACACTATGATGGCGCTTGGAACTTATCCGCAGGAAGATGAAAATTATCTTGGAATGATAGGAATTTTCGGACAGATTTCAGCTAATCAGGTTCTACGCGAAAGTGATTTGATTTTTTCTATTGGAGCAAGGTTTAATGACAGAATTACATGTTGTTTTCAAAACGGAGAACTTGAGAGAAAGTTTATACAGCTTGATATTAATGAAAAAGAAATATCCCGTATAATTCCGGCGGCAATTTCTCTTGTCGGGGATGCAAAAGCTGTTCTTCAGGATATGATAGAAGAATTCAAAAAAGGCAATTATAGCAAAGTTTCTTTAGAATGGCTTGATGAGGCAAAAAAACTTAAGGAGAAAAATGCTAAGCCGAGAAAGCTTTCTAATCTCCTTCATTCTTATGAAGTAATAAGACATATATATGATTTTACAAAAGATATGGAGCCGGTTGTTGCAACTGAAGTCGGGCAGCACCAGCTCTGGACAGCGCAAAATTTTAAGTTTAATGTGCCGCGCAGATTTTTAACCTCCGGAGGTTCCGGTACAATGGGGTTCGGGCTGCCCGCGGCTGAGGGTGCGTCTGTTGCGCTCGGCAGGAAACCTGTTATCTGTATATCCGGCGATGGTTCTCTACAGATGAATTTCCATGAACTTGCAACCTGTAGGGATTACAATCTTCCGGTAAAGGTTTTTGTTCTGAATAACGGCTATCTTGGTATGGTTAGACAGCTGCAGCAGAAGTTTTGCGGCGGAAGGTTCTCGGAAACGAAAATTTCCAATCCTGATTTTGTAAAACTTGCGGAAAGTTACGACATCTGCGCTATGAGGGTTCAGACGGAAGCTGAAATTCTTCCGGCGCTTGAGAAAGCTTTTAAGACAGACGGGCCTGTACTGGTTGATTTTATAATTGAACCTATGGAAGTGGTGTAATTTGATAAAAGGCTCTGTAATATTATATTGTATATGGGTGGTTATTATTTCTTGTCTGGTTTCATTTATATTTATTAACAGGCAGAATGAGGTTGCTGTTAACAGGTTCAAGCTTGCATACGTTGATTACAATAACGCGCTATATCAGACAGTCATGGATATGGACGGGGAGACAGGCTGCTATTTTAGTACAGAAGGCACTGCGAAAAATGATTACAGTCATTGCAATGAATTTTACAAACGACTTGCTACAAATTTAAAGGTTACAAAATACTGTAAAAACAAATCTTTTGCAGACGGGTGTGTTCCTCGATATAAAAATTATACGGTTGACAGAGTTTGTGCCGGTTTTAGCGAAAGTATGTTTAATTCCGGCAACCCTTCGTTTGTCCTGAACGATAAAAGCATTATGAACGTGTTCAGTATGCCTTCAAATTCAACCAAACCTCTTTTTGCGGTGGACGTAAACGGAATGCAAAAACCGAATGTTGCAGGGTATGATCTCTTTAGTTTTGTAATTATGCGTAGCGAAAACGGCTCATACTATTTTAATTCGAATATAACCTACTGCCTGCCTGCGGCTAAAGGCGGCATTCAGTATTTAAATGACATTTACAAATAGGTTGAATTTTTTTGAAATAAGCCTTATAATAAAAAAGACAGTGGAAAGCCAAAGAGATGCTGAACTAAATTCAGGTCAGGTTCAGAACTTGTTTCAGGATATTAAAAATAAAGAGTACACGAAGAGGAATATCTATAAATGTTTTCTCGAACACGCTTCCGCTCTGCTCCCGCTAACGTCTCGAAAACATATATAGATATTCCAGAAAAGTAAAGATATAAAGAAGCAAAGGAGACTAAACAATGGAA
>CASFGU010000024.1 GCA_949294395.1 uncultured bacterium
CAGAATCTCTTTCACTAACAGTAGTATTAGTTTTCTCAACACGCTCCCGCCCTGCTCCCGCTATCGTTTCGAAAACTAATACTACTGTTAGTGAATTAAATGCAATCTTTCGTCGGATTGGTAAATCCGACCTACACCGCTATAATGCGTAAATTTAATGACGCATAGTTGTACGGGCGCCAAATTAAATGAAAGTGCTCTCTGTTGCACTGTACGCCTCCTCTAAATACTCAAATACTTGTAAGCTTTTCCCGTTTGTGATAAAATTCTTATGTAATAAGCAATTCTGCGTTTATTATTCTTTTAAAAAAAGGAGATCTATATGACTACAAAAGAATTTTTCACAAACTCCGAAGAACTTAAAAAGCTGTATTCAGCTGCCAGAGCAACAATTACTGCTCCGTTTTTCGGGAACAATGTTGAGGAAGTAAAATCTGTTTCAGAAGCCTACAAACTCGCTAAAAACAGCCCGGGAACAATTGAACTTACCGGAATGCCTGTTTACAAACCTGAAAAAATAGGGCTTCCTCAAGGGGCTAACCAGTTATTATTCAATGACGGTACAGTTGTCGGCCGCTGCGCCGCTGCAAGAAAAATTGTCGGCGAACCTAACTGTGATTTGAAATACCTGCTTCCGATTATCCGTGAAGCTATCTACAATACACGCGACAGATTGATGTACAAAACCGAAGTCGTCGTAGGACTCGAAGAAGATTTTATGGTTAAAGCTCACCTGATGATTCCCGAAGGCTTTGAAAATATTATGTATTCCTGGATGCTGAACTTCCAGTACATTAATGAACAGTACGCTGAAATGTATGCAAATTCAAGAGAATTGCCGGAAGGAGATATTTTTGTATTCTCAGACCCTGAATGGTCGCATCCGGATTTCCCTTACGGATTGACATTCTTTGATCCGGAACACAACTGTGCCGCAATTCTCGGTATGAGATATTTCGGTGAACACAAAAAAGGTACACTTACCCTTGCGTGGGGCTGTGCTGCCCGTAACGGGTATGCTTCATGCCACGGCGGTATGAAACGTTACAACCTTGATAACGGAAAATCATTCCAGGTTGCAGTGTTCGGGCTTTCAGGATCTGGAAAATCAACAATTACACACGCAAAACACAATAACAAATACAACATTACAGTTCTTCACGATGACGCATTTATCATCAATGTTCAGGATAAATATACTATCGCTCTTGAACCTGCTTACTTTGATAAAACTGCAGATTATCCGATTGGCTGTGACGACAACAAATATATCTTAACCCAGCAGAACGCAGGCGCAATTCAGCTTGCGGACGGCAAAGTTGTTTCTATCACGGAAGATATAAGAAACGGCAACGGTCGTGCTGTTAAATCAAAACTCTGGTCTCCTAACAGGGTTGACAGAATTGACCAGCCGATAAACGCTATATTCTGGCTGATGAAGGATCCGACAATTCCGCCTGTATTGAAACTCTCGGGCGCTTCTTTAGGGTCTGCCATGGGGGCAACCCTTGCAACAAAACGTTCATCTGCAGAAAGATTAGCTGCAGGCGTTGACCCGAATGCGCTGGTTGTTGAACCTTATGCTAACCCGTTCAGGGTATACCCTCTGTCTGTTGATTACACAAGATTCAAACAGTTAATCGCAGACGGCGTTGACTGCTATATTCTGAATACAGGTGAATTTATGGGTACAAAAGTTAAACCTGCACATACACTCGGTATTATTGAAGCTATTGTTGAAGGCAGTGCAAATTTCCATAAATGGGAAAACTTCTCGGATATTCAAATTATGGATATTGAAGGTTTTGACGCTTCATTCTCTAACAAAGAATATGCACAGCAGTTTGTTGCCCGTATGAACGACAGAATAGAGTTTGTAAAATCAAGAGAAACTGAAAAAGCCGGTATTGACAAGCTCCCGGCTGATGCTCTTGAAGCTCTTGAAGCTGTTGTTAAAGAAGCAAATGCTTTAGCCGGCGTATAGGTTATTTTGCCGGAAATTTTTAAAGGCGCCGGATTAATTTAATCCGGCGCCTTTTATATGAAAGCTTATTATTAAAATAAAAATTGCTTTATTGTAAAAATAGGTTAAGAGTATTCCTCATCAACGGGTATACTTTGTTTGCGGGTATTTTTGTTATTTAAATATAAAGCAGGACTTATAAAAAGTCCTGCTTTTATCCAATGATATTGCCTTATTATAAAGAAATGTAACCCCGAAAAATTCGCCTTTATAAAATAGGCTCTTTGGTGGAATTCAAACAATGAATTTATGATATAATTTTTTATTATAATAAGGAGAGTTTTTAGTATGAAAAGAAAATCCGCGGTAACTGTTGTTGAAATCGGTATAGGTTTGATTATCATAACCTTTATAATTCTTGCTTCTGCACCTATTATTTCGCATAATAACCAGCAGAAAAAACAATCTCAGGAAGAGTATCTTGCCTCATTAAATAATAATGCTGAAAAATCTGCTGTTACAAAGCTTAAACAGCAGTTTGTTGAATTTGAACAGCGTTTAAACGAGTTTAATACGAGATTAACAGGTCTTGAGCAGTATGTAAGCCAGTATGTAAAGAATAATTCATCCGCCTCATCTCCTGTTATCAGTAACAATAATCCTAGACTGAATGACGGGAGCTATGTTTGTAATGTTACCGGATATGCTGATGAAAACGGCAATTCTGTGACGCCAAAACCTCAGGAATTTGCAGAGTTTAACAGGCAGGTTGCAGAAGGCACAAAAAAGGTTATTATGACCTGCGGTATGTATAAAAGATAAAAAAAGAACCGGATTTTTGTCCGGTTCTTTTTTTATTAGAGTTAATGTTATTCAACTTCAATAGCGCCAACAGGGCATGCTTCTGCTGCTTCTTTAACGCAATCCATGTTGTCTGCAACAGCTGATTCGTCAACTACTGCAACATCTTCTACTTTAAATACAGCATCACAGATTGATTCACATGCGCCGCAAGCGATACAAGAATCGTTAACTTTTACTGTCATTTTACTTTCTCCTTTTTATTTGTTTATCAACATACGTGAAAATATTCACACACAAATTATATAACAAAATTTTTAAAATATCCAGTCTTTTATAACTTTTGCAACATAATCGAATCCGGTAATTTTTCCGAGCGACTTACCTTCGACATCCGGAGAGTAGATTAGAAGCGGAACCATTTCTCTGGTGTGATCAGTACCCTCAACAGTCGGGTCACAGCCGTGGTCTGCTGTGATAATGAGCAAATCCTCCCTGTTTATTGCCGGCAAAATTTCGCTTAAGTACCGGTCAATTTCTTCTATTGCCCTGCCGTAACCTTCTGCATCGTTCCTGTGTCCGTAAAGCATGTCTGTGTCCACTAGGTTTGTAAAAATTAGCGAACCCTGTGACGCGGATGGGGTGGTGTCTTTATAAGCAATGTCTTCAAGATTTAATTCGTTTTTAATTGCTTTTAAGGTTAGTTCAAGCCCTTCTTTATTGGAGCCTGTATGGATTGCGTGGGTTATACCAGATTTTGAGAAAATATCTTCAATTTTCCCTATGCCGATAACCTGTCCGCCGCGGTCTTTTATCTCGTTAAGGAGCGTATGAGAGGGCACCATAGAGTAATCCCGTCTGTCTTTTGAAATTCTGACAGGTTTCCCGTCAATAATTTTATATGGTCGTGCAATTACTCTTGATACGTTGTATTTACCTTCATCAAGGATGCGGCGGGCTGTTTCGCACCAGTTGTAAAGTGTTTCAAGCGGGATTAAGTCCGTATCAACCGCTATTTGAAAAACGCTGTCAGCCGAGGTATAGACGATAGGGAATTTAGTTTTATGGTGTTCTTCGTTTAGTTCGGCAATAATTGCTGTTCCGCTTGCCGGACGATTGGCAAGAACTCCGCCGCAGCCGGTTTCTTCTGTAAATTTTCGGATAAGTTCATCTGGAAATCCGTCGGGAAATGTTGCAAAAGGTTTTTCTGAAACGAGGCCTGCAATTTCCCAGTGACCGGTTGTAGTATCTTTTCCTTTAGATTTTTCGAGCATTGTGCCGTATTGCGCAATCGGGTTTTCAGTTTTTTCAATACCTTCAAAGTCCTGAATATTGCCTAAGCCCATTCTGGAAAGGTTCGGAACCTTAAGCCCGCGGTTAAACCTGCAGACATTCCTCAGTGTGTTGCATTCAGGCGTATCGTTAAAGTCTTTGCAGTCCGGCATTGCGCCTATGCCCATGGAATCTATTACAATAATAATTGCTCTTTTCATATTTCCCCCTGTTTTTTATTTTATTTTATTTATATTTTAACATAAAATCTCTATGTTCATTTCTTTCTATTTTACTCGCAATAAAAGAGAAAGAAATGAATATTAATAAAAAAAACGGACTTCTTTTTCAAGATGTCCGGTATTTCATTTCTGAAACAAAAAGGATTTACATTAACTTAAGTTTTTATTTAGCTTGCTGCCTGATTTATTACGGGAAACCTCACGCTTCCCCAACCAGCCTTGCCGGTTTTTGAGCAGCGGCTTAGTATTCTATGCCCTGTCTTGCCATAACCCCCATATCAAAGTAGTGTTTGATAGGTTTCATCTCGGTAACAAGATGAGCCATAGCTTTTAATTCAGGATGTGCATAGCGTCCTGTGAGAACGATTTCAAGGTTTTCAGGTTTGTTTAGTAATGCTTCCTTAACCTCGCTGACTTTAATCATGTTCATTGCTGTACAAATGTTGATTTCATCAAGAATAATCAGCTGATACTTTCCGGAATTAATGGCTTTTTTTGCAAATTCCCAGCCTCTTTTAGCTTCTTTAAAGTCATCCATACAAACGTTATGTGAATAACATACTCTGTCCATCCCGAACTGAACAACTTCAAGATTTGGAAGGAATTTAGAGGAGGTGACAATTTCTCCGTAAGAAGTAGCGCTGTCGCCCTTTGTGAACTGGATGATAAGAACCTTCCATCCATGTCCCAGAGCACGAAGTGCCAGACCTAATGATGCTGTTGTTTTTCCTTTTCCATCTCCTGTATAGATTTGAATATAACCATGCTCTAACACTCTAACTACCTCCAATAAATAAAACAGATTATTTTCTCTATCAACATTTTAAACGATATTGTAAATATCTTAATCGTTCTTTAGGTTGATTAATTTCCGAAACGGGGAAGAAAGCTTTTTAACTAACCCCGCCTCCCAAGATGTATATCCATCATAGAATAAACTTTTAAAAAAAGAACAAAATATACTCCGTCCATGCCAATCTTTTTACAATAAGTTTTGTTAAAAATCCGGATAAAGAGTATTTGAAACACTTTTCAGGTATTATATACATAGTAAAAAAGTTTACTTAATTTTTGTTAAGAAACAGCGATATTTACTTGCAAAATCTCAAGGAAATCATATACGAACACTTTCGGGCAATTCAGGCATGGTTAAGGATTGTAAAGCATATTTTTCTGTCAATATGATTTTTTTCTAAAAATACGGGCATAATATTATTAAGGTGAGGAAATACTGCTGCTTGTCGTGCCTGTAAATAATTTTTGGTTAACCGATTGTAAACTTATATTAAGAAATGGAGATTTGATGCAATTATTGAACCCGAAAAGTTTTTATATATGTAAGAAGAAATGTAAGAGAGAGTACAGGTCATGAATGTAGCATTAGACAAAGCTAAAGTTCCAGTAAGACCGGGCTTCGGAAAGATACCCGACAGACCTAGTTTTGCCAAAGCCGGTTCCGTAAAGGCAATGTTCGGAACCAAGGACACCGGTGTGACCGCTCAAACTTCAAGTTTGAAGAGTACGGTGTCCAGCAATATTGCTACAAGTTCACGCTCCTCGGTATTTACTACCCGAAGGGCTCAGACTAGCAGTTCGTCGTCATTTATCCCTGCAACGCGATTTATGGACGCGGGTGATTACACGCGCGACAGAACTTATACAGTCGGCTGGGGTGAAATACAGGGCGATCATTATATAGAAGGCCAGACTGGTGTAACTAAACGAAGTTACAGACGAATGGTTCGGGCTCAGGTAGCGCCGCAATATCAGGGTCGGTATACTGATTTTGGCAACTCTTACAATCAGAAAATGTCATTTTCTGATGTTTGTACGCTTGTAACCGGTGGTATAACCGCATTAATTTCGGGTATCAAAGCTGTAAAAGGCAGCGATGCTGCCGCCGCACCAAAATCAACAGGGTCAGCATCCACAATTCAAACAGCACAGACTCTTGCCGGTAATGTAGGCGATATAGCTACGGCCTCCACAACAGTTGCGCTGCAATCTGCAATTACAGAAGCTAAGACACAGCAGAAAGAGCTTACTGACCTCTTAAATTCTGATGATTATAAGAATGTCGAAGCTAATCTGCAGAGTGCAAACGATAGCAAAACAGAAATAGATGCTCAGGTTAAAGAGCAGCAGGGTATTGTGGCTAACCAGCAAAAGACTATTGATTTGTTAAGCGGAACTAGAATTCCTGCTCAGGAAACAGTTGTCGGCAATGCAGAAGCAGCACTTGCTCAAGCTAAGAGTCAGGTTACCGCAGAAAACCCTAACACTGCCGCAATTTCTGCTGCCCAGGAACAGCTGGATGAAGCGAAAGCAACATTAAATCAGCTTAAAGATCAGCTTAAAAAGGCTGAAGAAACCAAAAATGAGGCTCAGCAAAAGCTTGACGGCGAGGACGGTCTTCTTGCAAAACAGAAAGAAGCAGATAATGATATTAAAACACTTACTTCATTGAAGCATGATAAAGAAGCAAAAACTACCCAGCTTAATACATTAGAAAAGACAATTCAAGACGGTGAAGCAAGGGCTACAAAAATGCTTCAGCAGGAAGAAAAGAAATTAGACGGTATGTTTAAGGATTTGCAGAAACTTGATGCAAAAATTGCCGGAGAAAAAGATGAATCTAAAAAAGCTGAACTTAAACAGGAGTATGCTCAACTGGCGGAAACCTTTAACACAATGGCAGGTAATTCGACAAGCGATAAATATTCAAATGCAAATCTTAATACGGATTTGACTATGACAGAAACAAGACAGGCAGATACTCAGGCAAAACTGGATAAAATGAAGGAATTTGCTCAGGCGGAGTCTGATAAATTAAATCAAGAAGTTATAGATTCCTTTGTTATGGAACACTAGTTTCAAAAACTTTACAATGGGCTTTACTTTTAATAATTATTAATTTATAATATTTACGAAAGACAGTATTGTCGCAGAAAAGAACGGGCACCCCCGTTCTTTTTTACTCCTGAGGTAATAAAAGAATAAAGAAGGAAGGTAGTATTGTGAAGCAGGATATTAACAGGCATGAAATTCTGGAAAAGATTACTCCGCTAATAGAAAATACTGCCATGCGTTTCGGGTATATTCCTCTTGAGATAGAGTTTATAAAAGAAAATCACCGCTGGTTTCTGAGAATTTATCTTTATTCTAAGGAAAAGGAGGTTACGCTTGACGATTGCGAGAGAGTAACTCGAAGTCTTAGCGATTTTCTTGATGAACTTATTCCTGTTAAATATTATCTTGAAGTTTCCTCTCCGGGATTGGAAAGAAAGTTTAAGTCTGATAAGGAGTTTGTGATTTTTAAAGGAAGAAGAATTAGTATAAAATTAAAAACTCCTCTGGAAGGTGAAACAGAAAAAATTTTTAAAGGTGAAATCCTTGATTTCGATGAAAAAGAAGGATTAAAATTTTTCAGATTTGATGATGGGCAGGAATTGCAGATTCCGCGCTCAAACATTCAGTCCGCAAAGCTGTATATTGACTGAATACGTCTTATACCTTATCGTCTAAAAAATAGAAAGGAAAATAAACAAATGATTAAAATCGGAACAGCGCTATTTGAAGCGTGTGAGGAATTGGAAAGAGAACGCGGAATATCAAAAGATATTCTTGTATCTTCTCTGTGTGATGCAATGGTCGCAGCCTACAAAAAACACATGAGAGTGAAAGATGCTGCAAATATTGAGGCAATCCTTGATGAGCAGGCCGGCGAAATCGGTGTTTTCAGCACTAAAACTGTTGTAGAATCCGTTGAAGAAGGTGAAGAAGATACCCAGATTTCAATCGGTGTTGCAAAAGAAATTGACGAGGAGGTTGAAGTAGGCGACGAAGTTAAAATTGAGGTTACTCCGGAACAGTTCGGCAGAATCGCTGCTCAGGCCGCTAAACAGGTAATTACCCAGCGTATAAGAGAAGCTGAAAGAAACCTCGTCCTTAACGAGTTTCTTGAAAAGAAAGGCACACTTACTACAGGTATAATCCAGCGTGTAGAAAACCGCAACGTTATTGTTAATATCGGAAAAACCGATGCAATTATGCCGCAGAAAGAACAGATTCCGGGCGAATATTACAAACCGGGCAACAGAATCAGAGTATTTGTTCTTAATGTAAAAGAAACTACAAGACTCCCTCAGGTAATCGTTTCTCACGCACATGCAGAAATTGTCCGCGAACTCTTCGAACTTGAGGTTCCGGAAATTGAGGACGGTATTGTTGAGATTAAATCAATAGCAAGAGAAGCCGGCTACAGGACAAAAATTGCCGTATGGTCAAACGATCCGGAAGTAGACAGTGTCGGAGCCTGCATTGGCCCGCGCGGAAGCAGAATCCAGACTATTGTTTCAGAATTAAAAAATGAAAAAATTGATATAGTCAGATATTCTGAAGATCCGGTTGAATATATCGTAAATGCACTTTCTCCTGCAAGAGTTGTGTCGGTGGATATTCTCGCCGACGATGAGTATTCGCATGAAGCGATGGTCGTTGTTCCGGATGATCAGCTGTCGCTTGCAATTGGCAGAGAAGGTCAGAATGTTAGACTTGCTCATAAGCTAACAGGCTGGAAGATTGATATAAAGAGCGTTTCTCAGATGGAAAAGGCAGAAGCCGCTAACTTCCGGAATTACGAAGAAGCTCCGCAAAATGCTGAAGATGATGAAGAACTTCAGGATGATGAGCTTCAGCAGGAAATTGAGGAAGAAATGAACCAGCAGGCGCTTGATGAGGAAGATCTTCAGAGCGAAGAACCAGTTGAAGAGGCTGAAGAAACAGAAGAATAAAAGTCCATTTAATGCGTAAACGCCCGTCATAATAAGGACGGGCGTTTTGTTTATTTATGTTACAGATTTTTTTTATTCTGACAAAAGAATTTTTGTTTGAGTTTTTAACCCTGAAACAGGAGGGTAAAATGCAAAATAATATTAGTTTCACATCAAGTTACAGGTTCCCGATGACGCAGCCAGGCGTAACGCGTTTTAAGCGTGAATGCCTGAAACCGGAGCTTTTAAAATATCCGGATAAGATAGGTGCTTTTCAGATACCGAATTCAGGAAAAGGCAACGGAAGGATTTCTGTAAAAGAAGTTTACGATGGTTTTGTAGAGGGGCTGCTCAAGCGTTTCGGGTTTAAAAGATACCAGAAATTTCCAATTCATGACGCTTCTATACAGGACGTCGATGCGGCTGCAAAAAATCTGATTAAAACAAATGAATACCAGCAGAAAGGCATGCAGAAAAAGCCTTTGAAGCACAAAAGAAGGTAATGCTCCGTTCGTTATATCCATAAGGCAGAATTTTGCGCAATTCTGTTGACAAAAAAGTTTGAGCACATATTATGATAATATGGCTTAAATACCAAATTAGTATTGTAGTATAATTAGAAAAAAAGGAGATTAATCTCATGGCTAGAGAAAAGTACGAACGTACCAAACCGCACGTTAACATCGGTACAATTGGCCACGTTGACCACGGTAAAACAACATTAACAGCAGCAATTACAGCTGTATTGGCTGCTGCAGGTCAGGCTGCATTGAAAAAATTCGACGAAATCGATGCTGCTCCTGAAGAAAAAGCAAGAGGTATAACCATCTCTACTGCTCACGTAGAATACGAAACTGCTGCAAGACACTATGCACACGTTGACTGCCCGGGCCACGCTGACTATGTTAAAAACATGATTACAGGTGCTGCTCAGATGGATGGCGCAATCCTCGTTGTTGCTGCTACTGACGGTGCTATGCCTCAGACTCGTGAACACATCTTGTTGGCTAGACAGGTTGGTGTTCCTAACCTCGTTGTATTCTTGAACAAATGCGATATGGTTGACGATCCTGAATTGTTAGAACTCGTTGAAATGGAAGTTAGAGAACTCCTTTCTTCTTACGAATTCGACGGCGACAGCATTCCGTTCATCCACGGTTCTGCTTTGAAAGCTCTTGAAGCTGCTCAGGCTAACCCTTCAATCGCCCGCGGTCAAGATAAATGGGTTGACAAAATCTGGGAATTGATGGATGCTATTGATTCTTACTTCCCAACACCGGTTCGTGATTTAGACAAACCGTTCTTGATGCCTGTAGAAGATGTCTTCTCTATCACAGGTCGTGGTACAGTTGCAACAGGTAGAGTAGAACGTGGTGTTGTTAAAGTTGGTGATGAAGTTGAGATTGTTGGTCTCGGCGAAACTAAGAAAACAACAGTTACCGGCGTTGAAATGTTCAGAAAATCACTTGATCAAGGTCAGGCAGGCGACAACATCGGTGCATTGCTCCGTGGTATCGACAAAACTGATATTCAGCGCGGTCAGGTTCTTGCTAAACCGGGAACAATTCATCCGCACACTAAATTCACAGCAAACGTTTACGTATTGACAAAAGAAGAAGGCGGACGTCATACTCCGTTCTTCCCTGGCTACCGTCCTCAGTTCTACATCAGAACAACTGACGTAACCGGTTCAATCAAATTTGACGGTCAAATGGTAATGCCTGGTGATAACGTAGTTATGGAAGTTGAACTTATCGCTCCTGTAGCTATCGAAGAAGGTATGAGATTTGCTATCCGTGAAGGCGGCCACACAGTTGGTGCCGGTGTTGTTGACAAAATTATTGAATAATTTTGAAACGGCAAAATAACTTAGAAAAACGAGTCTGATTTCAGGCTCGTTTTTTATTTTCTATTGAAAAGTTTTGAAAAATAGATTATAATAAAAAAAGACAGTGGAAAGCCAAAGAGATGCTGTCACCGGGAGCCATTTTGCACGAAAAACAAGTTTTCGGCAAAAGAAGGCAAATAAATTCAGCATGACAAAAGTAAGGTTTTAAGGTTCCTGACATCCCTGAAGTAAATTCAGAGCAGGCTCAGAAAGCAGTGTCATAAAAAAGTATATGTCATCCTGAACTTGTTTCAGGATCTCAAGAAGAAAAAAAGAAGCAAAGGAGATTAAACGATGGAAAACGCAGGTATAGCAAGGGTTTACGGGGGGGGGGGGCAAGTAGTTTAAGCTCCTTAACCGGCACAGAACAAGGGTTGCAGGCAGCCGATAAAGGCAAAGCCTTTAGTTGGCGTGCATTCTGGCGGTGGCTGCATGAAATAAAATCCCCCTTAGATTCCCCCTTTATAAAAGGGGGTAAAATAACTAAAACCTCCCTTGTAAAGGGAGGTGGCGCGAATGCGCCGGAGGGTTTTGTTAAACCAATCAACCCTTCAGCCATTCACCTGTTAAACCAGAGCATTCCTGTCGGATTATTAAATCCGACCTACAGTTTTAGTTGTCCTCCCCTTGAGGGAGGACCGAAATCTGTGATTTCGAGGAGGGGTCTTAATTGTAAGGCAGAAATCCCAACCTACAATGAGCCTGTCGGATTAGTAACAGAAGTGCCGGAGGGAAACCCCTCACCCGAATTACTAAATTCACTAAGTTCATTAAGTAATTCTACCCTCTCCCTCAAGGGGCGAGGGAGAGGGTAGAATTCCCGCTTCACCCGCAAAAAAGCAGCTTTTACATTGGCAGAAGTCTTAATAACCCTCGGGATAATTGGGATTGTTGCCGCAATGACCTTGCCTTCGATTATCCAGAAGCAGAATCAGAAAGAAGCAACCTCACGATTAAAAAAATATTACAGTGTAATGTCACAGGCTATTATGCTCTCGGAAGTCGACAACGGGCCTGTGCAATACTGGGATAAGTCTGAGATGATAAGAGATGAAGACGGCTCATACAACAGTGCAGAAAATGATAAACTTGTCGAGGCGTTTTATGATAAATATCTGGCAAAATATTTAAAGATTACCTCAAGGGGCTATTTGAAAGAAGATTCGCGTTTCAGGCTTTATACAAAATTTCCTGACGGCTCTATGGCATGGTATGGAAACGGAAGCTGTATTGATATAGTTTATGACTATAACGGCGGGAAAAAGCCAAATCTGCTCGGGTATGACAGATTTTCTTTTTTACTCTGCAAGGACAAAAAGCCTGTGTTTGCAGGATTTAATTTAGATGTAGCAAAAGAATCCCGTACGGAAGCTATTGAAATCTGCAAAACTCAGCCACAGAAGTGCACAGGAATTCTCCAGATGGACAACTGGGAGTTTAAACCGGACTATCAGTGGCCTACAGTAAAAAAGTCTACTTATTAAAGTAGACTTTTTTATTTCCTATTAATTTTCCCCTGTAAATTCTTGTTTAATGTCATTAATTTGTTGCTGAAATCTTGAGGCTGTCAAATTTTGTTGATTCAGAGTGTACGCGTTTTAAATATTTTGTTAATGATTTTGCAACCATCTGAGATCTTTTTTGAGCTTCCTTGTCAAGAATTTCAAAGTATTCGTCAATTGATGACATTATGTAATCTTTGTTCTCGTTTTCCATATTTCCCCGTACCTTTCCTTAATTATTATATCCGAAATTTTCATTTTAGCCAAGCAGAGTTTCCAGAATTTCTGCATTTTTTAGTGCCTTTTTGGAATTTCTAACCTGATTTCTGTACATATAAGTTCTTAGCGCTTCTCTGATTAGTTCTGAACGAGTACGATTTTCTGAGTTTGCAACACTGTCAATTTCGTCCAAAAATCGTTCAGGCATTGAAATTAAAACTCTTGCCATAATTAAACTCCTTTATCATTTTCCCTTGTCTGGTATTCCCATATATATAAAGGAAATTATTACGTAAAAATTGCTGAATTTGTATATATTTTTTATAAAAAAGTTAACAAAACTTTATGCTTTGTAAATATAAGATTAAAACCTTCTGACGTAATAATTTCTATCGTTTTTCAACTCCTGTCTGGCACTGTGAAGTTCTGTATCATCAAAGCCTTTCGATAAAATTTTTGCAGTTTTTTCGCGGATAGTGTATTCCTGAATATTTTTTGACCGAAGTAAAATTTGCTTTAGTGTTTGAAAGTCCATTCTGTCTGCAAAGTTGTAAATAGTTTCAAGGCACCAGTATAGTTTAAAGACTTCTTTATTGACTTTGTATTTCCCGTCCTGAAAATCAAAATCTTTAATAATCCCGAGTAGGGTAAGAGTTCTGTCTGCAAGGTTTTCGCAGAAATATTTTGAAAATTCGGGATTATTCTTGAGGTTAGAAACAGCTTCAATAATATTTCTGCAAATATTTGCATTTATATCAATTATTGCGTCAAGAAAAATGTCATAACTTGAGGTGTTTTCAAAGTAAACCAGAAGCTGCGGAGTGCTCATGAATTCTTTTATTTTCAAAGAAACGGCCTCTCTGATTTTGCCGTCCTGTCCTGTGAGATTTGAGATGAGAACATTTGCCTCTTCTTCCGACTGCAGGGTGTCAAGCCGGAGCGCTGCTGCCTGACGCTGTGCAATATTACCGGTTTTGAGCAGCTTAATAAGTTCACTGTGACTCAAAGGGGTACTCAAAAGCTCAAGCGCCATATTAAAATTCTCGTCTAAAGTTTCATAGTAAGTATTATTCAAATCTCAAGTCTCATCCTTTTATATGATTAATATAACATAAAGTATAATGAAATTTGCAGCTTATGCCGTTTTAATGTATTATATCGTTATAAGATAAATGTATGAGGAGATACATTATGCAAGAAGTTATCAAATTTTTAAAAGAAATATTTTTGATGAAGCAGGAAGATAAAAAAATAGGACTGTGCCAGTTTAAAGTAAAAGAACCTGTTGAAAAACCTGTGAAAAAAGTTATTAAACCCGCAAGCGAGGTTAAGCTGTCCGATTTGATGAGAAGAAGCTACTAATACTTGAACTATTATAAAAAATAGCTTATAATAAAAAAGACAGCGGAAAAGCCAAAGGGATGCTGAACTAAATTCAGGGCAGGCTCTGAACTTGATTCAGGATCTGCAAGATAAAGAGTACACGAAGAGGAATATCTATAAATGTTTTCTCGAACACGCTTCCGCTCTGCTCCCGCTAACGTCTCGAAAACATATATAGATATTCCAGAAAAGTAAAGATATAAAGAAGCAAAGGAGACTAAACAATGGAA
>CASFGU010000025.1 GCA_949294395.1 uncultured bacterium
GAAGCGAAAGACAAACAGTATGATATAGACCTGAAGAACCTTGATACCGAGCACAGTGCTTTGCAGACCGAATACGATTCCATAAAGAGCACAATAGATAAGAATGTTGAGAGAAGCTTCAAGGCGTTTTCGTAAGGTAAGGCGATAAGCGGGCCTGATTAACTTTTTGTTCCTTAGCCCCTTGATGGAGAGGGTTAGGGTGAGGGGTTAGTAAAGTCTGTCGGATTTACTAATCCGACAGATAAGACATTACGCACGCAAAAACTGAATGAGTGAAGGGTGAATGGTTATGGCACATTAGTATTAATTTTCTCAACACGCTCACGCCATGCTCCCGCTATCGTTTCGAAAACTAATACTAATGTTCTGAAAGAGATTGTGAACAGTCATATCTCTGCGAGCCTCAACGATAAATGTTTCAGAATGACATATCAAATGATAAAACCGTCAACCATTCAACTTTTCACCTGTTCAACTTTGTCGGGCAGGTATACACGCGACTTCAACTTTTTCTGCACTTACGCCTTTCTTATTTTTTTACAACAACATTTTTATACATATTGTTGTCCGGTGCATTGTTTCCGAGTTTTATTATTTTTTCAAGTGCAAATTTTAAAACATTTTGCTTTTTGTTTGAAGTAAATAAAGTTATTTTATCCTGTTTTAAGTCCTCAAGCGAATTCACAATAATAGTACCGGCTTTAGGTTTGAATCTTGTGAACGAAACAAAAGGAAAACCTTCTTTTTCTCCAATATCAACCCTAAGACGTGTCAGGAGATAAGCATTGTCTATATTTTTTCGCGCAGTATTTAATTTTTCAAACTTACCGTGTTCAACAGCATAATCCGCAACCAGCTTTAGACTCTCACTGTGGAGGAATTTTGCTTTAAAATTCGGGGTAAAGTTTCTGGAATTAGTGTTATTTATCAGCATATATTTTCCTGTTTATTAAAATGATGCGTCAAGCTTTCTACCGTATGTATAATCAGGCTCTGACTTTACAAGATATTTAGAAGCAATTATGTCAGCCATTCGTTTTGCTTTTGACGGTGATGGCAGTGCATCCTGATTGAATAACTTTTTGTATTCTCTTGAGCCTGTATTATTTAATGCTTTAATTGAATCAGTATTAAATTTTGAAAAAGTTATGGTTTTGTTGTTGTAAAGGTTCGTAACATCAGTTTTGAAGCCGTCGCTGTTTACTTGAAGAACTACGTTTTTATGATGTTTGGCAAGATCGTTAAGTGCTCCTTCAATCTCGTCATGCCTGCCATTACCAATTTCCTTCACAATAACATCTTTAATGTCAGCATTTTCTTTGAATTTTGCCTGAAAACTGCTCTGACCGTCTATTTTGTTTACCTGCATTTTTTCTCCTTATTAAAATCTTTACCTGCATATAATACCGGTAAAGATTTTTTTTTGCTATTTTATTTACACTCGTTAAAATATTCTTTAAAGATTTTTACACTGCAATACTTGCCGCACATAGTGCAAGGTTCTCCGTTATCAATATCTTCAAGCTTGCATTTGTCAATAGCAGCAGCTCTTTGAGCATTCCAGTCAAGCTTTTTGCGTGCAACCGCCATATCAAGATCCATCTGGTAAGCTTTTTTATTTCCTCTTGCAAGATCTGCCGAGTGGGCTGCAATTCTGCTTGCAATAATACCTTCCCTAACCTGTCCGGCGTCCGGAAGCCCTATATGCTCAGCAGGAGTAACATAACATAAGAAATCAGCCCCGTGCATAGCAGCAAGCGTTCCACCGATTGCGGAAGTTATATGGTCATACCCCGGTGCAATATCAGTTACGAGCGGCCCGAGAACATACAGCGGAGCATAGTCTGTAAGAACTTTTATGGTCTCAATCATTGCCGGAATTTTATCAAGCGGAACATGCCCCGGCCCTTCAACCATTGTTTGAACGCCTGCTTCTCTTGCCCGTTTTACAAGTTCTCCGAGAACAAGTGTTTCCGCAACCTGACCTCTGTCTCCTGCGTCAGCAATGCACCCCGGTCTTAAACCGTCGCCAAGAGATAAGGTGCAATCGTATTCGCGTGCAATTTCAAGAAGTTCATCGTAATATTCATAAAGCGGGTTTTCTCTGCCGGTTGCCTTAATCCAGGAGGCAAGCATTGAGCCGCCGCGGGATACTATATCCATTACTCTGCCCTGTTTTTCAAGCTGGTCAACTACAAATTTTGTAACCCCGCAGTGTACTGTAATAAAGTCAATCCCGTCTTTGCATTGTTTTTCTATGTCAGAAAATAATTTGTCTTTAGAAAGTTTTGAAATATCTTTATATTCATCAAGAGCTTCTTTTCCGGCCTGATACATAGGAACCGTACCTATCGGAAGTTTAGTTGCGGCGATAATTTGCTTTCTTGTTCCGTCAATATCGGAACCTGTAGATAAATCCATTAAAACATCAGCGCCGGTAGCTTCTATAATTCGGACTTTCTCCAGTTCCTGCTGAACATTAGAGCGCTCCATTGATGTCCCAATATTTGCGTTAATTTTAACGGTCATACCTTCGCCTACAGCTGTTGGAATAACGTCATCCCGCCTGTTATTTTTAAGAATAGCAATACGCCCCGAGGCAACATTTTCACGCACAAATTCTGGTGTTACCCCTTCTTTTTTTGCGATATATTCCATCTGCTCCGTAATTCTGCCGTTCTTTGCTTCAATAATTTGTGTAGTCATTTTTCTCTCCCTAATTCTAATAAAATTATTATATCAGAAACATTAATCTTTGTAACAATGATGTTTCAAATGTTAAAGTTAATATCCATGCCTGCCGTCCTAGAGAATATAAGGTATTGGAGTGTGTGTATCATGTACGAAGAATTGAAAAGAGAAAGAATAATTGTTGAATTAAAAGAACTGATAAATAAGGCAGATGATGTCAAAGATGATGTTGACAGCTACTGCGAATTTATGAAAGAAACTTTTCTAGCCGTGTCCGGCCTGAATTAGCCGGAAGGACAATGCAAAACTTTCGAAATAGCGGTTAATATGATACTGCTATGAAAATTGTAATTATAGGAGGAGTTGCAGCGGGCGCAAAAGCTGCAGCAAAAGCAAGACGGCTTTTGCCGGATGCTGAAATAAACATCTATACCGATGATACTCATGTCTCATACTCCGCATGCGGTATCCCTTATTATATTGAGGGAAATTTCGAGGACTACAGAATGCTTCTGGTGAGGAGTCCGGAAGATTTTGCTAAGAATAATATTTTTGTACATCTTGAACACAAAGTTACAAGAATTATTACTTTTTCAAAGCAGGTTCTTGTAGAAGCCAAAAAAGAAGGTCACGCCTTTCTTGTTGATTATGACAAACTTATAATTGCAACCGGAGCAAGCCCATTTATCCCTAAAATTAAAAATGTCGAATTGAATAACGTTTTTACTGTAAGAACTATTGAGGACGCTATTACTATCAGGAAAAAAGTCGAAACCTCTTCAAATGCGGTTGTAATCGGCGGCGGATACATTGGAATTGAAATGCTTGAAGCTTTTGTGCGGCAGGAAGTTTATACAACACTGATTGAAAGAAGTCCTTACATAATGAGCCTTTTTGACAGCGAAATGTCAGAACTTATTAAAACACAGCTTCTGTCAATTAGTGACAGAAAGTTCGATATACTTACATCAGAGATGGTGAGTGAATTTTCAGGAGATAACAACGGAGTAAATCTTGTTAAAACTGATAAAGGAAGAACCATTGACGCTGATATTGTCTGTATTTGCGCCGGAGTAAGACCGAATACAGAACTGGCAGAAGATGCAGGAATTGAAACCGGCATTACAGGCGCTATTAAAGTCAATAAAAAAATGGAAACAAATATTCCGGATATTTATGCCTGTGGAGATTGTGTAGAGGAGAATCTTCTCATAAATAATACTCCAGTCTGGATACCTCTGGGTTCAACTGCAAACAAAGAAGGCCGTTGTGCCGCTATGAATGCCTGCGGGGTGGAAGATATTTTTGAAGGGGTTCTGGGGTCAGCAGTGACAAGGTGCCTCGGGCTCACAATGTCTATGACCGGCATTACCGAAGAAAAAGCCCGTGAATTCGGTTATGATGCAATAAGTGCAACGGTTACCAAAAATGACAAAGTAGGTTATATGCCTGATGCAAATAATATTACGCTGAAAGTGGTTGCGGATAAACAGTCTGGAAGACTCCTCGGCGCTCAGGGGATAGGCTCCGGCGATGTTGATAAGCGTATTAATACAATTGCCTCGGCGCTCCTCGGAAAGCTTACTGTTCAAGATTTTGATAAAAACGATATTACATACGCTCCGCCGTTTTCAACAACAATTGATCCCCTCCTGAATGCAACGCAGATACTTATTTCAAAATTAAAGTCCTGATATATTTGGCAACGCCTTCTCCCATAGAAAAGCAGCTAGCCTGAACTCTTAGCGCTCCCTGAGCCATAAAGTCGGCTGACAAACATCTTCCTGCAACAAACAAATTATCAATGTCTGCTGACATTAATGCTTCAACAGGAAGTTGATAATCGTTGTATTTTTTAAGGGTAGAGCCGTTCTTTTTGTTTGAGTGAACGTCTACGGGATAGTTTGATATTACAACAGGATGGTCAAATTTCTTACCGCTTCTTAAATCGTCAATTGTGTAAATATATTTGCCTCTAATACGTCTGGAAACCCTTACGCCAAGCATATCCGCGATATTTGAGATATAAGCGTTTTCAAATCCGGGGAAGTATTTGCGGCAGAATATTAAGTACCTGTATATATTCTGACGTGCAAGCTGCAAGGCTTTAGAGATACTTTTTACCTCCAGAGAATTGTTATAGTCAATGACACGAGGACAGTTAAACGCTACTGTATCAGGCATTCCCGGCACTGTAAATATCTGAAAATAGTTTGTATCATAGCGTTTGAGTATCTTGTTTTTAACAGCGTCATCAAATAAGGGTTTAAGCGCCCAATTTTTATCCTTATCCCACGTGTATGCCGTAGAAAGATGAATTATGCCATCATAATCCTCACAGGTTGTAACATTTCTGTCCTTATCAAACTCAACAAGCCATTTTGAAAACTTTTTTAAGTCTACACCGCCCATCATAAAACGCAGAGTTACAGGCTGAAATTCCTTATCTTTTTCAAGAAATCTGCAGTTTGCAATTTTTCCGATTTCACAATTTCCTGTTGCATCAATAAAGTATCTCGCTCCGATAGATACTGATAAATGCTTTTTCTCCATATCTAACTCGTCGGTAGATACTGATAAAATTTCTTTAGAAATTTTTATACGCTTAATTTCTCTGTCCTCAAGCTTTACACTTATAATATGGGTATCAAAAAAGACTTCCACATTGGCTTTTCGCATAAGGTTATCCAGCGCAATCTTAGCTAGCTCCGGATTAAACCATCCGGAATTGTCCTGAAATGTTGTCTGCCCGCCGAGCGACTTGAGTTCAGCGGTTAGAGCGTCTCTAAATTCTGTGTTAATCTGGTTGTTTCCTGATTTCATTACAGGAATTACAAGGCCGGAGGTTATGGTTCCGCCGAGATGAATTTTTCGTTCTATTAAAAGAGTTTTCAGTCCGAGTTTTCCGGCTGTATAGGCTGCCGCACAGCCTGCGGTACCCCCGCCAATTACGACTACATCATAGTTATTCATGTTTTTAATTATATTCTTAACCTGAGATAAAGCAAAAAGGTTAAATAATATTAAAACCTAAACGGATAATCAACCGGAATTTTCCACCGGACGAAGTCCGGCTTTTTACCTGCCGTAGATTTTCGTGCAAAAACTCGGGTTATTGTGCAGGATGAACGGCTAGAAAATTGTATGTTAAGTATTAAAACCTAAACGGATAATCAACCGGAATTTTCCACCGGACGAAGTCCGGCTTTTTACCTGCCGTAGATTTTCGTGCAAAAACTCGGGTTATTGTGCAGGATGAACGGCTGGAAAATTGTATGTTAAGTATTAAAACTTAAATGGATAATCATCCGGAATTTTCCAGCCGTTTTCTTGAATTAAAGCTGTACAATAACCTTTATAAGGTGATGTTTTATTACATCCGTAACTTGAGTTATTAAGCAGATCGTCCCGTGTCAAACCGTTGCATACAGTTTTTTTTGTCCCATCCTCAGCCGTTTCTGTCTTGCAGATAAGCCCTCTGTATGGCTCAATTCCTTTTCCTTCATGAGCTGTCGAGATAATATTATTCCTGTTTGGTCTGAAACTGAAAGCAAAAAACTTTGTGCCGGCGCCGGGGCGTGAAATTGCCCCTTCACCACTAACTCTAAAGAATTCTTCTTTGTCAAAATTCTTTCCGAACGGGTAAAAAAAGATGTCATAGCCGGATTTAATTACCATAACACTTCCGTCTGCAAAATAGGCGGCTGTGTTATGATACATGTCATCAAAATGTTCTACCCGCACAGTTTTTAAATAATCTTTTAAATATGTATTATACCATGTTTCACAGTCAATTGTTGGGCTGTCATCTGCCGGTGCACCGCCTGTGCAGAAAGACCAGTATTCTTTTGGCCCGTTTTTAAGTTCCGATAATTTTATTGCCTGATTGGCGACAGAATAAAATTTTTCTAAACGGGTTTCAACCGTTTTTTGCCTGTATTTTCCGACAAGCGACGGCATTGTCATCGCAGCAACTATCCCTATAATCCCAAGCGTAATCAATACCTCTGCCAGAGTGAAAGCTTTGTTCATTATTCCTCCTTATGTTAAGAAATTATACAATATTAGTGATTTATAAATCTTATTTAAGATACATATATCATTTATTATAACTCATCATCATAAAATTGTCTATATGCTCAATAATTTGTAAAATAACTCTTGGAGAAGATATGACAGCACGTGAATTTGTAAAAATATTACTTGCAAAAGAGGGGATAACCTTGAAGGAACTTGCGCAGATAGCAACTCAAAAGGGTTCAAAGAAGTTTACACCGGACGGTCTGTCGCACAAAATGCGCCTCGGAACTCTCCGATTTGATGATGCAGAGTTTTTTGCAAAAATTTTTGGCTACGAAATAGAATTACGAAAAATTCCCCAAAATAATCCGGATTAAAATTATATAACGCATAGTTATATACCGATAACATGATTGAGGAATTATTTAATATATAAATAACAAAACCTTAAGTATTATTTTATTTTCTCCTGAACAGGCTAATCCATTAAGACTTTAGCTTAACTTTTTGTACTCACCGCTGTTTCGCTGCCACTATTTTTTTAATTATGTTTTTTCCATTCTTTTATAAATTGTGAACTTGATATGAGATTTGAATTTTGAACCTCAATTTTGTGGCGCTCGATAATCGCCTCATTAAGCCCGCTTAAATTTTCGTCACGGTAAAATATACCGGCTTTTGTTTTCAGGAGGCTTAAATCGTATTCTGAGAGTTCATATTTTATAAGCGATTTATTTTTAACCGCAACTGTACCTGTGAATTTGCCGGAGGATTCCGTATAAATTTTCCCGACATAAAAGCCCGCGTGCAAAAATGCGTTCCTGACAGACGCTGAATTTGAGTAAGTCAAAATCATTCCGTCAGGATTTAGGAGTTCAAAAAGCAGTTTGAAAAAATCTACTGTCCAGAGGCACGGACACTTTGCAGGCGTAAAAGCATCAAGAAAAACAAAATCATACGTGTTGTCATCAGAAAGCAAAATTTTTCGCGCGTCCTCAATTTTTAAGTCAAAAATAAAATCGTTCACTTTAAGCCATTTAGAAGCCTTTTTATAGCTTGTTGATACATACCGATAATATATATTATGTAAGAAGGCGTTTAAACGGCATACAGGGGTATATAACCCTTCTCCTGATTTATAAAAATCCGGTAAAAGGGCGTATAATTTATTAAAATACTGCCGGTATTTTTTTGAGGTCAATATATCAAAAATTTCTGGATTTTCAAAAATTTCAGGGTTATTTCGGGCAATTTTTTCCAGCAGAATAAAATTTATTTCTTCATAAAATTTAATTTTGTTTTTTGATGGTTTATTCAGAAGTTTTTCTATCTTTTCATTTTTAAACGGCAGTTTGTAATTTAGAGGTAATTTTTTATTGCAGATTACAAACGGAGAAAGTCCGGCAAGAATTTTATCAGTGTCGATAGCCTTAATGTAAATTTTTAAATTTTTATAATTAGAAGTTATCCATGCAGATCTTTTACTTAAAATGTTATCGGTATGTATCGCAGCGTTACTAATTTTAATACTAGTGTTATCAGTACCTATCTGCGCGCTATATAAAAAATTTAAAAAACTTTTTGTGTTGTATCCGATTCCAAAACAGATGTCCAGAATTTTTATTTCAGAATTTTTTTGAAAAAATTTTTCAAATTCCGCGGGCAGAATAAATTTTTCGTAAGCTTCAGTCAGCGCGCCGTATGTTGAATGGTATATGTCATCGTCTGCTGGAGAAAACAAACCTACAGAGCCGTCGTTTGTAAAGTAAGGGTATAATTTATACATATTATCAATTATAGCGGGCCTTTTGGCGTGCTACAAATTTGTTATATATTGCAATATTAGCAGCATTTTTATGTTTGTGTTATACTATTGTAGTAATCAGGTGAACTGTGTAAAGCCGCTTGAGCTCTGCATAGACGCCGTATTTGATGAGGAAGATATGAAAGTTAGTGTAAAAGTACCGGCAACTACTGCCAATTTAGGCCCTGGATTTGACTGCATGGGGCTTGCTCTGCCGATTTATAATACTATAACAATTGAAGAAACAGTGCTTCCGGGCACAGGAATTGAAATTAACGTTATCGCTGACGAGAATGCAGCCGATGAATTTTCTCTGGAGCATGTTCCGATGGATGAAAACAGCATTATTTATAAGGCTGTAGAACTTCTTTATAACTCTATAGGCCAGACACCGAGTGAATTAAAGATAAATATTCATTCTCAGATACCCGTTGCAAGGGGGTTAGGGAGCAGTGCATCGGTAATTGTAGGAGGTCTGCTTGCTGCAAACGAACTTCTCGGACGCCCTGCGGATGAAGCGGCACTTCTTTCAATTGCGACAGAAGTTGAAGGGCATCCTGATAACGTTACTCCTGCAATTGTCGGCGGGTTGACACTAACTTCAAGCGAAGATGACGGCAGCATAGTTTACAGAAAAATTGACTGGCCGGAAGAGTGGTCTTTAACTGTTTGTATTCCCGAGTATGAACTTGCTACTGATATTTCCCGCTCTGTCCTGCCTAAAGAAGTTCCTATGCAGGATGCAGTTTATAATGCGCAGAGGATGGGCATGTTTATTCAGGCTGTGCATACAAAAGATTCTGCGCTGATGAGGCTTGCTTTGAAAGATAAATTACATCAGCCTTACAGAATGAAGCTTGTGCCCGGGCTTGAGAAGATTATTGAAAACCTTAAGCATGAAGAGAATGTTCTTGGGTGTGTGTTAAGCGGTGCTGGGCCTTCCATTTTGATTGTTTCTGAGAAGAATAATCTCGACAGGATTAAGTCTATTGTCCGTGAAACCTGGAACGACTTGAATGTAAAGGCGGAAATATTGACGCTTCCTGTTGAAAAGCAGGGTGCTCAGATTATTTCACACGATGAGTAGGCTGTATTAAATAAAAAGCAGGATGTTTTATTGTAATAGTAGTAAATACTTATAATATGTTTGTAAGTATTTCTACAAGATGCAAAGGCTGCGGCGCCTGCGCCAAGATAAGCCCCGAAGTTTTTGACTTATACGGCAAATTTGCGATTGCAGACCAGAATAAGGTTTGCGGAAACGAAACTTCCTGCATTGATGCAGCGTTAAATTGCCCTGCAGGCGCAATAGTTATTGATGATTGGAATTAGACAAATAAAAAAGGTTCGGCGGTGACCGAACCTTTTTTAAATCTGTATTGAGGATTAACCTCCGCCTCCGGTGTATTCCGGAACGAAATCTTTCTGGCTTGATTTTTCCATTTCTCTGGCAGCCTGTTCCTGACCCTCGATAAGCTTGATTCTGGATTCGAGGTTTGCTTTCTCCATAGCCAGCTGCTCTTCCATGTTTTTCAACGGTTCAAGCTGCTGCTCGCTCATCATATCGAAATACTGCTCCGCCTGAGTTTTCAACAACTGTGCATTCATCTGAGCCATAGCTGCGACTTGCTGATATTGAATATTAGCATTAGTCATAGCATTTGTATCATTCTTATCAACACCTTGGAAGATACTAGTCATTTTCTTTGCAATCTCCATCTGTGTGCTGGCGCCAATACCGCTGGTGGCAGCCTGCTTCCACTGGGTAAGTTTCTTCTCCATATCACCTATTTGTTTGGTGATACGGTTTTGACGCATCGTAACGCGGGTCAGCTGGTGTTGGAGCTGAATCCGCATTCGTGTAGTATACATTTTTAGAAATGCGCCGGTTAAGAAACCCATGTCTCGTCCTTCGTGTTTTTTACTCTTAAATATATAAAGTATATATCATCTTAATAATTGCTTAATTTTAAAATTTGTGTAATATTTCTTAATAATTATCTGAAACAGCAGGATAATTGCATGTTTTGTATTTTTTGTTTAATATAAAACGGGGTATATAAAAAAGCTCAACAGGCTAAGGAGAGTAAAGATGCTTAAAGAATATTTTACAGGGAAAAAAATTATATTTCTAATTCTTGTTATATTTCTTTTATTCATGATGCCAAAGATTACGGGTATAATACTTCTTTTCTTTGCTGCATACGTAATAGCCTGTGCGCTTAACCCTTATGTTATAAAGCTTCAGAACAAGAAGTTTACACGAAATGCAGCAGCCGGAATTGCAGTAACAGTGGCGGTTGCCGTAATTTTTGCCCTGCTTCTTCCTATACTGTTGATTGCATATAAAGAAATAAGCACATTTATCATGTTTTTGCCGCAAAAACTTACGGCTGCAGCTAATTACTTTATGTCTTTAAGCATTTTCGGGTATAAACTGTCTGATCTTGTCACTTTCAATAATATATTCGATTCCAGCCAGAATGTTGCACAGAACATAGTAAGCCAGTCGTGGACTATTACAATGGGAATTTTTCAGGTTGCAATAATTGTAGTGGCACTTACGATGATTATATACTATCTTCTTGTAGATAAGGATTACCTGAAGAAGAAATTCCTTGAATTTTTCCCGCCGGATATGAAAGATAAGGCATCATCAATTGTTTCAACTATAAGTACAAAAGTCGGAGGATATGTCAGAGCGCAAATCATTTCAATGGCGTCGGTCGGCATTATGATGATGGTAGTTTTAATGGTTTTGGGCGTGGATTACGCGCTTTTGCTGGGGCTTATCACCGGTATTCTTGATATTATACCTATACTCGGGCCTACGATTGCCGTCGGCATAATTCTTCTTGTTGCATATCCTTTAGGTCTTGTTAAAATAATTCTTATTATCGCTGGATTTTTGCTTGTTCAACAGCTTTCAAACTATATTGTCCGCCCGATTTTGTTCGGAAAATTCATGCAGCTTCATCCGCTTATGATTTTCTTAGCTTTATTTCTGGCTGAACAGTTTTTAGGCTTCTGGGGCGTAATACTTTCTCCGGCTATTGCCGCAACTATCTGTGTTTTAGTTGACGAGCTTTATCTTGCGCCGATTAATGAAAAAGCAGCAGGGCAGATTGATGAACAGCAATGAGATATTTTTATATACTCCAAATAAAAATAAAAATTCCGGATTTAACATGTGGATGGCTTTTCCGGGATGTGAAGCCTTTTCTTTATCCTCTCTAGGCTACCTGTGGATGTTTAAGTCTATTGATGAGCGCGAAGATATTAACATTGAGCGTATTTGTTCGGACACACAAAAAACAGAGTTGAGAGCCGATGAGATTGAGTTAATCGGGTTTTCGTTTTCATTTGATATGGATTTCCTGACAATATTTTCAATGCTTGAAAAATACTCTATTCCGTTAAAATCATCCGAGCGAACTTCAAATCATCCGCTTATTTTTGCAGGCGGGCCTGTTGTTTCGGCAAATCCTGAACCTTACAGGGAATTTTTCGATTTTATTATAATAGGCGATGGTGAAGATGTTAATTTGAGTGTGGTTGATATTTGTAAATCCAATAAAAATAGAGGTAAAGCATATATTTTAGAGGAACTTTCAAAACTTGACGGAATTTATGTTCCGTCATTAAAACAGACACTGGTGAAAAAACTTACCAAAAGACTTGAAGAATGTATTTATACTCCGATATTGAGTGCTAATGCGTTTTTCCCGCATACCTTTATTATAGAAGTTACAAGAGGCTGCGCAAACCGTTGCGGCTTTTGCCTTGCGTCGTATCTTAACCTTCCGCTCAGGTTTATGCCCTATCAGGATGTTATTGATGCGATTGATGAAGGTTTAAAACATACAAATAAAATTGCGCTTCTCGGAGCACAGCTCAGTGCGCACCCGCAGTTTGAGCAAATTTGCAATTACATATATAAAAAAATTCAAAGCGGTCAAAAAATCGAAATGAGTGTATCGTCTTTGAGAACCGATTCTATCAAGCCGGAAATCTTAAGGACGCTTATTGCGGCAGGTCAGAAGAATATTACGCTGGCAATTGAGGCAGGAAGCGAGCGGTTGAGAAAAGTTATTAACAAAAACCTGACAGAAGAGCAGATTATGCAGGCTGTTGAAACTGCGGCAAATGAAGGACTAAAAGGCTTCAAATTCTACGGTATGCTGGGGCTTCCGACTGAAACTCAGAATGATATTGATGAAATGATTATACTTGCTAAAAAAATTAAAAATAAATACAAGCACTTTGATATATCTTTCGGGTTTTCGACATTTGTGCCCAAAGCAAACACCCCTTTTCAGTGGATTGGCAGAGAAAGCACAAAAGCACTCGAAGAAAAAGAGCGTTATTTAAAAAAGGAACTTCACAAAATCGGAGTTAAAGCTTCGTTTTCCAGCGCAAAGTGGGATTACTGGCAGGCTGTTCTTTCACGCGGGGATAGTTCGCTCACTGATTTCCTCATAGAGACTTACAGGCTGGGAGGAAAACTCGGTGCGTTCCGCTCAGCAGCTAAAAAATACAAAATAAACACAGACACTTATGCTCTTGAAACTTATGGCTACGAAAAGGAACTTCCATGGGATTTTATCGAAATAAAACCCGGAAAGGCGTTTTTAATTGAAGAGTGCAAAAAACTGATTTCAGCTTAATAATGGCAAATTACAGGTAATTCAGCTTAAACTAAAAATTATCCAGAGTAAAAAAAATGCGACCTCAACGGAATAAGCAGCCGCTGTTCGGTGAAACAACTTCAAAAGCAAGTGCTGTCTGAGCGTTAGCGAGTTCACTTGCTACTGGTTGAACCGATTACAGCGGCTAGCGAATGCAGTTACAGGTCAAATTTTCTTTTACTCTGGATAATATAATCTAATTATTGTCTGCGATAACTAAACTACAGCGGAGTATAATCGCAATACACAAGGCTTTTCCAGCTTTCGTAATAGCTAATCTGGGTTGCGCTGCCTGTTTTAATATAGATGTGCTGGAGTTCCGAATGCGGAATATTTAAAGCATCACAGATTGCTGCTTTTATTACATCAGGATGGGTCACTATTATAATCCTGTTGCCGATATTGGCATCTACAACACTATCCAGAGTTTTTCCTACTCTTGTTATAAATTCACTAATAGATTCTGCATCCTCAGGGGTACGCTTGTCCGGTTCATTGATAAGCTGATTTAGTAAATCCGGATACTTAATTTCAACCTGTTCAAATGTAAGCCCGTTAAAGCTCCCGCACTTTCTCGGCTTCAAATCTTCAAGAATTTCAAAATCTTTTTTTCCGTAAACTTTCGAAACCATTTTTGCCGACTGCAAAGCCCTTGTTGCAGGTGAAGAATAAATTTTGTCATTTTTTACAGCACGCTGCTTTAAATAATCACAAATTTTAGTCATTTCTTCATAGCCGGCTTCTGTTATCGGCGGATAATTGTCTACATCCGAAAATCTGAATTCATCAGAATATATTGTTGCCCCGTGGCATATAAACGTTACTTTACATTTTCTGCTAAAATACATATTTACCTCTTTTTTACTTTATTGTATCATGAATTTCTTATTTGTTGTATTATAAGAATAGAAAATAGATAGAAAAGAGGATTTTTATGAAAGGAAAAGCATTCAAATTCGGAGATAATATTTCAACAGATCACATTGCACCGGGCAGATTGTTCCACCTGCGCTCAAACCTGCCGGAGTTTGCAAAACATGTGCTTGAGGATGCGGATCCTGAATTTGCCTCAAAAATGGAAAAGGGTGACTTTGTTGTAGCCGGAAATAACTTCGGACTTGGCTCTTCAAGAGAACATGCACCTCAGATTATAAAAATTGCCGGCGTCGGGGCGGTTATAGCCAAATCTTTTGCCAGAATTTTTTACAGAAATGCAATCAACATAGGACTTCTCGCTATTGAATGCGATACAGACGGAATTAACGCAGGAGATGAACTTGAACTTGATGTTGAAAAAGGTGTGCTTACTGACTTAACTAACGGTGCAATAATCCCTATAGAGCCGCTTCCGCCTGTTATGATTAAGCTTCTTGAGGACGGCGGGCTTGTCGAGCATATTAAAAAGAACGGCGGATTTAAGCTTTGTTAGGTTCGTTATGAAACTATTCCGGCAGAAATGATATGATAAATAATTCAACATTCGGATGCGGAAGAAGCCAGAATTCGAATCGCCGATACTGCCCAGCATTGATAATATATGACGGCTGGAAAATTAGCAATGATTATCCGGTAAAATTTTGATACAATAACAGATACAGGAGGTTGACATTGCTCTTTGCCGGTAGTTTAATAATATTACGCTATGCCGTAACTTATCGTGCTGAAATTACGGCGGGCCAGTGAAGCAGAGCCGGATCAGATTGCGGTAGAACGCTTTCTTGAATGATTGGCTCGTTGAACCGGAATGCGTAAGGGTTTCAGGTTCAATCTTCATGAAAGATGTTACTTAATAAAGGAGAAAAAAATGCCTACAATTAATCAGCTTGTTCGTCAGGAACGTAAAAAGCTTATTGACAAAACAAAATCTCCTGCTTTGATGGAATGCCCTCAAAGACGCGGAGTTTGCACAAGGGTTTACACAACAACCCCGAAAAAACCTAATTCAGCTTTGAGAAAAGTTGCAAGGGTTCGTTTAACTAACGGATTTGAAGTTACTTCATATATTCCGGGTATCGGTCACAACCTTCAGGAACACAGCGTTGTTCTCATAAGAGGCGGCAGGGTTAAAGACCTTCCGGGTGTTCGTTACCACATCGTAAGAGGCACTCTTGATACTGCAGGCGTTGCTAACAGAGCTCAGAGCAGATCAAAATACGGTGCTAAGAAAAATGCTAAAGGAGGTAAGAAATAATGTCCAGACGTTCAAAACCAGCAAAAAGAGTACCTTTAGCAGATCCGGTATACAACAGTGTTGATATATCAAAATTTATTAACCGTATTATGAGACGCGGTAAAAAATCATTGGCTGAAAAAATCTTCTACGCAACAATGCAGAGAATAGAAGAAAGAACTAATGAAAAGGCGATGGAAATCTTCCAGAAAGCTTTAACTAACGCAACTCCATTACTTGAAGTTAAAGCAAGACGTATCGGCGGCTCAACTTATCAGGTGCCGATTGAAGTTAAAGCTGACAGAGGCTTTGCTCTTGCTTCTTCATGGATTATTGAAGCTGCGAAAAAACGCGGCGGCAAATCGTTCATTGACAAATTAACAAATGAATTGATTGACGCTTCTAACGGTTCGGGTTCAGCTTGCAAAAAACGCGAGGATACCCACAAAATGGCTGAAGCTAACAAAGCTTTTGCTCATTACAGATATTAATTTCAAAATTAATAATATTAGAAACACCCGTTTTTTATTCAGGCGGGTGTTTCTTTTTAGTTTTTGATAATTCTTTTCAAATCGCTTGCTGCATCGGTTGTTAATATTATTGAATAATCTTCTTCAAGCGTTTTCAACACAGAAGGATTCATAGAATTTGGCGGGCATTTTGTAAGGAAAATATTTTTTGCGCCGCCCAGCTTTAGACCTATCATATTTGAAATAGAGCTAACCTCGCATCTTGTCAGAAAGAATGCAATTCTGTCCGAATTTAGTGGAATCTTTTCAAACAATTTTTCTGAAACACTGTAAATAAGCGGCAGATTGTTCACAAGATTTAAATGCAGCATATCCGGAATATCTGTCGTGTAGGAAAAACTAATTACATAAGAATTTTTCGGCAGTGATTTTAAAAGTGTCTTAAAGTATTCCTGATTAACATAACTAAACGTGGCAACTCCTATTATAAATAAATACTGAATGTCGCCGTTGTTAAATCTTTCCGCTATGTTATCAAGTTTTTTCTCAAGAAACTCAGGATTAAACCCTACGATTTCCGGTTGTTTTGACTGTCCTTTAGCAAATCCTTTTGCAGATTTTGCAGACTCAATAACAGGTGCAAAGTTGTCATTTTCTATCCTGACAACCCCGCGGGGCTGAATTTGTGCAGTTGTAAAAAGCCGTCCTCTATACAGGAATTCAAGATTTTGAGAGAAATTTTTTGTTAATAAAATAGCACCCGGAAACGTCGCAAAATCAAGTATGCAATTTTCCATACAGTCGCCAAAGTGTCCTTTTAGATGTTCAAATTTCTTAAAAGATGAAAAAGCGTGTGCGATAAGCAAATCTCCGTGAGTATAGACATCAATATTTTCATTTCTGGCTTTTTCAAGCAAATCATACAGATTGTCCAGACTCCCGCCTGATACGAGAATTGCCTTGCCTGCAGAGGTAGAATGCGAAACTTCGGCTTCAGTGAGCGCGCCGTATACATTTATCTGAGCCCTATTAATTTCGCCAAGCAGACGGTTATCAGCCTCAGCAAGCTTTTCTATTTCTTCTCTTATTGTTTGCATCTGAACTTTTTTATTGTTGAGTGTATTCAGTCCCGATAAAACATTATTAACTGATTTTTCAGTGTCTACCCCTAAATCTTTTAACATAAGGATATTAAGGCACATACTTTTTAAAACAAATAACAATATTTCCGAAAGATTTTTCTGAGCGGCAGACATTTTTTTATATTTTTCAAGAAAGACTTTTTCACCCTGAGAAATTATACCCGAAAGATTTGTAGAGCTGTCTATTTTTAGTTCAAATGCAAGATCTTCACAGGAAATATTTTTTTCAGCACATATATTGTGATAAAGAGTTTTTGCATCATTTAGAGTATCAAAAAGTCTCCTTACAATATTCATCAGCAACCTGTCGCTGTAATCTGTAGTGGTAACAAGCGTTGACAATCCTGTGATTACGGCATATTCAATATCGGACGTGTCACTCTCGTTAAACTCTCGAAGTTTTATGGCGTAAAAGGCAAGCTGCTTTATAAATATAAGCAAAACTTCCTGCAGGGAAGAAATATTCGGTGAGATAGAACACGCCCCTCTTGCGGTACATTCATTATATTCGGCATCATTCGATTTGCTGTAGTAGTTATAAAACATAATTCCTCTTTTATTTTAGATTTTTTGCGTAATCTATTATTACATCGGATTCATACATGTGCATGTTCCTGTCAGTATCTACAAGAAACGGCACCTGCGCCATTCCGCCAAGTTTCATAAGAGCATCATAATTACTAGCGTCCGTAACATCCTTCGGTGTGAATTCAATATTGTTTGATTCAAAAAATGAAAGCACTTTCCTGCAGTAAGGACAGGTTGGCGAGTAGAAAAGTTCAAGCATAATTTTCTCCTTTACCGATAATTATAAAATATTATTAACAAATTTTATCCCCCGGTACGCCATAATATAATAAGCAATTTTAATTGCACCATAAAAGTTTTTATATTAAAATTCAGGTTATGGAAAGAAAAAATATATTATTTGTGTTCGGCACAAGACCTGAGGTTATAAAACTAGCACCGGTTATTCTGGAACTAAAAAAGCATCCGGATAAATTCAATGTTATTATTTGCAATACAGAGCAGCAAAAAGAACTTTCAAACCAGACGCTTTCATATTTTGGCTTAAGTGCAGACATAAACCTTGACGTAATGAAGCCGAATCAGTCGCTTCTTGGGGTTCAGACAAGAATTTTAAGTGCTCTGGACGGGGTATTTTCAGAACTCAAAATAGATGCAACCATAGTGCAGGGCGATACAATGACAGTTCTTTGCGGAGCGTTAGCAAGTTTTTACAATAAAATTCCGGTATTTCATGTGGAAGCGGGGCTTCGCTCGTATGACATTTACGAACCTTTTCCGGAAGAAGTCATGCGCCAGATGACCTCGCGTGTCGCAGAACTACATTTTGCACCTACGGAGAAAAACAGGCAGGCCCTTTTAAAAGAAAATATTTTAGATAACAAAATTCATGTTGTCGGAAACACAGTAATCGATGCACTTTTCTGCTTATCTGAAGCTACAATGAAAGAGGCTGCAGAATTTTATCAAAATCAAGGTATAAAAATAAATGACAGAGTAGTCTTGATAACAGCACACCGCAGGGAAAACCACGGAGAAAGAATTGACAGAATTATTGACGCAATAAAGTATCTTGCCGAAAAGTATTCTGACCACACATTTATAATTCCTGTTCATCCGAACCCGAATGTTAAAAACAAAATTCATGAGCGCCTCGGCTCTTATGAAAATATAAAGCTTTTACAGCCGCTGGATTATCCTTATCTGGTATATTTAATGAAAAATGCTAAATTAATCCTGACTGATTCAGGCGGAATACAGGAGGAAGCACCGTCTTTCGGCTGTCCGACACTTGTTATGAGATACGAAACCGAGCGGCAGGAAGGAATTGATGCAGGGGTTTCAGTGCTGGTTGGCGCGGATTACGATAAAATTGTTTCTTTGAGCGAAAAAACTCTTTCAGACACCCGTGAAAACACAAGGCTTAAAGCTTCAAACCCATACGGCGACGGAACATCAGCAAAACAGATTTCATTAATTATTGATAAATATTTCGCTCAAATATAACTGCCTAAAAAAATCCGCCTCAAAATGAAGCGGATGATTAAGGATTATTTAAGGTTAAATATATTTTATTTTCTTCTTGATGCCGGTGTCATGTTTATGAAAGGAATGGAATTTCCCATCATATACTGTGGAAGTTTTCCGTCCCATTTCTGAACTGCTTCATATTCCACAAGAGCTTTGTTCTGGCTTAATGCGTTGGCTCTAATTGCCATGGATTTTGCTTCAGCTTCTGCCGAAATAATTTTTTGTTTTGCTTCTTCTTGAATTTGAACAGTTCTGTTTTTGGCTTTCAGAGCTTCCTGCTCTGCAGTTACTTTGCTTTCAATAGCGCGTTCAAATCCTCCTGAATAATTAATATCGGTAATCTGGAAGCCAGTAACATTTATATAGCGCGGTTCAAGCTGTGTTTGAAGCTTTTTCAAAATATCAATAGTTGCAGTTTCCCTGTTTGCAACAAGATCCTGAGCATTCCACTTACCGATTACATCTTTAATAGTACCTTCAACAACCGGCATTAAAATATTATCAACGTAGTTTGTACCTACTTCGCGATACATTTTATGTGCGTTTTGCGGCTGAAGGTTATAGTTAATAACGTAGGAAATTTTTGCCTGCTGAATGTCTTTTGTGTACAAATCAGTTTCTATATAAGATTTCTGGGTTTTTACATCCATATTTTTAATCTTTGAAATAAAAGGTGTAATAAGATGAACCCCTTCTGTGTAACTCTTTGGAGAAACCTGCCCGAGCGTAACTTTTACCCCGCGTTCACCGACTCCCACAATCGCTATAGGATTGCAAATTACGATAAACACAATTACAAGAAGCGTTAGCGTAACAGGTGTTGCAAGATTACTTTTGTTCATAGATTTTATCCTTTCTCTTAATTCTTTTTCCAGCAATGATTCTTTTTCTGATGTTTCAGGTAATTCAGCAGGTTTATTTCTTCTCCGTGGCTGCCTTTTGCGTAAAAAGATTTTCTTAAATGGCATCCTTAACTTGAAAACGATAAGTGAAAATATTAATAAACCATATAAAATTAAAATTAAATAACCATCCACCTTATGCCATCCCCAGAATTGCCAGCACCACATAAACTGCAACTATCAAAATAGCAAGTATTCCGTAACCGCTCAGAATTGCTTTCCTGTGCTTTTCATACAAATTTACGTTAAACAGGTAACTGCAAATTATTATTATAATATTTGTGATAATAACAAGTGCCAGCAGTAACAAAAGAACCCTTATCGCCATAACTATTTACCTGCCCTCTGCAGATGTCTTATTGTATCTGCGCGTCTTATTGTAACCTGCATGCGCGGATCTTTTATTTTGTAGTCAATATCAGGAATTGTAAGCAGTTCTTTCTTATAATTTTTATACATTGCAATCTCTCTGTCACGCATGTTCTTGCGGATAGCTTCCTCAATTTCTTCTTCAGGATTATCTGCAATGTTTTTGCTCTTTGCAAAAATAAAACAAAGAACCACGAAAGCTAATGCACTCCAGCCTATTACATCTTTTGAAACACTGTCAGACACAACAACAGGGGCAGAGGCCGGTGTATCAAAAATAATATTAGCTTTTACAATATCTTTTGCCTGAATATGTATCTTTACTTCGCTGTTGCCTGCATTTTCAACAATAACACTGTTTGCGGCCGACGTGTTTTTGTAAATTGTGCTCAGCTTGTCCGAGGAAGTTAATCCCTTTATATCAAGTGTTAATTTATCATCAGATGAAATAACCCTTTTTACCGCAGCAATACTGTCAGAACGCAAAACAATATTATAACCGTTTTCTGTTCCTTCAAGTATTACAGTATTCAGCAGGTTGTCAGAAGCAAAAACTGCTGCTGCATTTAATATCAGTATTGAAAATAAAATCAGTAACTTTTTCATGATCCCCTAATCCTTCTTACATTTCAAGAATACACGTACTGGAGTAAAAGGACATCAATCAAAAGTTCATAATTTATCAATCTAAAGATGTAATATCAGGCGAATATGACCATAAGCGGAAACTGCTCATTAAATCAAGCGCGTTTGTCTGACCGTTTTCATCATAGTTTTCTTTTACAACACAGTGATCTTTATTTGAGTATTGATCAGTAATAACAGATTCGCAATACACCGCTTTTTTAGCATTTGAATCGCTGTCATAGCAAGCTATTTCATTTCCTTCAAGTTTAAATGTATAATTTTTTGTCTGACCGTTTTCATCAATACTTGCATTTATTTCATTTCCGTTATCTGAAATAGTGAACTTACCGGTATTTTGCAAGCCGCCTTCAGTATATTCACTTGCGTCGTAAACGTATTTGCCCTCAGCAGAGTTTGCATCGTTAAGCTTCAGTCTTATTAAACTTTTATCACCGTTTTCCTTCTGCTTTAACCATGACATACTTACAGGAAGCGCGCCTTCTGTAAATCTCGGAATATTTAATGCGTCAAGCATTGTGTTCAAATTATTATTTAAGTTTTTGTTAACTTTAAAGTTGTGCTTTACATTAACCGTATCTGCAGGCATTTTAATACCGCTTTCTTCTCTTGGCGGAAGTATATACATATAATCTTTGTAGCTTTCAGGATCAGGATTTACCCATACATCAACATCAGACCATTTATCACATGATGTATTCATAACAGCAGGAGTTGCAATCATAGCGCTGATAAGCAAAGTTCTGAGAGCCTTTTTCGCATTGTCAGAAAGCTGCTCAGGTTTAATTACCAGAACTTTCTTATTTTTATCTTCTACATTTTTTTTGTTTCTTCCGGAAAACTGCGGAACTGAATAATTATACCCGATACTATTAACTTTCATACACATTTATCCTTTCTTTTGTATATTAGAATACATGTAAATAATTTTTTTTGATACTTTTGTTAAGAAATGTAACTGAAAAATAAGCATGCTGAAATAAGAGATTTTTATTTTTTTTTATATATGTGTAAAGAGGATAGAATAGATTAAGGAGCAGTTATGAATATTGATACTAAATCTACAAACAATCTTAACAGCACAGCAAATGCAAAGCCTGTTGAAACAGCAGAAACTGCAGGTTCATTAGCTTATCAGCCGCAGTATAGCTGGTTCGCCAAAAGCGACAATTATGATACATTCAGCTCCTCAAACCCTTTTGCACAGACAATAGATTTTTCAAATTATACACCTTATGCAGACGGAGAAACCGTTGCAACTTCAAACTTTATGGCAGGTTTTGCAACAGCTGTTGCGACAGTAGGTACTGACTGCTCGGGCGTTTCTGCAGGCGGCTGCGGAAGCTTTTCCGGTGCAAGTACAGGCGCATCCTGCTCATCCGGCGGCGGCTTCTCATCATTTGTATAATTAATAAAAGATGTGAAATAAGAAATAAATGAAAATGGATAAATCAGCGGCTTTTATAATGCCGCTTTTTTATTGTAAAATTTCTGTATGGAAAAGAAGTATTATACCTATATTCTTTTGATAGAAGGCGGTGCACTGTATTGCGGTTATACAGATGATGTTGAAAAACGATTTCAGGCACATATAGAAGGCAGAGGCGCCAAATATACACGCGCTCATAAACCTTTGAAAATTGTTTACAAAAAAGAATTTGACACAAAATCAGAAGCCATGAAGGAAGAATACAGAATAAAGCAGCTTTCGCACAGCGAGAAGTTAAAACTTATAAACTCTCAGGCATCTTAGCTTTCCTGATTTTTCTGCTGCTTTTCAAGTTCTTTTTGCTGTTTCTGTTTTAATTTTTCCTGACGTCTAACCTCGCGTGCAAGTTCTTTCTGTTTTTTGCGCGCTTCCGAAGCCTGTTTTTTAGCCGCTTTTGCAGCAGCTTTCTGTTCCTGTTTTGCTTTTAATTCATCATATTTTTCAACGGTATCATTCTGTGAGGTTGACCCCTGAAGCTTATCCTGCATTTTGTAATCTTTTTGCTGCTTTTTAAACGCCTCATCCATCTCTTTAATTTTTTGCTTATACTCGGCGTCCATCTGCTTAAGTTCGGCCTTTTCTTCAGCCTTTTTGCGTTTTGCTTCGGATTTTTCGTATTTTTTAACTGCTTTTTCTTCGTTTTTCAGTAAATCCGGCGGAATAACTCCGTCCTGCACAATCTTAAAACCGTTCATGCTGACCTGAACATCTTTATTTGTGAAGGAAATCAGCCTTGCCTGCTCTCCGTGACTATCTATACTCCAGCTTCCCAGAAAAACAGGCGAATCTCCTGTATAGGCGTAAGCATAAGAAATAACCCTGTCAGGCTCATTTATATCAAACCCGAGAGGATACAAGTCCCAGCGTTTATCGTCAAGATTAACATTTCTGTATTCTTTCCAGTAATACACAACCGCATCCCTCAGTTCAACAAGATTGTAGGAAGTTTTAGTATTAAAATCATACACGATAGCATTTGTCTGCCAGATACCTTCTCTGTCAGAATATCCGACTTTTTCTTTTACCAAAAGCTTTGTACCATCGGCAGAAAAGTCCACCGGCGTAAGCGTTCTGAATGAATAGGAATCTCTTATCGACTTATCTGTAGATAAAATCGGTTCCACCCAGCGGTGCATAACGTTTGCCTTCATAATTTTATTCAAATTTGTTTCACGCTGCTCAAGCGGTATTACAAACAGGTCGCATGCAACTGCAGCACTGCTCGGGTAGTAATAAACTGACGGGTAAACAAGTATTTGAAAATCCGGAGAGGCAATCCCTTGAGCGTTTTGCTGGCGCATGTTATGGAAGGTGCCGCGTTTAAGAGAAATTTCAGGACTTCCCGGAGGATTGTTATAGCGTACAATTTTATAAGTAGGCTGAGGTATATACTTCATATCCGATGGGGTTTCAAGTTTCGGAATTTCAATTTCAGCCTGCGTCTTATCTTTCGGTGCGGAAAGCATTTCGTATTCCTCAACAGTCATAAACCCTGACGGGTTCCGGTTCATCTTACGACGCTCATGTTCTTCTTTTACTTCTTGTTTTTGAACATTATGGATATATTCTGCCTCTCGCTCTTTTGCATCTTTTTTCAGAGAAGGCATTGTAATATCAGGCATCTCAAGCGCCTGAACCGGTACAATGCTTAAAAGAAACACCAGAAGCAAAATACACAGATGTCCTGCCTTAAAACAGCCACCAATCCTGCAACCTTTATCAGGAAAAATTACCGGAACCCAACGTCCTGTCCGGCTTAACTTCTGCAAAAACTGCCGGCTTTGCCCCTCATTTCTAAACCGCCCCACCTAGACAAGCCCTTCCTTCATTGCCATAGCTGTAGCTTTTGCTCTTGTTTTAACATAAAGTTTTTGCAAAATGCTGTGGACATGAGTTTTGGTTGTTGAAATTGTAATATAAAGCCGCTCTGCAATCTGCGGGTTTGTAAGCCCGTCAACAATAAGCGCAAGAACATCCATTTCCCGTTCGGTAAGTCCGTATAAGTTTTTGCCGAGTTTGTAGTTTATTTCTCCGCGCCTGCCTTCAACAGGAGTTGAACGTCTGATGTTTGTTAAAACTACTTTTGCAATAGCTGGATCAAGCCAGCCTGTACCTTCGCTTACCGCAAGAACAGCCGAAAGGGTCTGCTCAACAGTAGCCCCTTTGGTAATATACCCGTCTGCACCGGCCTGAAACGCATCAAAAATATCATCCTCACACTCTCTTGAGGTGTACATCAAAACCTTAATCTCCGGATTAACCTCTTTTATCTGCCTTGTAGCTTCAATACCGTCAATTGTAGGGAGTCCAATATCCATAATCACAAGATCAGGTTTAAGTGCAAGCGCCTTGTCAACACCCTCCTGACCGTCAACTGCCATGTCCAGAATTTCAATATTAGGGTTCTTGCTCAAAACGACCGAAAGCGCAACCCTTGCCATATCCTGATCCTCTATAATAAGAACCTTAACCATTTACTACCCGTCTTTCCGTATTTACTACTACATCAGTTAACAAAAATGTGAATTCGCTGCCCTTATTAAGTTTGCTGTCAAGCCAGATTTTTCCGCCGTGAGCTTCGATTATCTGTCTTGAAAGATAAAGTCCTAAACCTGTGCCTGTTGAACGCTTTCGGCTTGTCCCTTGTGAAAATCTGTTAAAAAGATTCGGAATATCTTCTTTTGGAATCCCGTTTCCGTTATCGGTCACAGAAAAAATAAAATCTCCGGACTGAACTTTGGCAAGCACCTCAATAGTTCCGTTTTTGTTGGTATAATTCACAGCGTTTCCGCAGAGGTTTATGATTACGCGTTTAAGTTCCGACTTGTCTGCAGTAATTTCAGTCCTGTCATCGCACTCACAGACAAGTTTAAAATCAATATTTTTTCTATCTGCAAGAGGCTTAAGTTCATCATAACACTGTGTTACAAGCTCTTTTACAGAGAAAACTGTCTTGCAGAGAGTAAGCTTTCCGCTCTCAAACCTGTACACTTCCAGAAGAGCATTAACAAGCCCGAGCAAATCCTCGTTACTTTGAAGCATTGTAGACAATAAAACAGCCTGTTTCTCCTCAACAGGGCCTAAAGAACCGTCAAGGAAAAACTTTAATGTCTGGATTGCTGCCAGAAGCGGAGTTCTCAAATCATGTGTCAATGTTGCTATAAAATCATCACGCAAACGCTCAGTTTCTTTATGTTTGCTGACATCTCTAATTACACCTACGTACTTTTCTTCACTTTCGTCATCTGTTGATATTGCAGCAAAATTAATCTCAACAGGGAGCGTTCCATCACCAAGGAAATTTCGGATACAGCAGTCTTTTACAAGAACATCTTTAGAATCTTTATTTAATCCAAAAATAACACCGTCAGGGTTGTTTGCTGCAGAATTTTCACCTTTTGATGTTAAAAAGGCAATTTCCTGAAATTTCTTTTTACAAAGTGCACTCTCGCTTAATCCTGTCATATTTTCACAGGCAGGGTTTGCCTGTTCAATATTACCCTTTTTATCTATAATAATAATTCCGTCCGCACAGTAGTTTATAATACCCGAAAGTTTGCTGTTTGCAATCAGCAAATCTCTGGTGCGCTCTGCAACGAGTTCTTCAAGCTTTGTAGAATAAACTTCAAGCTGGGATTTTGCTTCCTCGAGCTGTTTAATTTTATCCCTTAAATCGCCCAGAAGATGACTTCTTTCAATACCGTTTCTGATATTCATTAAAAGGTCATCGTTATCCCACGGCTTTTCAATATATTTATAAAGCCCGATTTCATTAATCGCCTTAATAGCGTTTTCTTTATCAGCATAACCGGTAAGGAGTATCATACTAACTTCCGGATAAAGCTCTTTTGCTTTAGTAAGAAATTCAAGCCCGTTCATCTGCGGCATTAAAAAGTCGGAAATAATAATATCCGGGGTATTAGTTTTCAAAAACTCAACAGCTTCTTCGGGGTTATTAAAACAATTTACATCAGAAAATCCCTCTACTCTAAGCAAAGTTTTAAAAGCAGAGGTGACAATCTTTTCATCATCAACAATTACTATTTTTCCGCTAATCATAATAATATAATAATACGCTGTTTTTGGATTCCGGACAAATTCTTTACAAAATTGCAATAATAATTAAGCAGTATGACGAGCAGGATATATAATATAAAAAGTGAACAATAACTCCATTCACTAGCCGCTTGTAATCAGCTCAACCAAAAGCAAGTGAACTCGCTGCGCTCAGACAGCACTTGCTTTTGAAATTGTTTCGCTGAACAGCGGCTGTTCACTACGTTGATGTCACTTTTTATAATATATATCCTGTTAACTTTTATTAATAATACAAAAACCGGCAGAAGTGTCCTGCCGGCTCTTTTTGAAATTTATGAATATTTATGCTGCGAGTATTCACGTTTTCCGAGTTCTATATCTATGTGATAAAGAATGGATTTATCCTGCCCGAACATTTTCATTTTTTTGATAATATCATCTACGCTTGCCTCTTCTTCAACCTGTTCCTGAATATACCAGTTGATAAAATGACGGGTTGCTATATCGCATTCTTCCTCGCTCATTGATGCAACACATTCAATGCTTTCGGTTACCGAGCGTTCGTGTCGGGAAATTTGTTCAAAAATTTCAAGCGGTTCGCCAAAATTGTACTGCGGAGCCTCTATTTGTTTTAAATCAACTTTTCCGTCGCGTTCTATAATATAATCAAAAAGTATCATACCATGGTCGACTTCTTCGCGCGCCTGTACTTTTGTCCAATGAGAAAACCCTTTAAGACCAATTTCATCAAAATGAGCAGACATAGCAAGATATAAATAAGCGGAATAGAATTCTTTATTAATCTGTGCATTTAAAATTTCCTCTACCTTTTTATTTATCATTTTTACCCTCCCATAAACCGTGAATATTACAATAAGCAAGTGCCTTTTCGCTGCCGGTTTGATTTTCTTCCAATGCTATTTCAGGCTTCATCTCAGGATAAAGATATTTAAGTTTAACCCTGTTGCCGTCTGCTGAAATAGTTTCAATAAACATTATGTAATGCTTATCCTCCATCGGGTGAGGGGTAGAACCAACCTGAATTATAGATTTTCCGTTTTCATCTTTAGTAAAAACCGGTATATGTTTTTCAATAGCAGCATCTTCTGTGGTGTTTGGAGTTATAAGCTTCATCGGCTGCCCGCAGCAGACAAGTTCGCCGGCTCCTGACAGAAACACCTGAACAAAATTGCCGCAGACTTCACAGCGGTACATCTGTAATTTTTTTGTCATATATTCTCCTTTCCTGAAATGAGAATATCCCTGATTAACAATAAACACATTACCGTATACGGTTAATTATTAAGAAGCAATAATTCTTAACAAATACGCAAAATTAATTTTTTTTAAACTTAAAATACAGATATGAAAGTTCAACGCATTTCTTTTGGTGATAATCTTTCAAAAACGCAGATAAATCCTGCAGCGGAGCGGCCGGCTGTTTTAAGTGAATTTGCCTGTATCCCTAAAAATCAGCCGGAGGAATTTAACCGTCATAAATTCAGAAAATTTTTAATAGGCTGCGCAGCCGCCGCTGTTGTCGTGACACTGTTCAGAATTAAAGGCAGAAAGAAGCTTCCTGAGAGCATTGTTGAACTCGGGGATAAAAACCTCGGACTAAATAAAATATCATTCAAGCGCACAGCAAAAGAGTTAAAAACAAGTATTCTTTACCCGTTGAAAGCCTATCTTGCAGGTGATAAAGCAATTATTAAATCAAAAAAAATTTTTAAATCCGGCGTAATCATTGCTGACAACGATGTAGCCTCAACAAAAGATGTGTTTGATGCGTTTTACGAACACGCTCAGAATTTAGGAATAAGATGCAGAAGAATTTCAGAGTGTGAATCCAGAAAAAAAGAAAATAAAATGAAATGGGTTAAGGATGCAATTAAAGAAGCACAGGAAATATTTAAAAAAGAAGGAAAACTCACACTCATTGATATTGGCAACATGGATAACCTGATTAACCTTAAAATATTCAAGAAGAATAATTCAAATCTTGAAAACCAGCTTATTGAAATAAGTAAAAATTCATACTCCGGAGTTGTCTGGACAGCTTACACAAACAGGACAAAACAGATTCCAATGTATTACAACGACCTTCCCGTAATTGTCACTAAACTCATGGATTAAGTATTCTTAAAATTTCTTAAATTCTTTGTTTAAAATTTGTATTTCGATTAAAATAATAATATCTTAGGGGATTGTGCTGAGGATTTAATGGAAACTTATTCAAAAATAATTAACGGTAACTGTATAGATGAACTAAAAAAACTGCCTGAAAATTCAGTTGATTTAATATTTGCAGATCCGCCGTACTGGATGAGGACATCAGGAGTTCTGCACAGGGTTGAAGGCTCTGAATTCAACGGCTGCTCTGACGAATGGGATAACCAGTTTGAAAATCTTGAGGATTATATTAATTTTACGAGAAAGTGGCTGGAAGGCTGCCGCAGAGTATTAAAACCGGACGGTTCAATCTGGGTAATCGGGAGCATGCAATGTATTTATACCATAGGAAATATGATGCAGGAACTCGGGTTCTGGATTATAAACGATGTTATCTGGCATAAAAAAAATCCGACCCCTAATTTTAAAGGCACAAGACTTAACAACAGCCATGAAACTTTAATATGGGCTGCTAAAACCAGCAAGTCTAAATATACATTTAATTATAAGACAGCCAAAGAACTTAATAAAGACAACGTTACTGAAGAAGAATTTCAAAAGGGTATAAGGAAACAGCTGGGTTCTGTGTGGAGGATTGCAGTCTGTCAGGGCAATGAACGTTTGAAAGATAAAGACGGCAACAAACTTCATTCAACCCAGAAGCCGCAGGAGCTTCTTTACAGGATAATTAATATTTCATCAAAATTAGGAGATATTGTCCTTGACCCGTTTGGCGGAACAATGACAACAGGAGCTGTTGCAAAACAATGCGGCAGAAACTTCACCGGAATCGAAGCCAGCCCTGTTTACTGTCAGTTTGGAGAAAAAAGAATCGCCGATACAGTAGAATGTATAGGCGACATTGAAAAAGCAGTTTATGATATAAAGCCGCCGAAAGTTTCACTGCAGGATATGATTGCAAATAACTATTTTCATGAAAATGAAAAAATGTTTCTTAAAAATTCAGACAAGTACGTTACACTGCTCGGCAGCGGCAGAGTAGTGCTTCCGGACGGAGAACAAACTGATATTCACACTGCAGCAGCACTTTTATCCAGAAGAAAGGCTGCAAGATTAAACGGATTTGATTACTGGTACGTGCAAAGAGATAACAAAAACGTGCTTATTGATGAAATAAGAAATAACTACAGAAAAGATTTTTTTGCAGTTTTAAAATAGGAGTTTTATGGACGATAAAATCACACTGAGCATTTCTGATGCGGTAGACAAATTAATTGCCCATTCTACCGAGGAGGTCAAATTAAATACTCTCTCAAAAAAACATGCAAAGAAAGTGCATTTTATTCCGGTAAAATACCGGATTCTCGGCGGGATTTTACAATCTATGAACATTCAGTTCGGCAACTTTCTTGAAAATACTATTGCAAATATTGTCGCTATGCACCCGAATAATAAGATTACAGAGCAATATTCCGGCAAAAGATCCAATAATTTCAGACTTTCAAAAAAGAGCGCAGAACTGATTGATGAATATATACTTTCCTGTCAGACTGAAAATTACACTGAGGAAATTTTAACAGAAAAATATATTTCGCTCCTGCAACAGCTGATAAAAACAGAAAATGAAGAAACTGAAACAGTAAAATTTAATCAGGACATTGACTTGCTTTTCAGGCAAACCGCAGAAAACAGATACGTATATGTTGAAATTAAATACAACGACGACCACGATTCAGACAAATTTGTCGGTATAAACAGAAAATTTTTGAAAACATTTGCCCTGCTTGTGCGGGAACTCGGGATTAAAGATCTTTCCGAAATAAAACCTGTTTTAATGTATTTTAACAGCAAAAAAATGAAAGGGAATATCTATCTTCCTGAAAATCTCGCAATTTACAGAGGGAAAAAATTTTTTGATATATTTACTCAGGTAAACTATGATGATATAGACAGCTGCTTTAAAAGCATCAGTGAAAGCCGGCTTTTAAATGAAAAATTTGACAGGCTCTGCAGCCGAATATTGGGAGAGACCGTGCACACGGGCAGAAACTAATCATTAAAATGACACGTCTAATGTTAACCTTTCACCCCTTCAAACTTTCAACTTTTCAACAAGCCGCAACGGACATATTCCCACAAATTGCATTTATAAATATTTTTATGCTATAATAAAATTAAGCCGTGCTCCACGGGGAATTGCAATCCCTCGACCCGAAGCTTACGCGGGGTGCAGAGCCTGTTGTGAGGGGCTTGTTGATACTGTTAATAAATATGTTATTGTTGACGTTTAAGGGTATAGCGGCGTAAAACTCCGAACCGTGTCAGGATGGAAACATAGCAGCACTAAGGTGACCTTTGCGGGTGTTATATTTTTAAAAAGAGGTAGTGTATTTAAAGATTTTATCTGCAGGTTTCGATAGACAGTGGCACGGCTTTTTTATTTCAGTTAGGCTTGGGCAATATAAGACACAGAAACAAAGCTTTAATTTTATAACATAGGTATACAAAACTTATCTAATTTTCGATACTCCTGTTCAGCAGTCCGGCTTATTTCAATTCAGTTTCTTTAATATATCTCGGGCGCGCCTTTACTTCCCTGAAAACCTGTCCTACGTATTCTCCGATAATTCCGGAGCAGAAAAGCTGTATTCCGCCGAAAACACAGAGCAGTATAATCGTTGTTGTCATACCATTCGGAGAATTGTTATAAAATATTTTTTCTATAACCGCCTCAACCCCGACTACAAATCCGAATAGCGCCATCAAAAACCCGAGTGCAGTAATTATTCGCAACGGAACAATGCTGAAAGAGGTAATTCCGCTAAGTGAAAGCTCCAGAAGTTTTACAAAATTAAATTTAGAATGCCCTGCCATCCTCTGTTTTACATCAAAGTGGACATAAGCTGTTTTTAGCCCTAGTTCATGGAAAAAACCGCGCAGAAACAGCGAAGTTTCATGATACTGTGACATTAAGTTTAGTGCACGCCGGCTAATAAGCCTGTAATCCGAATGATTAACAGGAATTTTCACCCCGAGCAAATTCATTAACTTATAAAACAAAACAGCAGTTGTCTTTTTAAAAAACGAATCTGTTTTGCGGTCGTTTCTGATACCTGACACAATGTCATAACCTTTCATATATTCATCAATAAATTTTTCAATTGCCCTTTCATCCTGCTGGAGATCTGCGTCGATAGATACGGCACAGTCGCAGCCTAAATCTCTTACCCCTTCAAGTCCAGCAATAAGAGCCTTCTGGTTGCCGTAGTTTCTGATGAATTTCTGTCCTTTAACAAGAGGGTTCTGGTTATGCAGCTCTGCTATAATATCCCAGGTTTTGTCGGTCGACCCGTCATCAACAAGATAAAGATAGCTGTCCGGCTTAATCTTATCTTTTTTAATTAAGTCATCAATTACGGCAAACAGCTTTTCCACTGTTGTTTTGACACATAATTCTTCATTGTAACACGGAATAATTATTGCTAATGTAGGCTTTTCCATAAAAACACTCTTTCTTAATATTACAAAATTGCCAGAGCAAGTAACTTTATAATATAATAATTTAAGTTGGAGTGCAATAAAAAAATACAAAATGACTAAAAAATTTATATTAAATGCAGATGATTTTGGAATGTCGCAGGATTTTAACAGAGCGGTACTCTTTGGCTGTAACGACGGGTTTTTAAAGAGTGCCAGCATCTGTGCGAACGGGCCGGCTTTTGAAAGTGCAATTAATGAAATACTTCCTGAGTGCCAGAATTTAGGACTGGGAATTCATCTGAATATCATGGAAGGCAGAGCGCTGAGTAATTTCCCTGATATAACAGACAACCTCGGAAATTTCAACTGCGGATATTCCGGACTAATCAGAAAATCAAAGGATAAAGAGTTTCTTAATAGACTTGAAAAGGAATTCAGAGCCCAGATTGAAAAGGTTGTTAATATTGCACAGGTAGACCACATTGATTCTCATGTCCATACACATGCAATACCTCCGATATTTAAACTAACATGTAAACTTGCAAAAGAATACGGGATTCCATATATAAGAACCCAGCATGAAGAATTTTATACAGTGCCGGAATTAAAAAAACATCTTAACTTTAAGTATCCGTTGAATATCGTAAAAATTCTTCTTCTAAACCATTTTACAAAACAAAACAAAAAAATTGCTCTGGAATATGGGATTAAGACAAACGACTATCTGCTCGGAGTCGGCTACACGGGCATGATGGATTCACAGACTGTTGAATACGGGCTTAATGCGCTTGATGGACGTGATTTTATTGCGGAAGCCCTTATTCATCCGTGTAAATACCTATCTAACAAAAAAGACAGTCATTCAGTTGAATTTGGAATTACACAGGATAAAATCCTTCAAAACAACATCTACAAAGCAGGGTTTGAAATAACAAATTATAAGAATATTAAATAATGAAAGATAAAGTTTCTGCAGTATTTATAATATTTATATTTCTGGCGTTTCTGGTTTTTCAGATGTGTATTTCAAAAAACACACCTGTAATCGGAATAATCAGACCAGATTTAATACAGGTTGACCTCAACGGAAACAGGATTGCGGATGACGATGAAATAATTTGCGTTGCAGGAGCGCAGACTTTTACCTCAAACCTTATGCAGATTGATGAAAAACAGGCGTCAGATGCCGGTTTAACCTTTGAACAGGCTGTAAAAACAGGATATTTGACAGATGAGTTTGCTTCAAAAACTCTTTCCGGAAAAAACGTTAAACTGAAATTTTTAGAAAATTCCACGCGCACAGACTGCAGGACTGCAGAAGTTTATATAGATGAGGAAAATTACGCAGACCTGTTAATGTTGAACGGGTTCAACATTAATTCAAAAAATTTCAATAAGGTAAAAGAGGAGGCGGAAAAACTTAATCTTGTAATATACAACCACAAAAGCAAAAAGTACCATTCTCTGAGCTGTAAATATGGCAGGATTGCACATGATGCTGTTATTCTGCTGAAAGGGGAGCTTCCTTCCGGAGCAAAACCATGTAAATTCTGCCACATAGACAAGCATTCAGGTTCGAAAGCACAAAAATTTATTAAGGATAAAAATATAGAAAAAGCACCCTCAATAATCACCGACGGCAGCACAAAGCTTATTCTTACCGATTTTACAACAATCCTTAAACCTGACAGAAATTGCAGCCATGCGGTATGCAAAGAGTTTGTAAAACTTATAAATTCAGCAGATTCAAGTATAGACATTGCATTGTACGGATGGGCTGAAATTCCGCAGATTGCATTAGCGCTCAAAAATGCAGAAAATAGAGGAGTAAACATAAGAATAGTTTATGATACCCGTACCGGCAGCAAAAATTACTATCCGGAAACTGATAACTTTGTAAAACAATTTTCAAATGCAAGAGCGGATATAGTTGTAGGAAGCTCCGCACAGACAAATATGCTTATGCACAATAAGTTTGCAATATTCGACGGAAAGACAGTTTACACAGGTTCAATGAACTTTTCGACAACAGGATTTTCAGGATTTAACCAAAATAATGTGCTGATTATAAATTCAGAGAGGATTGCAGAACTTTACACAAAGGAATTTGAGCAGATGTTCGGAGGCAAATTTCACAGGATTAAAGCCAAAACAGCAGACAATATTAATATTGCGCTGGATAGTAATAAATACTCTGTGTTTTTCTCCCCGCAGGATAGACAAATAACAGCGCATGTTGTTCCCATTGTAAAAAATGCAAAGCAATACATTTACGTACCGGCATTCCTTGTAACCCACAGGGCACTTACTGAGGCGCTAATCGGTGCACATAACCGAGGAGTTGATGTTAAAATTATTGTTGATTCAACAAATACAGGTACAAGAAATTCCAAATTCAAACTACTGCGTTCGAACGGGGTTCCGGTAAAAGTTGAAAATTATGCAGGAAAAATGCACACAAAGGCAATGATTATTGATGATAAGTACATTATAACAGGCTCTGCAAACTTTTCCAGCAGCGGGGAAAACAAAAATGACGAAAATACTCTGATAATAGAAAGCCCGCGTCTTGCAAAATTTTACAGGGAATTTTTTCTGTATATCTGGCAGGAAATTCCTGACAGATACTTAAAATCAACAGTAAGAGCCGAAAGCAAATACTCAATAGGCTCCTGCTATGACGGAATCGACAACAACTTTGACGGTAAAATTGACAACGCTGATGCTGGGTGCAGGTAGACTAATTCAGGCTTGCAAGTAAATCAAGCAGCTGCTGTGCCGTTTTATCGTACTGGCGTATATATTCACCGCTTCCGTCCGGTTTTTTAACACTCTGTATCGGGAAAAATTTATTTGTTTCGTTTATAAATTCCGTGAAAACACTTTTATCGGTAGTTAAGCCGGCTTTTTTCGCTCCCTCAAAACATTTTTCATCGAGAACTTTGAGTGCTTTCAAAAATTTCTTTTGCTGCTGCGGTTTCATCAGGTCGTAAAATTCAGGCATAAGCGTAAAGTCAGAGATTACGGCCACCATATCCATATAAGAATTTTTATGATCCAATTTATCTTTTCCGAAATAATCTATAATATTTAACCTGTTATTCTTAAAATCAACAAGCAGATTATTAGGGTTGATGCAATCCGTTTTAAAGCCGACGTTTACAGTTTCTCCCGGGAATTTCGGCGTTGTGTCGAGCACCTGAATCTGTCTTGCAAGATCATCAAAGGTGCTCTGCGGCATTGCTGAAATTTGAATAAAGTTTTTATAATACTCCTGAGCCTGCTCTGCAGTAACACTTCGCGGTATTTTAGTTGTTTTATCATAAATTACGTCAGACCAGTCTTTCACGGAATTAGGGCTTCCCGTAACCTTTTTGAGAAGAATTATTTTATAGTTGTCCGGATGAATCCAGACAGGCTGCCCTAGATTTACATCCTGAGGGAATATTCCTAAAGGAATTCTATTCGGTTCAACATTTTTATCCGGATTAAGGATTTTTAAAACGTATTCCGGCAAAAAAGGAATATCATAAACTCTTGAATTTGCACCCGAACCTATTTCTAATTTTCTGTCAGGCGATGAAATCAGACTTTTAAATTTATCAAAATTGTGATTTACCGAAAGTTTTTTCCTCAGAACCTCCGGAAGCGAATTTGCCAGCGGCTCATCCGGAAGCGGAGTTTCTATAATATTATTAATCCCTGATTTTCCGGTATTTTTAGGGATGCTTTTGTGCTTCCATATATATAATCCGGTACCGGCTGCTGCAAGTGCTGCCGCTCCCCAGATATAGGCTTTAACGGCTCTGTCATTTTTACCACCGCCTCCAGGATTGGCGGCAGGTGAGTTATCCTTTGATTTAAAATAAATATTTTTTCTGTAAACACTATAATTTTGACACGCAGAAACTTTCATATCTTTCTTTATCCCTTTAATGCAAAAAACTACATAACAATTATTATATAAAGAAAATTTTTATACAAGATGTTATTAAGGCGCTGGAATAATTTTTGCCTCAACTTCTTTATGCGCATTTATAGAGTTGTTTAAACTTTTAACAAGTTCTGCAGCAGTATTTGCGCTGTAGAATTTGCCGCTTGTAACAAGTGCTGTGCACTCCAACTGTGCAAGATCATCTGCGTCATTGATGTTAAAAGCAATAACATCAATCACAACATCTTTTCTTATTTTAATAAGCTCCATAACATATTTGCACGGGCTTTCGTCACAGTTTTCTCCTCCGTCAGTGAGCAAAATTATATGTTTCTTGCCGCGAAAGCCAATAAAATCATACTTTACTGCCTGCTTCAGAGAATAAGTTATCGGTGTCATTCCCCGCGGGTGCGTCTGCATTAGTGCCCCTTCGATATTTGCGCTGTTTGAGGGTGCAATCGGAACAAGAAGGCTTGAGGCTCTGCACGCATCAATCGGTGTAAAGCCCATCTTATGCCCGTAAACCCTGAGCCCTATTGAACTGTTTTTACTTATGGAAGGCAATATTCTCCGCATAGTATCAAGCATTAATTCAACTTTACTCTGCCCGTCAAGGTACTCGGACATACTGTTTGAAAAATCAAGTATAAAAAGAGTTTTTTCAGCAGGTTCCGGTCTGTAACGGTAAGTTTCAGGCGCGAAAACCCCGTATTCTCCTGCAAATACCGGCAGCGAAACTAATAATAAAAATAAGATTAAGCACCTCATACCTAATCTTATTTCTAAAATATTAAATTTTTCTATCAGCCGGAGGGCTTAATCACTTTCCTCAATTACAGTTGTGATTAAGTCGCCGTAATTGTTGACATGACCGTCTGTTTCAATAATAAGATAATTATAATCCTCTTTACCCGCAATAGATTTTTGGGCGCACTCTCTTGCCTCATCAAGATCAGTAAATTCTCCCATCAAAGCTCTTGAGAATTCTGAATGGTTTCTTTCCCTGTAAACGTGATACATATTTTTACTCCTTTCATCTGACAAGATTATATATTTTCACTGCGGCTTTGTAAAGGGATAGAAAAAAAGGAGATATGACAACAGGATTATAAAAAAAGTAGGTCGGATTTACTAATCCGACTAAGCATTGCTCTTCTTTCAGTAACAGTAGTATTATTTTTCTCAACACGCTCCAGCGCAGCTCCCGCTATCGTTTCGAAAACTAATACTACTGTTACTGAAAGAGATTCTGAACAGTCACAACTCTTGTGAGCCTCAACGATTATCGTTTCAGAATGACATATCTAAATATGAACCTTCCAAGCCTTCAACTTTTCACCCGTTCAACATTTCAACTTTGTCGAACCCTTCACTCCTCACCCTTCACTCTTCACTTTTTGTCGCACTTAGCGTCCTAACGTCTTAGCGTCTTAGCGTTATAGTATTAAATTTATTTTCATGCTACACTACCTCCAGAGGGATATGGTATGAATAGCAAAGAAATTATTAAACAGGCCGAAAAAGACCTTGAAGAACAATTTGAAATTATTGATGAAATAAGAGATTTTAATCAGGAAAAAGTTCTAAATGCCTTTATAGAAAATAAAGTTGCACCGGAGCACTTCTACACAGTATCAGGCTACGGGCATGATGATATGGGAAGGGAAGTGCTTGATAGAGTTTTTGCGGGGGTTTTTAAGGCGGAAAAAGCTATTGCAAGAATACATTTTGCCTCCGGCACCCACACTCTTGCGTGCGTACTTTTCGGAAACCTCAGACCGGGAGATAAGCTTATTTCTGTTGCCGGTGCACCGTATGACACCATGCAGGAGGTCATCGGAACCCTCGGAGAAGATGAAATCAGAGAGGATTCACTTATTGCACACGGGGTTTTGTATGATGAAGTTCCGCTGAAAAATAATGACGTTGATATGGAAGCAATAGAAAAAGCTATTGATGAAACTGTTAAAATGGTTCTAATCCAGCGCTCAAAAGGTTATTCAACAAGGAAATCCCTGACTGTAGATGAAATCGGTGAGATTTGTAAAATTGTAAAAAAGAAAAACCCTGAATGTATTTGCTTCGTAGATAACTGTTACGGGGAATTTGTCGAGAATAAGGAGCCTTTAGAAGTAGGTGCGGATATAATTGCAGGCTCTCTAATTAAAAATCCCGGCGGCGGAATTGTAGAGGCCGGAGGCTATATCGCAGGGAAAGCCAGGCTTGTTGACAGAGCAGCAAACAGACTTACCGCACCGGGGATTGGCGCAGAAGGCGGTGCAATGTTTAATCAGCACAGACTAATTTTTCAGGGATTATTTATGGCTCCTTCAGTTGTATCTGATGCCGTAAAAGGTGCAGTCCTTGCTGCAAAAATCTTTGATGAAATCGGTTACAATTCATCACCGAAATATAATGAAAAACGTACTGATATTATACAAAATATAACTTTTAGTTCACCTGAGCCACTTGAACAGTTTTGCAGAACAATTCAGTCACTGTCGCCGGTTAACGGATATGTGACACCTATTCCTGAATATATTCCGGGCTATGAGGATCAGGTCATTATGGCCGGAGGAACCTTTATAGAAGGCTCAACTATAGAACTTTCGGCAGACGGCCCTATGAGAGCACCTTACGTTGCCTATATGCAGGGCGGATTAAACTATGCCCACGTTAAAATAGCGCTCACAAAAATTCTTGACAAGGTTATATAGATATATAGTTTTTAAATCAGCGGAATGACGCCAATATTCTCAACACCGCCCCACAAACACCACTCACCCTTACCCCTCTCCCACAATGGGCGAGGGAAGAAAAAACATTCAACTTTACATCTTTTTTACTAAAGTTTCCCTTTACACCTCACCCTTCACTCTTCACTTTCCAAAAGGCTGGATTGCTTCGCTGTCGCTCGCAATGACACTCTCACACTCGCCCCTTGTGGGAGAAGGGACTAAAGAAACTCTTCAACTTTTCACCATCTCATCCTTTCGTCCACTTTATATTGCCCTCTTCACTCCTCACGCTTAACCCTTCACTTTTATATTTCTTAAATACCTAGCTTATTAACGTTTTGTTATCTGAAATCACTGTTATATTAAGTTTTGTTAATCTCAAATAGCACTATACAACTAATTCTCAAGGATTAGTTATAAAAATTAATATAATTACAATTGACTAGAGATTTTTTGTGGTATGCTGTTATTACCCCAGCTAAGGGTGATGAAATTACGTATTTAGTATAAGAGGAAAGGGTTAAATATGTCATTACCAAATGTAGCATACTTTTCAATGGAAATCGCTCTTGACCAGTCTTTAAAGACATATTCAGGCGGTTTAGGATTCCTCGCAGGTTCACACATGTTATCTGCAGGATACTTACAGATGCCAATGGTCGGCGTAACAATGTTGTGGTCATACGGCTACTATGACCAGAGAATTGCACACGATGGTCAGGTTGAAGTTGCGTACATCAGAAAATATTATGACTTCTTAAAAGACATCAATGTTCAGACAGAAGTTGATATTTTCGGTGAAAAAGTTAAAGTTAAAGCTTACCTTGTTGAGCCTGAATTATTCGGCGCTTGCCCTGTATATCTTTTAACAACTGATATTGAAGGCAACAGCGACTGGGCTAAGAGTATTTCTCACAAACTTTACGACGGAAACGAAAAAATCAGAATTGCTCAGGAAACAGTTCTTGGTATTGCAGGTGTTAGAATTCTGCAGGCAGTCGGCTATAAATTTGATGTTGTTCACATGAACGAAGGCCACGCGCTTCCTGCTGCTTTTGAATTATTAAGACAGCACAACGGCAACCTTGAAGAAGTTAAAAAACACACTGTATTTACAACTCACACTCCTGTTGCAGCAGGCAACGAAGTTCACTGGGTTGATACACTTATGGAAGGCGGCTTCTTTGCAGGCGCTTCACGTGAAACCGCAGTCAACCTCGGCGGCGAAAACTTCTCACTTACAGTTGCAGCTTTGAGAATGTCAAGAATTGCAAACGCAGTATCTCAGCTTCACGGGCTTGTAGCAAACAAAATGTGGGAATGGGTTGACGGAAGATGCCCGATTAGAGCTATCACCAATGCTGTAAACCTCCATTACTGGCAGGATGACCGTATTAAAAACGCTCACACTCCTGAACAATTGCTTGCTGTTAAACGTGAAATGAAAGAAGAACTCTTTAAACACGTTGCAAACGTTGCTGGTAAGAGATTTGACCCTGATGTATTAACAATTACATGGGCAAGAAGATTTGCCGACTACAAACGTGCCTGGTTAATCTTGATGGATAAAGACAGAATTAACAAGCTTCTTGATGAAAACAAAGTTCAGATTATCTTTGCCGGCAAATTCCATCCGGACGATGTTATGGGTAAAGAAATGTTCAACAAGCTCTTGAACAGATCTCATTCAATGAAAAACGTTGTTGTTCTTCCTGGATATGAACTTCAGCTGTCAGGCTTACTCAAACGCGGCTCTGACATCTGGTTAAATACACCGCTCAGACCGTTTGAAGCTTCCGGTACTTCAGGTATGTCAGCTAACGCTAACGGCGCATTACACTTATCAATCTACGACGGATGGACTGTTGAAGGGACATTCGACGGAATCAACGGATACACTGTTGAATATCCGGGACTTGATGATGAAATGCCTTGGGAAGAACGTCACTGGAAAGATCATGAATGTATCATGAATATCATCGAAAACAGAATTATTCCTACATACTACGAAAACAAACAGGAATGGGCAAGATTGATGAGACAGGCTATCAGAACATCCGAAGCTTACTTCAATTCTGACAGAATGGTAATCGAATACTACAACAGATTGTATAAACCGATTGCACACGATGATTCATCAACAGGGACAGACAAAAAAGAAATGAAAATTTCTGAAACTCCAACCTTTGATGCGTGGACTTTCTCAAATATTAAATAATTTATATATATAATATTTGCAAAAAGGAACTGATTATTAAATCAGTTCCTTTTTTGTTGGCACAAGGGTTTTAGAGACAATTACAACCTCTGTTTAGATGATATTTGTTAAGAAATATTACAAAAATAAAGCCAAAAATTAAAGTTTTCAACTCAGCATGCCGATACAAATAACACAAGGAAATAAAACAAACGAAAGGGATTATGCTATGGGAATGGCAGCATCACAGGCCAGGTTTTTAGGTCTGACAGCAAGAAAGACAAACGTAGAATATGAAGGACAACAGATTAACCAGCAGAGAACAACATTATCTAACCAGTCTGCTAACTACTACAATCAGTTGTTAGGTATGGAAGTTCCTGTTCCGCCTTCAGTAGATGATTACACAAAGACAGTTTACTCATTCACTGACGGTGCACTTGAAAACGTTGTAACTTCATTGATTGCACAGGGCGCTGGGGAGTTTCTGGTAAGCTATACAAGAAGCTATACAGATGATACAGCCGTTGTTTCAACAACATCATCTATCATAACCAGAAGCGGTACTGAAGGAGCTTATGTTTACAACGTAGGTGCAAAACAGTTGAGAGCACTCGGTCAAGGACTTCAAGGTACAGATGGCAACTATAGCCTGACAGCAGAGTTCAAAGAATTTGCCGCAAAAGATGAATACCTTTCTACATTGACTGAAGATCAGCAAATTAAGTTATTGCTTGAAGAACAGGCATATAAAGAAAAACTTGATGAAAAATACAATAAAGATGTTGATAGTGCAGATGATTTCTGGCAGGTATACTATAAACATGACACAACCTCCGGCACATACAATCCGGTATTCTACAAGACCAGTGACCTTACAAAGGATACCACAATCTACAGCGACAAAACAGGAGCATCACAGTCATTCATCCCTGCTTATGCAACCGGTTCCGAAAGAGTTACCGATGAAATTAAAGGTACTACTGCAAAACTTGAACAGGACACTTCAGGCAGATACATCAACATTACATTGAATCCTGATACCGATGATGAAGTAACTTACTCATTAACCACCCAGACAACAACTGATCAGGATGCGTATAATGATGCTATGAACCAGTACGAATACGATAAAGCTACTTATGACAAAGCTATCGAAGATATTAACAACAAAATCGAAATCATCCAGATTGAAGATAAAAACCTTGAATTAAGATTGAAACAGTTAGATACTGAACAGGATGCAATTTCAACAGAAATTGATGCAGTATCAAAAGTAATTGAAAAGAACGTAGAATCTTCATTCAAAACATTCGGTTAATCGGAAATTGGCGGCAGGGCTATATATCCGCCAATTATCCGAGAACGAATTCTTTAAAAAGTTCACCGAATGTTAGAGTTGACATCAGGACTTTTTGTGAATTTCTTAAAAAATTCGTTTAACGATAATTAAAATTCCAAAAATTCCCTATAAAAAATTTCCCGACGACTTCCTCAAAAAGTCGTTTTTTTTTGCGCAAATATTAACAAAGGCGTAACATTTTTGACATGTCCGGCAAGTTGTTGTCTAATGAATATAAGACTATAATCGGGTAGGATAATGTATATAAAACAACTTGAGATTGATAATTTTAAATCATTTGCCAACAAATCAGAAATCCCGTTTTTAAAAGGGTTCACAACTGTATCAGGGCCGAACGGCTCAGGCAAAAGTAATATCATAGACAGTGTTCTGTTTGCACTCGGGCTTGCAAAAGCAAGCGATCTGCGTGCAGAAAACCTTTCCCACTTTATCTCTACCTACACAAAAAGAAACGAAGCCGCCGTTAAAGTCACTTTTGGTGATATGGATGACGGTCAGGACTTAAGCATTACAAGAAGAATAAGAAAATCCTCGCAGGGCTATGCAAGTACATATTACCTCAACGATTCGGTAACTACATTATCCAATATACACGCAGTACTTGAAAAATATAATGTTACCCCGAACAGCTATAATGTTATGATGCAGGGGGATGTACAATGGATTACAAACTGCACCCCGCGCAACAGGCGTACGATTATTGATGAAATTGCAGGTATTGCGGATTTTGACAGAAGGATAGAACAGGCGACAAATGAACTTTCTGACGTTGAGCAGAGGGTTGAGCGCTCTACGGTTATTCTGACAGAAATTGACGCAATGCTTGAACAGCTCAAAGAAGAACGCGAAGTCGCCATAAAATATCAAAAACTCCGCGAAGAAAAAACAGGTCTGGAAAGCCAGATTAATAAAGTAAGATTTTTTGATCTCAAAAAAAAGCTGGAAGAGGCGCACGCTAATATACTTGAATTTACTAAAAAGAAAAAGGAAGAAGAAGTCAAAAATAAAGACCTTGACGAGAGGTTAAAACTAATAAATACAAAATATCAGGAGGTTTCAGCTTCCATAAAAGAAAAAGGAGAAGCAAAGCTTCTTGAACTTAAATCGCGTCAGGAGGAGTACAAAGGTGCTGTTGACCGGAAGCAGAATGCACTTAATTTTTCAGACAAACAAATTCTCGACGGACTTAAAACCATTGAAAACGCCAAAAACGGAATCGAAACTTTTAAGAAAAAAATTGAGGATACAAAGCTTAATATAAAACTTAAAGAAGAAACCATTAAACGTATTGAAGAAAATATCGCTGCAAAAAAGACTGAACTTAAAAAGATTATGGAGGATATGACAGGGCTCAGCAGCACTGCTGAACAACATATAGAAAACAGAAACAGGCTCAGAAAAGAACTGGAGGAACTTCAAGACAAATCAACCTCGATTCTCCAGCAAAAACTTCCGCTAGAAAATGAACTTAAAAATATTAAATCAGAACTTGAGGCTGCAAAGGCAAAACTCGCAGAACTGGAAGAATTAAAAGCCAATTTCACCTCAAACTATGACTTAAAAAAACAGCTTGTCGAGCAGCTTGCCAAAGAAATTCAGGACTTCAAATCAATCCAGCTTAATTCAATGAACGAACTGGACAAAACAAACAATGAAATTAATGACCTGAATTATAATATCAGAATGGCTTACAATAAGCTTTCTAAAATGGAGGCAATGAAAAGTGCGGCTCAGGCAAGCATGGGTAACGCCATTGATACTGTTATGAATGCAAAACTCAAAGGCGTTCACGCACCTCTTGTTAAACTGGGTACGGTTGATAAAGAGTACTCAACCGCAATGGAAGTAGCATTCGGCGGAAGAATGGCGCACATAGTCGTTGATGATGAACATGTGGCATCAGTCGCGATTGAACTTTTAAAGTCTTCCGGCGGCGGCAGAACGACTTTTATTCCTCTAAACAAGGTTCAAAAGGCACCTTCCCGCCTTTCGCTTCCAAAAGAGCGCGGAGTAATTGATTTTGCAATAAATCTTGTCGATTTTGACGATGAATATATAAACGCATTTTACTATGCAGTCGGCGACACAATTGTTGTGGAAGATATGGAGTGTGCAAAAAAATTAATCGGAAGATACAGAATGGTTACGCTTGCCGGAGAACTTTTTGAAAAATCAGGAGCGATTACAGGCGGTTCTATGAGAAAAAACAGCCTGAGCTTTTCGCAGAATGATGATGCGCAGCTTGAGGAATTTAAAAATAAAGTCAAAGATATGGAAAAGCACTTAGGAGAACTTGAAGCTAAGAAAAATTCTCTTGAAAACAAACTCAACTCAATAAGACAGAATTACTCAGATGCGGTGAGCGAACACTCAAAAGCAAAGTTAGAGCTTGACAATATGAACCGCAGCTACGAAAACAGCGAAAACCTTTTAAAAGAAAAGTCAGAGTTTATTAAAATTTCAGAACCGAAAGTTGAAGAGTTGAACAAAAAGCTTGATAAACTTGAAGAAAATGACATAAGTATCAATGACAAAATTCTGGATATTAAAGACAAAATTGCGGAAATTGAAAAACTAATAAACGATAAAGACCTGAAAGAACTTAAAGACAAAACCGAAGGCGTTGAAAATGAGATTAAGCGGCTTCAAGCAAACCTTATGTCAGCCGGCAACGACAAAAACGAACTGCAAAGAGAAATAATCTTTAACGAAGGGTTAATTAAAACCCGAGAAGAGGAAATCGTTGAACGCGAAAACAACAACAAAAAACTTGAGCAGGACAAAATTCAATTTAAAACTGAAATTGAAGAAATTAACCAAAAGAGCGAAAGCTTAAGAGATGAAATTGCTCAGATTGAAGAAAAAATGGGCGAATTACTCAAGCAGCGCGACGAGATTCAAACAGATTTAAACAATCTTGAAAAAGAAAAACACGTCAGAAATGCTGACATTGAAAGGATTGCCGAGCAGATTGAATCGTTTAAATCCCGCAGACGCGAACTTGAACCGCAGCTTGAAACTTCAAGAAAAGAACTTGAAGAAAGCGGTGTGGAGGTGAATAAACTTGAGCCGACCGAAATTTCAGTAGAAGAAATCACCGCAAAAATCCAGCGTCTTGATAAGAAAATGACTGAACTCGGAGACGTTAACATGCGCGCTATCACAACCTATGATGAGAAACTCGCCAGACAAACCGAGATTAAAGAGCAGATTGAAGTATTATCAAAAGAACGCAAAGAAATTTTAGAAAGAATGAACGGATACGAACAGCTGAAAAAAGAAACTTTCATGAAAACCTTCAACAATATAAATGAAAACTTTAAAGAGGTATTCCACCAGCTCTCTGAAGGGGAGGGCGAACTAAAACTTGAGCTTCCTGATGATCCTCTGAAGGGAGGACTTACCATTGAAGCACAGCCGCGTGATAAAAAACTGCAGCGGTTAGAAAGTATGTCCGGAGGGGAAAAAGCGCTTACGGCTTTAGCCTTTGTATTCGCAATCCAGCGCTATATGCCGTCACCTTTCTATGCGTTTGATGAGGTAGACGCAAGCCTTGATACAATGAATGTTGAGCGTATCGCCCACATGGTGCAGAATCAGTCAAAAGATACGCAATTTATAGTAGTTAGTCACAGGAAACCTATGATAGAATCAGCTAACAGAACAATCGGTGTAACTCAAAAAGAAAAAGGTATCACAAGAGTAACGGGAGTTAAATTAAGAGATTAATGATAAACAGTACTGAAACATTAGCATTAAATTACGATTGGCCCGAGATTGAGAAACATACCGAAAACGAGGGCATAGGTTTTCTTGTTAACATGGCAAAAGCAGGAAAAATTGACCCGTGGAACATCAATATTGTTGATGTTACGGATAAATACCTTGCGCACCTTTGCGAGATGAAGTCACAGAACCTCAGATTAACAGGCAGAGCATTTCTTTTTGCGTCAGTGCTGCTGAATATGAAGTCGAAAGTTCTTGACGGGGTTGACATTATGCAGTTTCAGCCGGAGGAGGACAATCATCTTGAATACGATGACGACGGATTTATTGTGGAATATCCAGAAGAAGATTATGTTCCGACGGCAAATGTTCAAAGCATAGATGATGTTCTACAGAGAAGAACGAGTGTACGACTTAACCGTAACAGAGTTGTAACCCTGCGTGATTTGATACGCCAGTTAGAGTTTTATGAAAAATTAGAAAAGAAACAGTCTTTAAAACAGGCTCACGAACGCGCTAAAAACAGGGTGCGTTCGTATGCAAGATTTACACCGGAAGATATTATTAACCTTGCACACGAAGAATATATTGAAGATTGTGTATTGAAACTAAAAGAAAATCTTTCGCAGATTTTTGAACGTGAAGATAAAATAGAACTGAATGAACTTACGCTTCTCGGGATGGATAAGATAAGCGCATATATAGCACTGTTGTTTTTATCCGCAGAGAGTGACTATGAGCTTGTTCAGGATGAATTTTATTCGGATTTGTATGTAGTCAGAGGTGAACATGGAACAGTTGAAAGCGCGGATTGAGGCTGTTTTATTCACAACGGCGCAGGCTCTTTCCATAAAAGAAATAGCTGAAATACTTGGAGAAGAAGATGTTGATAAAGTAGAAGAAGCAATGCTTGATCTTATTATGGACTATTCATCAAGAGAAGGCGCGCTTGAAATAGATGATGAAAACGGCTACATTTTACAGGTAAAAGAAGAACACATGGATATAGTGGAAAAATTGTGTCCTGTGGAACTTAAACCGGCTGTACTGCGAACACTTTCCGTTATTGCATTGAAAGAACCAATTAGACAGACCGATTTAAAAGAACTCAGAGGCTCAACCGCTTATGAACACGTTCAGGAACTTCTTGATAAGGGTTTGATAAGCCGGACAAAAGACAAAAACGGCAGAAGCTACAATCTTAAAACAACTCCGAAGTTTTCGGAATACTTTAAACTCAAAGGGGATACCCGATCTTTAGCAAAACTTCTTGAAGTTGACAAGGGAATAAAAGATAATGATTAGAAAAAGTTTTTTTATTACATCAATTATAATTGTGATAGCTGCTTTAGTCTTTGTTAAGTTTTTACCGGCTTATTTTTACAGTGCAGGAGAGCGCTCCTACAAAGAGCGTAATTATGTTGAGGCATACAAAAACTTTGCGGCAGCAAGGCGGCTTGCACCTTCTAATAAGGATTACCGCTACAACTATGTTCTTGCCCTTGCGCACCTGAAGCCGACGTTAAAAGTCCAGAAGGAAATGTTTGCAATATCTCAGGACAACAGACATGACGACAGCGCAAGAAGGCTTGCGCAAAATCAGATTGAAACATGGCAGATGAAAGTTCTGTCTGCTTATGGAAGTAATTACATCGAACAGGTGCCGCTTGATAGTCATATTTTGAGATGGAATTTAAAGTCAATGCCGCTTGATGTAAGTATTGAGACGCCGGAAGGAGATACGCTTCCGCAGTATTACAATGAAGAGATAACAAAAGCCTTCATGCAGTGGCAAAATTCTACAGGCTTCATAAAATTTAATTTTACGGATAAACCTACCAAAGCAGATATTGTAGTAAAATTTATGGCACTGCCCGAAAGCAATTGTTCCGCCTCTGGTTGTAAATACGTAGTTGCTTTCACAAACCCTACTTTTAAAGGGAATATTCTAAAAAAAATGACTATTACTCTCTATGATAAGGACGCTTACGGAAACTATTTTTCCGATAAAGAATTATACAACACAATTCTCCATGAAATCGGACACGCACTCGGAATAATGGGGCACAGCTACAGCACTGACGACTTAATGTATATGTCCTCAAGAGAAACTCAGGATAAAATTTTTACCAGATTTAGAAGCAGCTTCCAGTACCTTTCAGCAAAAGACTTAAACACATTAAGACTGCTTTACAACATGACACCGACAATTACCGACACTCCGCTTAAAGAAATCGATAGTGAGGGTTTGATTTATTCACCGGTGGTTCTGGGAAGTGCTGAGGAAATGGGCAACCAGAAGTTAAAAGAGGCAGAAAATTACATTAAAAATGCTCCTGACCTTCCGGGAGGGTATATTGATCTTGCCGTAGCCTACGCGCAGCTTGGCAAACTCCGCAAAGCTTCAGAAAATCTTGATAAAGCGCTGCAGCTTGCAAAAACTGATCAGGATAAGTATGTGATTTATTACAACTATGCTGTTGTTTACCTAAATAATAACAAGCCTGACAGCGCGCTTAAATATGCACAGACAGCCCAGCGCATTAACAACAGCGAGGAAGTTCGAGACTTAATCAGCAACATTGAACACGCAATTTCTACAAAACAAAAGCCGTTCAAAGATAATTTCTTAACTGAGTAGCAGAGGAAATTGCCGGAATGCCTATCGCAGTTAACACCACATCTCAAAATGCTGTACTGCTGAACATTGTTACAAAGCGAACCAAACTTGTTGTCATCCTGAATTTATTTTATTACAACAGCTTAATTAAAAACTCTTCACAAAGGCTTTAAAAAAAAGTTTGTTTTGGTTATGTTTAATAAGTTGGCAGTAAATAGATGAGGAAAAGAAATGTATAATGTTGCGATAATCGGAGCAGGCCCTGCCGGAATTTTTGCGGCTCTTGAAATCACAAAACTCAAACCGGACTGGAAAGTCGTTTTAATAGAAAAAGGCGAAAAAATAGAAAAAAGAAAATGCCTTTTAAGAGAAGGTTATGAAAAATGTCCTACCTGTAAAAAATGCGGGCTTCTTTGCGGCTGGGGCGGAGCCGGCGCTTTTTCTGACGGAAAATTAACACTCACTCCGGATGTTGGCGGACACCTTGTAGACTATATGTCAAGAGATAAAGTGGAAGATTTAATCAGCTATTCAGACCAATTGTATCTTGATTTTGGCGCAACTGAAGAAGTTTTCGGAACAGATTTGAAAACATACAGAGAACTCGAAAGACAGGCTGTACTTGCCGAACTGAAACTCGTTTACTCTCCCGTAAGACATCTTGGTACAGAAAGAAGTCTTAACGTATTAAAAAATATGCAGGATTATCTTGCAGAAAGAATTACTATATTAAATAACGTTTCTGCAAAAAGCCTTATAGTAGAATGCGAACAGGTTAAAGGTATCGTTCTTGATAACGGAGAAACTATTTCGGCTGAATACACAATTATCGCACCGGGCAGAGAAGGCGCTGACTGGCTTACTCAAGAATTTGCAATGAATAAAATAGGGATGGTAAATAATGCCGTTGACATAGGTGTCAGGGTTGAACTTCCGGCACCTGTGTTTGAACCGTTAACTGATAAATTGTACGAATCAAAACTTATTTATCATTCTCCGACATTCGGCGATGAAGTCAGAACTTTCTGCATGAATCCGAACGGGGAGGTTGTTCAGGAAAATTACAACGGAATTTCAACCGTAAACGGACACAGTTACGCTGAAAAGACCACAAATAATACAAATTTTGCACTTCTTGTGAGCGAAAAATTCACAGAACCATTCAAAGAACCTATTCAGTACGGGCAGCATATTGCAAGGCTTGCAAATATGTTAGGCGGAGGGATTTTAGTACAGCGCTTCGGTGATTTACTGGACGGCCGCCGCTCGACCCCTGAGAGAATTAAATCAAGCGTGCTCACCCCTACCTTAACCTGTGCAACTCCGGGTGATTTAAGCTTAGTTATTCCTTACAGACAGATGACAAGCATTATTGAAATGCTCTATGCTCTTGATAAAATTTGTCCTGGAACGGCTTCGAGATATACTCTACTTTATGGTATCGAGGTTAAATTCTACTCGGCAAGAGTAAAATTGACCAAAGAACTGGAAACAGAGGGCGTAAAAAATCTCTTTGCAATCGGGGACGGCGCCGGGGTAACAAGAGGTCTAATTCAGGCTTCCGCCTCCGGAGTTCACGTTGCAAGAACTATTTGTGCAAGATAATTGAATTCAAAAAAATAAGGTGTTTTTATGGAAAAACGCCTTATTTTTTTTATTGATTGCGCCGGCTGGAAGTGCTATAATTTAATCATGGAAAATAAGGTTAGTTTAACAACACAAAATCGTCTTATTATATCCGGTCTGCTTTTGAGCACAATTTTAATTGTTGCTATTGCAATTTTTGCGATTTTTAATATCCAGAAAAAATTAAACGAAGGTTACCAGAATTTCGGTCAGGTAATTTCTAAAACCCTTGCCATAGAGAGTGTTCAGCTTACCAAAAACCTTCCGGGGGACAGAGTTAGAGAAACACTTAAGGAACACTCTGAAAGTATTCTTAAGAGTCATAACGACATTGTATTTATTGAATTCCGTGATAAAGACGGGAAACTTATATTTTCAGGCAGACATGAAAATCCGTCAAATACAGGTAAACCTAATATAACAGTCACATCCCCGCTTCTTGCACAAAACGAAAAAACTTCAATCGGCTCCGTAACCGTTGGACTTTCAGGTAACATTATAAGCCAGATTTCGTCCACAACAAGAGCATCGCTTTTATTTGTATTCTCGATTGCATGGCTGGTTTTTGCCTTTGTAATTCTTATTAATACCTACCTCATAACAAGAGAACTCAGAATATTGCAGGAAGGGGTAAAAAAAATCTCTACAGGCGAATTTGGATATAAAATTTCCGGCAAAGACGTAAGCAGTGAAGTAAAAGAATTGTTTAACGCCTTCAATGACATGTCAAACAGGCTTCACATATATGAGGAGCAGAATATTGACCGCATAATGCTTGAGAGAAACAAGTTTGAATCAGTTTTAATGAGTATTGCAAACGGCGTTGTGGTATGTGATGACAACGACAATGTTGTACTCGTAAATAATCATGCACAAACACTCCTTGAGGTTACGGAAGAACAACTTTTAAATAAAAAAATACAGAACTACATCGACACCTCGGGCTGCGAATGTTTTAAAGAAAAAATCGAGCAGTTCAAAGATACCCCGCTTGAAATCATTGAGAAAAAACCGATTGAATTTAATATAAATGTCGACAAAAGAGTAATTAAATCAATAATTTCGCCGATGTTTACACGGAATAAGGATTATGTCGGCTACATTATTGTTCTTATAGATATGACAAAAGAAGCGGAAATGGATCAGATGAGGGCGCACTTTATCTCAAACGTTTCCCATGAACTAAGAACTCCGGTAACTGTTTTGAGGAGCTATATTGATACGCTCTACAATTACGGAAATGAATTTGACTACGAAACCCAGAAAGAATTTATCGGCACCATTAATCAGGAAATTATAAGGCTTAACCGCATGGTTAATGATATTCTTGATTTTTCAAGACTCGAATCCAATGTAGAAATCGAAAAAACTATTAACAACATCTCATATCTTGTTGACGAGTGCGTAAATCAGGTTTCGGTACTGACAAAAGAACACAATATTCAGATAAAAATTACAAAGGATGAGAACATTCCTGAATTTTTATTCAACTATGACAGCATAGAAAGAGCCTTAACAAACCTACTTTCCAATGCCATAAAATATTCACCTGAAAATTCACGGATTGACGTACGTGCGGCGTTCAATAAAGAAAGTAACGAAGTTGAAATTTCGGTAACAGATCAGGGCTGCGGCATTGCTCAGGAACATTTGAAAAAAATCTTTGACCGCTTTTATAGGGTGGAAAATAATACTCACACAATTAAAGGAACAGGATTGGGGCTTAATCTTGTTAAAACAACAATTGAAAAACACCACGGCGGAAAAGTCTTTGTTACATCAGAGGTAGGCAAAGGTTCAACCTTCGGCTTCAGACTGCCTGTCGTAACTATTGATGAATGTGCAAAAGTATAGCAAAAAATCATATTTACGGGTTTTAACTTTGCTATGAAAATTTCAGTCGAGAATTCTCAGGACAGAAGATATAATACGATAAAAGATGTAGGCGCAACCCTCACCGGTCTCGGAGCAGGATATGAAATCAGAAAACTCGCGCCTAAATATCTTATAAGACCTGTATTCGAAAACAGATTTAAAGCTTACACAGGCACAACCGACGAACAGAATACGATTATCCGTGAAAAGCTTCAGGAGGTTTTAAATAAAATTAATTTAAAACTGACTGATGATAAAAAAATAAAAATTCAATTTATAGACAGTAATTATAAAGCAGAAAAAAAACACATCGAGGCTGTAAAACGCGGGCTTAATGCCTGTTTTGACACAAATACACGAACAGTGTGGCTGAACAAAAAAATGCCGGTACCAGGTTTCCATGAACTGGCACATGCAAAAGATCTATTAAGCGGATTTTTACCCGCCTGTAAAGATGCCACAAGATTTACCGGCAGACTATTCGGATTTGTCCTGCCTGTATTTGCAGTTTGCACAAATAAAATTGAGGAAAACCCTGAAAAACCTCTTAATAAAGTAGAAAAAACCTCAAACTTCATCAGAAATAATATAGGGAAGCTATCACTGATTGCTGCTGCTCCCAAAATAATTCTGGAAGCAAGTGCTAACTATAAAGGAAATAAATTTGCAAAAGAGGCAAAACTTCCGCCGGAAATTTTTAAACTAATAAGAAAAACCCACAGATTAAGCAACATAAGCTATCTTACCGGAGCAGCTCTCCTTGCATTCAGCTCTTACGCAGCAGTAAAAATTAAAGACTTCATATCCTCTAAAGCATAAACATCTAACTAAAAAGCCCGTTAATCTTATCAATAATTTCCTGCGGGTCAACTTCATTTGTTACTTTATTTATATCCTGTGCAATTTGATAGAGTTTCGCAGCCTCAATCTTGTCTCCGGTAATAGTTATTGCTCTTGCCAGATTAAAATGAGCAAGCGCATAATTCGGGTTGCATTCAATTGATTTTTTAAACAGTTCGATTGATTTTTGAACTCTGCCTAAATCGTCAAGATAAATTACACCGAGGTTATTGTATGCAATATCGTAATTGTTGTCATATTCAATTGCAAGTTCATATTCCTTTATAGCTTCGTCAAGATCTCCGTTGCCCCAGTACAAAAAGCCAAGATTACAGTGAATTTTTGCGTTCTTCGGATCTAAATCAAGCGCATTTCTGTAAACAGTCAGAGCATTCTCGTAATCTTCTTTATCGTAGAAAGCGCTGCCGAGATTCACATAAATATCAATATCTTCAGGTGTCTGCAGGTATGCACTCTGATATGAGGTAATCGCAGCATCAATATCGCGCTTTGCCTCCTGATATACAAAACCGAGCGTCTGGTTAATTACACTTGTCCACTGCTTTTTAGGGTTAAGTGTGACAGCAGTTTGAAAATGAGAAATAGCTCCATCTATATCGCCTTTTACATAGAGAATATTTGCAAGATTTGAATGTACATCCGGCATATTCGGCATAATTTGTATTAGCCTGTGATAAATTTCTACAGCACTGTCATAATCGCCAATTTCTTCGTAAGCCTGACAGAGGTGCCGGTAAGCTTCAATATTCAAAGAATCAAGCCATATAGCCATTTTGTATTCTGTAATAGCGTCCTCGTACCTTCCGATTGAACAATAAATATCACCAAGCAGACAATAGAGCGGAATAAATCCCGGAGCCTTTTCAATTGCATCCACGTAAATTTCGATTGCTCTTTCTATTCCCCTTGTCTGAACAAGATAAAAACCTTTCGCAAGAATCGGAAAAAACTTAAAGTATGAAATAAATCTTGCTACATTTTTAATTGCCTGCACATCAAACGGCAGTGTAGTCAGGGATAAAAGATATTCCCACTTCGATTTCCACCACATTTTGAAAGATTTTACAGAAGAAACCCTGTAGAGATTTGAAAGTAAAAAATGCGCGCAGGAATTTCTAAACGGCATATATTTTATGGACTTTCTGGCATTAATAGCAGCTTCCAGAAAACGGGCTTTCTTTGTGTAAGTTTCTGCAAGCATATAGTAAGCTCTTGCATATTTAGGCTTTTTAGAAACAGCCATGTCAAGATAGTTAATTGCTTTATCAAGTTCGCCTTTATAAAAATGAGCCTGTCCTATCTTAAAATATATTTCCGCAGAATCAATATAAGATTCAAGAGCTCTCTGATACTCTGTAATTGCTTCATCTATATACTGGCACGAATTATAAATATCAAGATGCCATGCTAAATATAAATCACCTAGTCTTATATGCAAATCAGCATTTGTCGGATCTTCCTGCAGACCAATCTGGCATAACTCAATAGCTGATTTTACATTGCCTGTTTTATATTCTTTACGTATCTTTTTCTCTAACTGTTTAGTATTATTCATAATTAAATCTTAAATTCTTGACATTCAGCCGGAATGTGTTCCATACTAATCATTATAATGAAGTCTGTATAAAATAGCAAGTTGTTAAGTTTTATACAGAGAGGGGACATGCTAAAGGAGCGAACATGAAAGAGAACAAAATTTACTTTGTAGATGTTACCAACCGTGACGGAGTTCAAACTTCAAGATTAGGGCTGGCTAAACTTCAAAAAACCATTATTAACATTATGCTTGATGATATGGGGATAACCCAGTCAGAGTTTGGTTTTCCTACTACCCAGCACGAGATAAATTACCTGAACGGGAATCTAGAGCTTGTTGAGAGAAATGTTATATCAAAAACAAAACTCTCAGGCTGGATGAGAGCTATCGCAAGCGATGTTGAACTTTCTTTCAACAATGTGCCTAAACTCAAAAATGTAAACCTTTCGCAGTCTACTTCCGAACAAATGATACACGGCAAATATCAGGGCAAGAAAACTCCTGAAGACTTAATACACCTGACAGAAGAGGCTGTAAGATGCGCTGTTTCAAAAGGAGCAGAAATAATAGGAGTTAACGCTGAAGATGCTTCAAGAAGCGATATTGATTATCTTATCAAATATGCAAAAGCAGCCCAGAAAGCCGGAGCGCAGAGGTTTAGATACTGCGACACCCTCGGGTTTGAAGATCCCAGAACTGCCTACGACAGGATTTATAAAATTGCCAGAGCAACAGGAATGGCTATAGAACTTCACTACCATAACGATTTAGGTATGGCGGTCGGGTGTTCTGTTATGGGTGCGAAAGCAGCTATCGACGCAGGAGTTGATGCCTATATTAATACTGCGATAAATGGTATGGGAGAGCGCGCCGGAAATGCGGATTTAGTATCATGTCTGCTTGCAGTTTTAAAATCTGCAGGTTTTAGAGGGGAATACCACATCGACCCTAATATTGACCTTAGTAAAGCATGGCAGCTTGCAAAATATACAGCCTACGCATTCGGAGTTCCTATTCCTATGAATCAGCCGGCAGTAGGTGATAACGCGTTCGCACATGAATCAGGAATTCACGCTGACGGCGCACTGAAAGATCGCAGAAACTACGAACTTTATGATTTTGAAGAACTTGGCAGGGGAGAGCCTGAAATCATTGAAACAGGAAGAATGATTACAACCGGAGAATACGGAGGCATCAAAGGGTTCCGAAACGTTTACGATAATCTTGAACTTGAATTTAAGGATGAACATGAAGCGCGCAACATTCTCGAACTCGTAAGGTACGCCAACGTTCATACCCAGAAACCGCTTACGTCAAGCGAACTCAGGTTTATCTACTACTATCCTGATATTGCTGCAAAAATCATGACAGTATCACCGTATTATAAACCGCAGGGAGCAATAAAAGAACGTATTGACGCTCATATCTTAACAAAACCTCACAGGATTATATAATGTCATTAGAAAAAGTAAGAGAGTATTTGAAAAAATACAACAGGGATAAAGATATTATAGAGCTTTCACAATCAAGCGCTACAGTAGCCCTTGCAGCTGAAGCACTCGGGGTTGATGCGGCAAGAATTGCCAAAACCCTTTCGTTTAAAACACCCGACGGTGCAATTCTTGTGGTGACGGCTGGAGATGCAAGAATTAACAATAAAAAATTTAAAGAAGTATTTGGTCTTAAAGCAAAAATGCTCTCACCCGATGAAGTCATTGAGTTTACCGGACATGTAATCGGCGGAGTATGCCCGTTTGCGGTTGAAAATAAAAACGTAAAAATTTATCTTGATATTTCTCTGAAAAGATTTGATACGGTGTATCCTGCCTGCGGCAGCGGGAATTCTGCAATAGAGCTTACCTGTGAGGAACTTCAGGAGCTTTCATGCGCAGCTGACTGGGTTGATGTCTGCTAAATCTCAAAATTTGTAACGACAATTTTATGGACAGTGTGTAGTTATAAGGTTCCGGCATTTTTTGCAGCTTCAAACTTATCCTTTAAAAATACTCTATTTTTTCCTGAAGATTTCACAATAAATTGATTTATAACATTTCTGTAGTCATCCGGAAAACGGTCTTTGCAGTAAAGAACAGCATCCAGCAGCTCAAAATCCACGTGCTGCGTTTTGTTTCGGCGTGTAAGAATTGAAAGTTTGGCAATATCTGCAAGTTCGGTGTAGCTATAACCTTCTTCGTATTTTAACGGACTGAGTTCGTCATAAAGAGCCTGAACAAAGACTGTTTGACCGCTATGCGGCAGTTCAATAACACAGGCAGATTTCAAAACATCAGGTTTATCAAATTTGTCGTATTCCTTGTTAATAGCATTTATAAAAAAAGCATACCCGTCAATATCCGAATGCTTTACTTTATCAAAGACATCCTTTAAAAATAATTGATTATTATTTACATCCTTAACGACAAGAGATTTTACAACTTTTTTATAATCCTGCGGGAATTTTTCTTTACAGAACACAACAGCATCAAGCAAATCCAGATCTGCATATTGACTCTTGTCATTCCGTCTGAGTTTTGAGGCGTCTGCTATTTCTGCAAGTTCTCCATAAGAGTATCCGGATTTTTTCTTTAAATTCATTAGCCTATCATAAAGCGGATGTGAAAAAACTGTTTTTTTTGTTTCGCCCTTCTTGTAAGGCTTTTTAAGCCTGCAAGCTTCGAATAACACATCAGGCTTTTCATTTAAAATTTGATAGTCTGATTTTTTTATAACTGATACGCCGCAGATGTTTGAGGTGTCCATATTATTAAAATATGTTAAACAATCTGGAACTTTTCCCTGATTAGGACAGAAAACAGGCAAATCATCATAATCGTAAATCTGATAACCTGCATCAATAACATCTTCTTCTTCATCAAAAAGTTCTTCATCTCTGAAAACATTAGGTTTTCCTAGTTCTTCATCGTAAACCTGACGCTCCGGCACGGCAGGCTTGTCAAAAGAATAATCAAATCCTTTAAATGGGATAAAGTTATTTATTTTTCCAATCAGCATTCTGAATTTTCTCCTTGTAGAAAACATAAAAACAGAAAAAAAATTTTTTTGCGCACAAATTGATTAAAAATAACCTGAACAATAATATATTTTTTATGCTAATATTAGGGAAAACAAATAAGGAGAAAAACTTATGGGAATGACTTTAGCTGAAAAAATTATATCCGGACATGCCGGACACACTGTAAAAGCAGGGGAACTTGTTATTGCTGATGTTGACGTTACTGCAGTGCAGGACGGGACAGGCCCTTTAATGGTTCAGGAATTTAAAAAGCTTGGCATTCCGCGTCTTAAAAATCCTGAAAGAAGTATTCTCTTTATTGATCACGCTGCACCGAGTCCGAGGAAAGAACTTTCAAATACGCACACAGTTCTCAGAGAATTTTCAAAAGAATACGGTGCGGTATTATCAGATGTCGGAGCCGGAGTTTGCCACCAGAGATTGGTGGAAACTTTTGTAAATCCCGGAGAAATCCTTGTCGGGGCGGATTCTCACACATGTACATCAGGTGCTCTCGGAGCCTTTGCAACAGGCATGGGTTCAACTGATATTGCTGTTGCTATGGCGCTCGGAAAAACATGGCTAAAGGTTCCTGCAACTTTTAAAATTGAAGTCACAGGCAAATTTAAACCAGGAATTTGCTCAAAAGACTTAATGCTTCATTTGATTGGAATGATAGGGGCAGACGGGGCAACTTATAAAGCACTGGAATTTTGTGGTGATACAATTGAAAATATGACAATGTCCGAACGCTTCACCCTTGCCAATATGGCAGTTGAAGCCGGCGCAAAAGCCGGACTTTTCTGCTCTGACGATAAAACAAGAGCATATTTAAAATCAAGAGGCAGAGAAGATAAATTCAGAGCAATGTCGCCGGACAGCGATGCAGTTTATGAACGCATTATAAAAATTAATGCAGAAGATATAGAACATACTGTTTCTTGCCCTCATACCGTTGACAACACAAAACCGGTCAGAGAATTGAAAGATGTTAAAGTTGATCAGGTATTTGTCGGAACCTGCACAAACGGACGTATTGAAGATTTACGGATTGTGGCTGAAATTCTGAAAGGCAGAAAAATTCATGAAGGGGTCAGAATGCTTATCTGTCCGGCTTCAAAAGACGTTTACCTGCAGGCTCTGGATGAAGGTTTAATAAAAATATTTGTCGAAGCAAATGCAACAGTTCTGCCTCCGGGCTGCGGGCCGTGCGTCGGGGTTCATGCCGGAACCCTCGCTGACGGAGAAGTATGCCTTGCAACTCAAAATCGAAATTTTCAGGGCAGAATGGGCAACGTAAACGGATTCATTTACCTTGCATCCCCTTACATTGCGGCTTACACAGCACTCAGAGGTTGCATTAGCGCTGAATAATTTATAATTTTTCTAAACATAATATAGCCCGATTAAGGTATAGTTTAGAATAAACAATTAACTGCAAAAATTCCTTACTATTTAAGTAAGGAGATTTGTGATGTCCTCTAATAAGCTGCAATACCGCAAGATGAATTTGGAAGAACTTGTTGTGCTCTCTCAGCAGAACGATTTTAAAGCGCTGGAAGAACTTATAAAAAGAGAACAAAAAAATATTTTTGCTACATTTTCCTATCTAACAAATAAACGGGAAAATGTTGCAGACCTGACGCAAGAAGCACTTTTGAGGCTCGCAAAAAATATTCATAGTCTGAAAAATCCGAAACACTTTAAAGGCTGGCTTAATCAGATAGTCACAAACCTCTTTTATGACGAACTTCGTCGCAATTCAAGAAAACCAGATACAATCTCAATGGATGAAGATCAGAACGAAGAAACTCAATTCTCAATAAAATCAATTCTGCAGGATCCAAAATGTAAACCTCCTGAAAAATGTATTTCCAACGAAATGGAACGCTTTATTAAACAGGCGATAAGAGAGCTTCCGGAACAATTCAGGATTGCGATCGTTCTAAGAGAACTTCAGGGGCTAAGTTATGAAGAAATTGCAGAAGCTACAAACGCAAGCGTCGGAACTGTTAAATCCCGTATTTCAAGAGCCCGCCTGAAGCTTCAGGACGGTTTAAAAGCATATATTTAAGGAGGTTATCAATGCACGAACTTACCTGCAATCAGGTTGTAACCCTTTTAACATTTTACATAGAAAACAAACTGAATCCTAAACTCAGCAGGCAGATTCAGGAACATCTTGCACTTTGCCCGAAATGTATGGAGAAGTACAAAAAGCTGCAAAAAATCCTGGAAAATTTCAGTGCCATAAAATCAAGAATATCATCCGACGAGATTGAGCCTGATGAAACAATTTATGAAACGCCGCAGTATGAAACATTCAAGGCGAACCTTTCTGCGTATATTGATAACGAATTAAGCGATATGGAAAATATTAAAATAAAAAAAATAGCAATTTCAAACCCGCTTGCAAGACGTGATTTAGAAAACATATACGCATTCAAACAGCTTTTACAGAGTTCTTTCAATAAAACTAAAAACGCATTGAAAGAGGATTATTCAAGAAAGACACTCGAAAAGCTTTATCTGAGTAAAGAGCCGGAAAGAATCCCTCAATTTTATAAACTTATTGGAATATTTGCCTGCCTTATGCTTATAATGCTTATCGGGCTTTTGAATATGTTAAACTTTTAACCCGTCACCGCTGCCGAACCTTGCTGCAACCCTGTTCTGATACTGTTCAATAGAAATTCCGCGCGGAGCGGCAAGCTGCTTAATTTGCTTCGTTTTCATTTTTGCAAGCGCATTTTTTTGCTGCTTTGCAGCATACTCGTTTCTTATTACCGGCGTAATTATATTTGAAGAAATTATAGACCCGACAAGACTTGCACCGACATCCACCCCGTTTTTAAACGGTTTAAAATGGTCTGCAATTTCGTCAAAATTAGCGAGTTTCGTAATATCAAAATCCCATTTGCCCACAGGACTTTTAATTCCTTTTTTAGATTTCACCGGAATACCTGTTTTTTCAAGATAGGCAAGTATTTTCGGGGTAGAAAGCTTTCCGGTTTTAACGAGCTTTGACCCGACCGCTTTTACAGAATTAGTGACAACATAAAAAGAAATAATGTTAGCTGCAGCATCTGCAGCCTCCTGAGGAATAAGAAATAGTTTCTGTTCTCTGGAAATTTTGTCATTAAAAACAACAGCAGCAACCTGTGCAAGAGATGAAAGAATCCATCCGAGCACACCGGTGTGTACGAGCATTTTCCCTGGATTTTCGCCGTACTTTTTATAAATTACGTTTTTAAATTCATCAAACATTGCTGCCGGAGATTTCATGATTTCTTCCCTCCGTCAGGCTTCTTGCCGTCATCTATAAGAAAGTTAGTAATAAATTTTGTGAGCGGTGCATCAATTAAGAAGTTTGTAAACATCATCACTACGAGGGCAACAATTGTACCCAGAGCGTTTTTGTACTGCTCAAACGCGTCAGGATTGTTTGCGAATTTACCTTTCGGGGTAAAGAAAGTATTCAATTTATTAAGTTTTATAAGATTTCCTGCTTTATCAACATCGCCGGATTTTTTCGACCATGCGCCGATTGCTTTTATGCAACCCTTTCTAATTGCAAAACCTGTAAGTGTCCCTGCAATAATTTTTCCTATAGTACGGGCAACAGATACTTTGCGGGTTTCTTCATCAACACTTTTATTATGCGCATCAATAAACGGCTGGGTAGCAAGGGCCGTAACACCCAGAATTAATCGTTGTTCCGCTGATGAACATTTTTTACCCATCAAAGCAACTTTATCAATCCAGTAATCCTTCTTAAAAACGGTATTAGGGATAGAATTATACACGCGCCTGCCAAAGGTACCTATTTTTTCAGATACCGAACCGTGCACACATGAATTAATAGAGCTAACTGATACCATATTTCTACCCGATACTATAAAGATTATCAAGCTTGAAAATTGCCCTGATACCGGAATTTTTTAAGAAATATTAACAAATCCGGAATACATACAAAGCATCGCCACATTTACTGTACATATTCTAAAATATGGCAGGACAATAATTATTTCGGCGTAAAAAATCTTACACCAAAATATCGGATAATTCAATAAATATTTTATAAAATAGCTCCCTTAGGCACAACAGTAACCCCGTTCGGTGATACGTGGAAACCGCGTTTTATATCTTCTTCGCGGTTGTAGCCTATTCTTGTATTCGGCGGGATATACACATTTTTGTCAATTATAGCTTTTTTAATACGCGAATATCTGCCGACCTCTACATTTTCCATAAGAATACTTTCGTAAATCTGTGAATAGCTGTTAACTTTAACTTTCGGCGATAATACACACTTTGAAAGACTTCCGCCTGACACAATACAACCTTCAGATACCATTGAATTCGTAGCCATGCCGACTCTGTCTCCTTCCTGCCAGATAAACTTTGCCGGCGGGTAGTTATAGTTAAAACTTCTCAACGGCCAGTCTTTGGAATACAAATTCAATTCAGGGTTAGACTGAAGCAAATCCATATTTGCCTGCCAGTAAGCATCAATACTTCCGACATCACGCCAGTAGCCTCGTTCGGCATCAGTAATCCCCGGAAACTCGTTTGTGGCAAAATTGTATATATAAATTTTTTTGCCCTCTTTTAAAAGCATTGGAATAACATTTTTACCGAAGTCATGGCTGGATGCTTCTATCCCCTCATCTTCTTCAAGAGCTTTAAGTAGAGTATCTTTGTTGAAAATATAATTTCCCATAGAAGCAAGACACATATCAGGATTTCCGGGAATTGATTTTGGTTTTTCTTTTGGCTTTTCAACGAAATTCACAAGACGCCAGTCATCGTCAACTTCTATAATTCCAAACTCCGAGGCTTCCTCTATCGGGATAGGAATTGCAGAAATTGACAAATCCGCTGCTTTCTCTTTATGAAAATCCAACATTTGTGACACATCCATTTTGTAAATATGGTCTCCGCCAAAAATACAAACATAATCAGGATCTTCATCCGTAATGTGAAAAACATTCTGATAAATAGCATCGGCAGTACCTCTGTACCAGTCGGAGCCTGTTCTCATCTGTGCCGGCGCAAGGTCAACATACTGATTTAAAAACGGCGACAGTGCCCAGCCTCTTGTAATGTGTTTATTCAAAGAATCCGATTTATACTGCGTTAAAACTTTAATCTTAAAAAAGCCGGAGTTTATAAAATTATTCAGCACAAAATCAATAATTCTATAACGCCCGCCAAACGGAACCGCAGGCTTAGCACGGTCTTTAGTCAAAGGAAGCAGCCTTCTGCCTTCACCGCCTGCTAAAATCATAACAAGAGCATCATCAATCGACATGTCTTAACCCCCTCTTCAAATCTATATTAAAATTATACAACATACTTGAATAAATGGCACGGATTAATTTATATCAATATCTTTTCTGTAATATTTGTGCTCCATCACTATTTTTTCAGCGTATTCTTTCAGTACAGGGAATGGATTTTCAGCATTAACACAAAGAGAAAGAACCCGTCCTCCGTTTGAAAATAATTTACCGTTTTCTTCTCTTACGCCTGCTTTATAAACGGTTACAGCATCATTTTCAGGAAGGATAATCTCATCCCCCTTAACAGGTTCATCAGGATAACCCTCTGCCGCAACTGTCAGACAGGCGCCTGTTCCTGATTTATACTCCGGCTCTGTTCCATTTAGAAGAATATCCAGAAAATCATTCTTGAGATTTGTAAGAATTGCCTGACATTCAGGATCGCCTAAGCGTACGTTGTATTCAAGAACATACCAATCATCGCGTGCCCAGATAAGCCCTGAATATATAAACCCCTTAAAATCCGCCCCTTCTTTTATTAGAGCAGTTTCAAGTTTTTTAAGGTAAATATTTAATTTTTCCTGCTGAATTTGAGAGAGTGTTACCGGACAATAAGCACCCATTCCGCCTGTATTTGGAGAATCTTTTTCCGCAGAAAGACGCTTAAAATCTCTTGCCGGTTTAAAGTTTATCAGTCTGCCGTTATAAAAATAAGACATAACTGAAAGTTCTTCTCCCTCCAGATATTCCTCAATAAAATACCTGTTTGGAGAAATTTTTCTTGTGAATAAATCTTTTTCCTTCTGGTTATACACAACTTTTACACCCTTGCCTTTACAAAGCCCGTCCATTTTGACAACCTGAGGAAATTCCGGATATTCAACAGGTAAAAGTTTTGCGCACTTAATACCGTTGTTTGCCATAAACATTTTTGCAGTAAGTTTTGAACTCTCAAGCTGCGAAAACTTCTTACTTACCCCGATACAGTCAATACCTTTAGTTCTGTAAAAATCTGCTAACCCGTCACAAATTGGCTGCTCCGGCCCTAAGATTACCAGATCAGGGTTTTCAGCATCAGAAAACACAACTTTTGAGCACAGCGGGGATTTAGAAACGGCTGCCCTGATAGCCTCCTCGCGGGCGCCTTCACCGATAACCATAACCTTTAGTGACATCCGCCGCAGCCTCCCCCGGAACATCCGCCGCAGCCATCATATAAGTCCGAAAAATCAAAGACTTTATCTTCAAGAATACATTCAATAACTTTCGGGTAAAGCGCATGTTCAACTCTGTGAATTTCTGCCTCAAATTCGTCATAGTGCATTAAGTTAGGAATTAAAACCGGATACTGTGCAATGATTTTGCCGCCGTCAAGCTCATTTGTAACATGGTGCACCGTAACCCCGCTTACCTTAACTCCGGCATTAAATGCTCTTTGAATTGCGTCTTTTCCTTTGAATGCCGGCAACAGTGACGGATGAATGTTTACAAATCTTCCGAGTTCCAGAACATCCTCGGGAAGCACCCTCATATATCCGGCAAGAACTATTAAATCAAAATTTCTTGCCCCGAAATACCCTGCATTCTCCTCAAAAGGCAGGTATTGATGTTTTATACCAAGTTTTTTTGCACGCTCAAGAATAAAAGCATTAATATTATCCGAAAGACAGGTTATATCAACCTCTTTATCTTTAAAAAATTTTGCTATTGCCTCAAAATTACTTCCGTTCCCCGAGCCCATTACAGCAATCTTTTTCATAAAACAGCCTCCTTATCATTCTTTATGACTTTCCCGAAAATAAAAGGCTCATACGTCCTGCAGATTTCGGTAATCTTTGCGCTGCACTCCTCGCGCGCTATAACACAAAATCCCGCCCCGCAGTTAAAAACTTCATATACTTCATCGCCTGCCAAACCTTTTAAATGTTCAAACACAGGCTGTGTCGGGATAAGATTGTAATCAAGTTCAACATACAAATTTTCAGGAATTACCCTGATCAAATTATTAAAAATTCCTCCGCCTGTAATATTTGCCGCAGCTTTTATTAAACCGCTATCCCATAGAGTCTGAACCTCATTAAAATAAACGTAAGCCGGCACAAGCATTTCCTCAAATTCTATTTTAGAAATTTTATCTTCCTCTAAAAGCTTCCTGATAAGAGTGAACCCGTTTGCGTGAATTCCTGAAGATTTTAAACCTATTACAACATCACCGGCTTCAACCTGCTGCACTGGCAGATTTTTTTCTATTCCGACAGCAAAGCCGCAAATATCAATTACGCCTTCTCTCAAAAGATTCGGCACCTCGGAAGTTTCACCGCCTGTAAGTCTGCAGCCGTACTTTTTGAGTTCTCTTTCCAGTTCAATAACTATTTCAGCAATCGCAGCGCTATCTAACTTATTTACCGCAATATAATCCTGAAAACTAACAACATTTACAGGTCTGGTTGCAAGGTCGTTAAGATTGGCCGCAATTAAATCAACAGCAATTTCTTTATACATATTCCTCTCATAAAGAGGAATAATTTTAGAGCCGATACCGTCACAGCAGGTCAGGATTTTTACGCCGCCCGCAGACACCGCAGAGCCAGCAAAAGCCAAAGAATTTTCAGAAGGAAATACCGGCTTAATTCTGTTATTCAGCATTTCTGCTTCCTGCAAGTTTACTCCCGAATTTTTATACATATCTCCCATACTTTTATTTTATTACAAAAATTTTCATAAAAAAGACCGCCTCAAAATTTAGACGGTCTGATTTTCAAGTTTACAGATATAAACTATTTGCACAGCGCAAGCAATATACCTGCTGCAACTGCAGAACCTATTACACCTGCAACGTTCGGCCCCATTGCGTGCATAAGCAGGTAATTCTGAGGATTTGCCTCAAGTCCGACTTTGTTTGAAACTCTTGCAGCCATCGGCACCGCAGAAACACCCGCAGATCCGATGAGCGGATTGATTTTGTCTTTAGAAAATAAGTTCATTATTTTGGCAAACAAAACACCGCCTGCTGTCGCAAAACTGAAAGCAAGAATACCAAGAATTAAGATAAACAGTGTCTGTGTGGTCAAAAACTGGTCTGATGACAGTTTTGAACCAACAGAAAGTCCGAGGAAAATTGTTACGATATTGATTAAAGCGTTCTGCATAGTATCAGAAAGTCTTTCAACAACACCGCACTCCTTGCATAAGTTGCCGAATGTTAAAGCACCGACAAGCGGGCAGGCATCCGGAAGAAAAATTATACAAAGCCCTAAAACAACCAGAGGGAACACTATTTTTTCACGCTTTGAAACCTCTCTTAACTGTTTCATCTCAATTTTACGCTCAGCTTCAGTAGTTAAAAGTTTCATAATAGGCGGCTGAATAACCGGCACCAGCGCCATATAAGAATATGCTGCAACAGCAATTGCCCCCAGAAGTTCAGGCGCGAGCTTTGAGGTAACATATATGGAAGTAGGCCCGTCTGCCCCTCCGATAATACCGATTGCTCCTGATTGAGGAAGCGTAAACCCGAAGCAGCATAATGCAAGTAACAATGCAGCAAAAATACCGAACTGCGCAGCTCCGCCGAGAAGTGCAGTTTTAGGGTTTGCAATCAGCGGCCCGAAATCTGTCATTGCGCCGACACCCATAAAGATTATTAGCGGAAATAACCCCTGATGAATACCTGCCTCGTAAATAATTCCGAGAAACCCGTGAGGCCCTGCAATATCAGCAACCGGAATATTTGAAAGCAAGCCGCCGAATGCAATTGGAACAAGCAGGAGCGGCTCAAACTGCTTCTTAATACCAAGCCACAGCAGGAATAAACAAATCAAAATCATTATCGGTGAACCGAACTGATGAAGGAATTGTTCAAATCCGCTGGTGATAGATGGATCAGCCGGCTGAACAAAGTTTGCAATACCGGTTGACTGCCATAATTTATATAAACTGTCTGTAATATTCATTTTTCATATCCTTTTCAAATTATGTACTTAACCGACTGTAACCAGAACATCTCCGGTTTTAACTTTACTACCTGCCTCAATTTCAACAGACTTAACAACGCCGGAAACCGGTGATTTAATTTCTGTTTCCATTTTCATGGCTTCAATAACCGCAATGACGTCGCCCTCTTCAATATTATCCCCGTTTGAAACAAGAACCTTTAAGACGTTACCCGGCAGAGCCGCCTTAACCGGAGTTTCTTCTCCGGAAGCTTCATGGGTATGAGCTTCAATCCCCGATTTAATATCAAAGTCATAAAGTCTGCCGTTAACAGTAGCTTTATTTCCTTCAAAGGCAACAGCGTATTTTTTACCGTTAACAGTAACTGTATAACCGTTGTGTTCATCAACTGACGGTTCTTTTGAGTTATTTTCACATTTTCTGACGCCTATTGTGCCTTTTCCTTCAAGGAATAATATACCTTTTTCTTTGCATGCAGCAGAAATAAATATATTTTCGTCATTGACCGGAAGCCCTGCTTCTTCAAGACGCTTAGTTGCTGCCTGAATACCTTTTGTTGCATCTTTGTCATTTATATCAACAACAAGTTCGGTTGTAGGGTGAAGCCCCAGCTGTTCTGCGGCAATTTTAACAACCTCGCCGTCAGGTTCGCAAGGCGTCTTTCCAAAATATCCGAGAACCATCTTTCCGTACCCGTCTGCAATCTTTTTCCACGGCCCGAACATTACGTTGTTAAATGCCTGCTGGAAATAGAACTGCGAAACAGGAGTAACCGAAGTTCCGAAACCGCCTTTCATAACAACTTCCTTCATTGCAGCAACAACTTCAGGGAATTTATCCATTAAGTTGTTATCTCTCAGCATCTGAGTATTTGCAGTGAGAGCGCCTCCCGGAAGCGGAGATTGTATAATCATCGGATTTACGGCAAGTGCTTCCGGAGGCAGGAAGTAGTCTTTCATACATTCTTTAAAGATTTCTTCCGTTTCAAGAATTTTTTCAATATCAAGTCCTAAATCGTAATCTGTACCTTTGAGAGCATGCCACATTGATACAATATCAGGCTGTGCAGTACCTCCGGACACAGGTTTCATAGATAAATCAACCCCGTCGGCTCCTCCGTCAAGTGCTGCTATATATGCAGCAAGTCCTGTTCCTGCTGTTTCATGCGAATGGAAGCGGATGTGAGCATCCTGCCCTAAAATTTCTCTTGTACGTTTTACGGTTTCATAAACTTTTTTCGGATTTGAAGTTCCGGACGCATCTTTGAATGCAAGGCTGTCGAAAGGAATGCCTGCATCAAGAATATTTCTCAAAACCTTTTCATAAAAATCAGGATCATGAGCGCCTTCACAGCCCATAGGGAGTTCCATCATTGTAATTGTAACTTCATGCTTTAAGCCGTTATCACGGATGCACTCGGCAGAATAAATAAGATTATTAACATCATTCAAGGCATCAAAGTTTCTGACAGTTGTAACACCGTGTTTTTTAAACATTTTTGCATGAAGATTAATAATATCACGCGGCTGGGAATCAAGCCCGACAACATTAACCCCGCGTGCAAGCGATTGAAGATTAATATCCGGCCCCACAGCAGCCCTGATTTTGTCCATTGTTTCAAAAGCATTTTCATTGCAGTAAAAAATAGGAGATTGAAATCTCGCGCCGCCTGCAACTTCAAAATGTTTTAAGCCGGCATTTACAGCCGCCTGAAGCGCCGGAATAAAATCATCAACAAAAACTCTTGCACCGTAAACAGATTGGAAACCGTCCCTGAAAGAGGTATCCATAACTTTAATAAGTTTTTTCCCCATAATAATATATCCTTTCTATACCTGATTACACTAACTAACCTCTAGCCTTTGCAACAGCAATCGCAACAGCAATTGCTTCATCCTGCGAAATATTTGCGCGCTTGTTTTGGCGCTCATCAACAGGAACTTCTTCCGGAAAAAATTTATTCATCCAGATAACAGTCTTTGACATAACTCTCATAACTAGAACCATTATGTAGAGAAATGCAAAAACAAACCCCATTCCAATCAGCATTAATACAATACCGATTTCAAGATTTTCAATGAAATTTTCTATCATAATATATCTCCTATAGTAAGTACAAACTCTCTTTCATTATTTTTCAAAATTAATTCTCCTTTATCATTTACCGCCTCTGCAATCCCTTTTTTTTCTTCATTAAAAACTTTCACGGAAATTTCTCTATTCAGGAAACATGCTCTTTTAATATATTCATCTTTTATATAAGAAAAACCTTCCTCTAAGAAATCTTCATAATGCTCAAAGAATTTTCCGGTTAATCTGTTTCTGAACCTGTCAGGATTTATACTCTTACCGGTTTCAATGTTAAGTGCAGTTATAATTTTATCCTTTACAGAAGAAAGCCCCTGCGGCTCTGCGTTAAGGTTAACACCTATTCCTAGAATTATCCCGCTGAACTCTTTTCCATGTACAACAGTTTCAGCAAGAATTCCTGCGATTTTGGCACCGTTTACAAGAACATCATTCGGCCATTTAATTTCAGGCATAATACCGTATTCTTCCAGCACTCTGCAGAGGACAATCGACAAATACTGTGTCAGATTAGAAAAATTTTCCCTGAATGCAGCAGACGGTTTAAGAACAAAACTCATGAATAAATTTCCTGAACCTAAATCAATCCAATTCCGGTTAAACCTCCCTCTTCCGGACGTTTGCCTTGCGGCATGCACGACAGTCCGGTCAAAAAGTTCCGCCAGATGCTCCTTACAGTATGAATTTGTTGATTCGACTGTTTCAAGATAAACAGTTTTCATTATCCCCTCAATTCAACATATAATACAGTAATAATAAAACAAACAAAAAAAATTTGCGATTTTTTTTTTTTGAGTTACTATAAACTCGAGGGAGAGAATTATATGGAACACTGGTTATATACATTCAGTATTGCGGGACACAACTTTTCGGTCAACATGGACACTATTATTACAATGTGGACAGCAATGATTGCACTGATAATTTTTGCCCTGCTTGCAACAAGAAAACTCTCGCTTGTTCCCGGAAAATTGCAGGCAGCATGCGAAAATATTTTAAGATTTTTCTGGGGCACTCTGGATACAATGATTCCGAACGAAAACAGAAGGCATGTTCCTCTGATTGCTTCACTGTTTTTGTTTATTCTGACAGCAAACCTTATGGGGCAGCTTCCTCTAAGAATTATTCACCTTAAGACAGGAGAGCTGGCTTCCCCGACTAATGACATAAATTTAACTTCCGCAATGGCAATAATAGTATTAATTTACTATATAGGCACAGGCATTAAGCAGAAAGGACCTAAATACTTTTTACATGAATTCAGCTTCACCGGTATTGTCATGGCGCTTGTAGAACTGCTCGAAATGGTAACAAGACCATTAAGTCTTGCAATCCGACTTTTTGCAAACATATTCGCAGGAGAAATTCTTGTCAGCATAGCACTCGGACTATCGGCATATTTTCTGCCGCTTCCGATTATGCTTTTTGAGATTCTTGTAGCCTTTATTCAGGCAACAGTATTTATGATGCTGACTATTGCTTATATTTCATCCGCAACAGGAGAAGAACATTAGACAATTTAGATAAAAGGAGAGAAAAACATGGAAACAAATTCATTATCACAGCTGGCACAGTTAGGTGCAGGTATCGCAATCGGTTTTGGTGCAATCGGTGCAGGGTTAGGTATAGGTCTGGCTACAAAAGGTTTGATGGATGCAGTATCCCGCCAGCCGGAAGTTGCAGGTAAAGCGTTCGGTTTCTTCCTGCTCGGTGCAGCGTTATCGGAAGCATGTGCACTTTACGCATTCGTTATCGCATTCCAGCTGCTTGGTAAATAGTTCGGAGATTAAACAATGGAATTTAATGCAACATTTTTAATATCAGCAATAAGTTTTCTTGTGTTCACTTTTATAATGAACCTGATTTTCTATAAACCGCTTGAAAAAATTATCAATGAGCGGCAGACACTTATTGACGGAAATTACGCCGAGGCAGAAAATTCTAAAAATACCGCGGCGGCTATCCGTTCTGACCGCGATAAAAAATTAGGCGAAACATTAAAAGAATCGAAAAAAATTATTTCTGATAAAGTTAATGAAGCAAACACAAATTCCAAAAATATGACAGGTGAAGCCAAAACTTACTCTGCAGGTCAAATCAACTCTGCAAAAGAAAATCTTAAAAATGAAGCTATTAAAACTTCTGATGAGATGAAAACAAGAGTGAAAGAACTTGCAGAAATTATTTCGGCTAAAGTTCTCGGCGAGAATACGAGCATCACCGCAAATGATACTGAGTTAATTAACAGGATACTGAATTAATATGAACGAACTTGCTAACTTTTGGAATACAATAGTTCAAACAAATACTTTTAACTTTGCAATACTTGTTTTGATTTTTGCAATTGTTTTCAGAAAGATAAAGATAGGCGAAATCCTTGAAAACTTGAAAGATGACATTGTAAATGCAATCAGAAATGCTGAAGAAGAAAAAAATAAGGCTGCAATTGATCTGACTGATGCAAAAAAATCCGTAGAACATCTTGATGACGAAATCAAAAATACTCTTCAGGATGCCGACATCCGTGCAAAATTGATTGCAGAACAAATCTTAAATAATACACAGAAAGAAATTGATTTAATCAAATCAAATATTGATAAAGTTATCACAAGTGAAGAAAAGACCATTTCTGCAAGTTTGACTGATAAAACAGCAAAAGCGTCTATTGCTCTTGCCAGAAATCATATTAAGGCTGTTCTTGATAATCAACCTGAACTTCACGACAAATATATTAATGAAAGCATAAACGAATTAGATAGGATTCAACTATAGACTATGAAAAATTTTAACGAAAGAATATCCATATCAGCAAAAAATTACGCGGAAGCCCTCATAGAAATTGCCCGTGACGGGGTTATGACTTATAACGAGATATATGAGGATTTAAACTCTGTTCAGGAAATACTTGATATGGCGCCGGAGCTCTCGGAAGTTTTAAAAAATCCTACAGTTTCCTATGATATCAAGGCAGATATAACTGATGAAATCTTTCAAAAAGAAGTTCATGCCTCTATTGTGAATTTTTTAAAAATTCTGATTGAAAAAAACAGATTTCAAGAATTTTCACGAATTCGTGCAGCCTACATTAATAAATTAAACAAAATAAATAACATTCAGCCGGTCAGCGTAACGTCGGCAGTTGAACTTACCGGTGAACAGAAGAAAAGTATCACAGGCAAGCTGGAAGAAAAATTAAGAAAACAGGTTCAGCCGTGCTGGAACATTGATGAAAATATTATAGCCGGACTTGTTGTTAAAATAAACGACGATGTAATTGACACAAGTTTGAAAAATAAAATTAACAAAATCAGCAAAGAATTATTATTACGATAAGCAAAAATTATGAGGTAACAATATGGTATTAATAAAACCGGACGAAATAAGTTCCATAATCAAAAGCAAAATAGAAAACTTTCAATCACAGACCGAAATTGCAAACACTGGAAAAGTAATTGAAGTCGGCGATGGTATTGCAAGAATTTACGGACTTCAGAATGTAATGGCAAGTGAGCTTGTTGTATTTGAAGACGGCAGGGATACTCTCGGGATTACGCTGAACCTTGATGAGGATAACGTAGGTGTTGTAATTCTCGGGGAATACGCCCAGATTAAAGAAGGCATGACTGTTAAAACCACCGGAAGAATTGCCTCTGTTCCGGTAGGTTACGGACTTATCGGAAGAATTATAGATCCGACAGGAAAACCGCTTGACGGAAAAGGCGAATATGAATATACCAAAACCCGTCCTATTGAAAGAGTTGCTCCGGGTATTGTTACAAGAAGATCTGTTCACCAGCCGCTCCAAACAGGGCTAACCTCAATTGATGCCTTAACCCCTATCGGCAGAGGTCAGAGAGAGTTGATTATCGGCGACAGACAGACCGGTAAAACCGCAATTGCAATTGATACAATCATTAACCAGAAAGGCAAAAATGTTATTTGTATCTATGTTGCAATCGGTCAGAAAGCTTCCACAGTTGCGCAGATTGCCAAAACACTGGAAGAACACGGAGCTATGGAATATTCAATAATCGTTTCAGCAACAGCAAATGAATCCGCTCCGCTTCAATACATTGCGCCTTTTGCGGGCGTTGCTATCGGGGAAGAATTTATGGAAGAAGGCAAAGACGTCCTGATTGTTTATGATGACTTAAGTAAACACGCTCAGGCATACCGTGCAATGAGCTTGCTTCTCAAAAGACCGCCGGGACGTGAAGCATATCCTGGTGATGTATTCTACCTCCACTCAAGACTTCTTGAACGCGCAGTAAAATTGAACGATAAACTCGGCGGAGGAAGTATTACAGCACTTCCGATTATTGAAACTCAGGCGGGTGACGTTTCAGCATACATTCCGACTAACGTAATTTCAATTACAGACGGTCAGATATTCCTTGAAACTAACCTGTTTAACTCGGGTGTAAGACCGGCAATTAACGCAGGGATTTCAGTTTCACGTGTAGGGGGCGCCGCTCAGACAAAGGCTATTAAGCAGGTTGCGGGTAAATTAAGACTTGACCTTGCACAGTTCAGAGAATTGGAAGCTTTTGCACAGTTTGCCTCAGACCTTGATCAGGCAACTAAAAACCAGCTGCTGAGAGGCGAAAAACTTACCGAAGTTCTTAAACAGCCTCAGTATAATCCGCTCAGCGTTGCAGAACAGGTTTCTATACTTTTTGCAGCAAACGAAGGTCTGCTTGATGATGTTGCAAACTCTGACATAAACAGATTTAAAAAAGAATGGTTTATGCACATGAATGCAAACCTTAAATCACTGGTTGACAGATTAAACGAAGGCAGTGCTTTATCAGACGAAGATAAGCAGACTTTGAAAGAAAGTATTGAAACATTCAAAAAAACATTCTAAATTAAGAAAGGAGTTCTAAAATGAAATGCTACAATCACCATGACAGAGATGCTTTTGCGGTATGTACAAACTGCGGAAAAGGTTTGTGTCTTGAATGTGCGGTCGATAAAAACGGACGGATGGTTTGCAAAGATAATCAGAAATGTGCTGAAAGATGCAATTTTGTTAAAGGACTCCTTATTCTTATTTTGATAGTAGGCGTTATATCAGTTCTTCTGACTTTACTTGACTAGTTAAAAGGTAAGTTTATGACTAATTTGAAAGATATTAAAAACAGAATAAAAAGTGTTGAGAGCACAAAAAAGATTACGCGTGCAATGAAGATGGTTGCTGCAGCAAAAGTAAAAAAGGCTGAAAATACGGTAAAAGCATCCAGACCTTTTACTGCGGAATTAAATAACATGTTCAGAAAACTTTTGAATTCGGTCGGCAGCTATAGTGCTTCAACATTAAAAATAAAATCCGCTGTCGATAACTATCCCGAACTTTTACAGACTAGAGAGGTTAAGACTGTCGGACTGCTTGTTATATCTTCAAACAAAGGACTTGCCGGCGCTTACAATGCCAATATTGTAAGAAAAACTGTTAATAAAATTGAAGAATACAATGCAAAAGGCATAAAAACAATTCTATTTATAGTTGGTCAGAAGGGTATTTCCTCACTTAAGCGTAAATGCGCACAACTTAATACAGAAATAGCAAAAACATATCTCGGTGTAGCAAATAACCCGTCAGGTGAAGGGGCAAAAATTATTGTTGAGGATATGGCGGAATATTTCGTATCCGGCAAGATTGACAAAATAGAAATCATGACAACACGTTTTAAAAATATGATGAGCTATTTTGTTGAAGAATGGGAAGTTTTGCCGCTTCAGACACCGGAAAACGTTAAAGAAAAACTTCACGACAATGTAATTGATCCGTTGATGGAATTTGAGCCTGATATGCACAATATTTTGCAGAAGGTAGTACCGATGTATATTACAAATATTATTTATCAGGCGCTTCTCGAGGCTCAGGCAAGCGAACTTGCCAGCAGAATGACCGCAATGTCAGCGGCAACTACTAACGCTGAAAAAATGATTCAGACACTTTCTGTTGAATATAACAAGTCAAGACAGTTTGCAATTACGCAGGAAATTATTGAGGTTGTATCAGGCTCTAATTCCCAGATGAAGTAGGGGGTTGACCCGAGCCCCTGGTCGGGTGGGGGGGCATGATGGAAGGTGGATGGCGTAGGAAAGATGCAGCCGGAGAATACTGAAGAACAGCTATCACGGGCGAACAGGAGTTAAGTGAGCAGTATAAGTTATGTGAGAGGCTGCAAAAAAACGTTGACCCTGTACGGGAAACCTGATGAGTGATAGCAGGAATAATCCCAGAGGCTGCCTTGAAATTTTCTTACGCTGCACTATTCATGTATTTTGAAATAAATTCTTTATTCTGATTTGTAACAAGCGGACTTAAACAATCAAACTTCTGGCCCAAAGAATTTCCGGTACTGCTTACACTTTGAGCAGAAGGATTTTTAGCAGCCTGCTGTGCCGCAAATTTAGCTTTAAATTTTGCATCGGATTTTTCGGTCATGTGTTTGTTCAATGCAGGAACACCGAGCCCGAGTACAAGACAGGAGTATAAATATCCAACAACCTGCGAAATATTTAAAACACGCATTTTTGCTTTAAGTTCTTTATGAACATCTTCCGGCAGATTTCTGGTAAGCTTCATTAATTCGTTGAACTTTAATGCCTTCCCGTCTTTTACTGTTGAAATTCCATGCTCTTTAAGAGTTGAGAGCAAAACTTCATCCCTTGTTTTCATCACAGCGTTACCGAAGCCGCCGCCTGTTTTATTTTTAGAAAGCATATTAAACAAAGATTTTGATTTATCAAGAGCTTTTGCAGTATATTTTGTGACAAGCGCGCCGAGCACAAGCAGGTTTAAAAATCCGAGAGAATCTTTAACTGCGGATTCTCTGAGTTCATCCTTATCTCTTGCAGCCCACAATCTTGACATAATTGTCATACCATATACAAACTTGAGTTGATTTATTGTAGGAAGCATACCTTTAAATTGGATTTTTCCCATAAATTCTCTTGGCTTGTGTGTAATTGTCGCAATCATTCCAAGCCCGAATACAAGACCTGTAATACCTTTCAAGATTTTAAAACCTGTAGAGTGGTCTTCTTCCCTTCCCGGAACGCCGACAAAACCTGTCTGTCCTGTCTTTTTAAAGGTTAAATATTTGTTTATAGGCTGGGTTGACATCCCGATAGCTGTTGCAATTCCAAGTCCTATAGCTGTACGCTTATTGTTCATCTTCTTAAGCGCATTAACAAATGAATTTGTATCTACAGACGCAGAATTTTCAAAAATCTTTTTAATATCACCTTTTACAAATGTTTTAGAAAGATTATGAATATTTTCAATCAATGTCTGCAGTGTATTAGATGATGAATCAACAAGCTTGCTGCCGTTTCTAAGTTCCAGACGAACTTTTTCGCCGCCTGTGGCTGCAGTAATCACCGATTTTATATACGCTGTTGAATCTTTATCTATCCTGTCTGCCTTACCTTCTTTTAAAAGGTTATACAACTTATCAACGACAAGTTTTTTATCCTCAGCAGGAATAGCTGTCCAGCCAGTTTCGGCATTTTTAGAGGTATTGTAAACTTTTACATTATCAAATAAATAGTTCAGATAAGTTTTTACCGCGTCAAAATTTTTAGCCTGCTCAGGATTCTTAATATTAAGTTCTTTTTCAGCATTAACAGCTCTGTGCCAGTATTTAGCAAGAATATCGGTAGTTCTGTTATCCGCAAAGATTTTGTCCGCCCTGACACCGTACGTACTGTTCACTGCAGCAGCGACAAGCATACCGCCAAGAACCCCGTAAGTTCCAACAAGTGAATGGTTTATAGTTCCCATTGACTCACGCCGTGCGGTTTCAAGTCCTGCTTCCGGCCCGCGTTTTTTCATATCATAAGCTGTTCGCGGAATTACCATTGAACATAAATCCACAGAGTTTGCGCCGACTGCCTGATTTGTGTCCAAAAATCTCAACAACAGTGTCGGCCAGTCGCCTGCGCCTCTAAATTCAATATTATTTTTATAATCCTTTTTGTCGTTTGTATTGTATCTATTTATCGGGGCTGAGTGTTGAATTTTCATATTATTTTTCCTTTACGAATTTAAAAGTGCTTTGAATGACTGTTTAATAAGCGGGTTTGAGCCCGAACCGAATGCCGCGTCCGTAGATGCTGCCGAGGGAGCCGCGTTCTGTTCATTCAAAGCCTTGCGCTTTGCAAGTTCTTTTTTATTCGTTTGTGTTCTGGTATAAAGCGGGATAAATACTCCAAGTGAAATTAATGAGAATGCAATATTACCGAGCTGGCAAATACTTCTGAGTTTTTTGTGCTGCATTCTGGATGCCTTGTCAGAGATAGCCTCAAGCTCATCTGTAGATTTCATTGTTGTATGTTTTGCCCAGTTCCAGAATCGCTTGAATATATTAGCATCTGTATCCTGTTTTTTCAAGCGGTTAATAAGGTGAATACCTTTACCTCTGTTACGGTATTCAATCAGGGTTGCAATACCTTTTGCCGCATAATCGCCGAGGAAGTAGAAGCTTGAGAAGGTTGCAATATCTCTTATTGTATTTTCTTTTAATTCATTTGAATCTTCAGAGGCTGCTATACGGCTTGAAAAAGTTGCGGCAGAGATAATTCTTGCCTGATCCATTGTAGGAAATATATTTTTAAACTGGAACATCTTTAAACTAGGTCTGTCCATAATCATGGAAAGCCCTGCAACTCCTGCCATTAAAGGCACAGCAAAAAATTTCTGCGCTGTCAGTTTTCTTTTTTCTTCCTGAGTTAGCACCCTTTCTTTATCATCATTATAAAGAGGAGCGCCCTTCTTGCCAGAAAGTTTATGAGTAATCCATCTGTTAATTGGCTGGGCCGAAAGCGCAAGAGGGATAATTATACCGAGTCCTGCAATACTTTTCAGGTTAACAAGTTTTTTAGACTTTGAGAAAAATTTTGCAAGCCTGTCTGCGTCATTTTCAATCCCCTCTTTTGCAACTCCATGCAAAATATCGGAAGAACTTTCAAGTAATGACTTAAAGTTATTAGAGAAAAAGCCCTTATCACCTTTAAATCTTATATTTTCTGAAATTCCTGTTTTTCCAACAAGAGTTTCAAAAGCCTTCTTTGTGACGTCTTTTTCCGGAGAATTTGAAACAATATTTTTTGCAAGCCTTCTTAAAGTTTCATCGTACTCGCTGTCGTTTGCAAAAATATCTTTAAATTTTTTAAGCCCGTCTTTTCCGACATCACCGTTTACGCCTTCAATGTCGTCAAACATTGTTTTCAATGTATTGAAAACCCTTTCTTCCATATTTTCGCCTTTAGAAGATGTAAAATACTGTTGAATTTTATTGATGGCGTCGCTGTTCGCCCAGCATTTAGTAAGATTAGACTTGTTGAAATCACCCATAACAGGTCTGTTCAAAAGTTTCGCTGCCCCGATTACAATAAAACTCGGTATAATACAGTTAATCAAAAGCCCTGAAGATTCACGTCTAAAAGCCTCAAATCCGCCCATAATGTTAAGCTTGCGTTCTTTTATTTCATTACCGTGCTCATCTTTTTTCTTTGAGCCGATAAAAGTTTCAAAGAACGTCCTTGGAAGAATTGCTGTAGACAAATCCAGAACAGTAACGTTCACCATAGGCTCTTTTTCGCAGGCCTGAATGCCTTTTATCAGCAAATCCCCGAGCCCGCTTCCTTTAAACGACGGCTGTGAACTTTTACTGTTCTTTGCAGGGGTATATTTATTTTTATCTACACTTGCACTAATCTTATCTATCATAACAAATTGTCTGGTTGTTGTATTTAATACACTTATTATAACAACACTACAAAAACATTAAAAGCAGTGAATTTTAAAACTTGCCTTTTGAAGGCTTAATGTAAAGTTAATATTAAGAACTAATTTTGCATTTTTTTATAAAAATAGTAAAATTTTAGATTATTTTTATAATTTTTATTTTAAGAATAGAAAAAAATTTAACAAAAAACCTTAAAAACAGCAAAAATTTTTCTAAAAATTTTTGTAAATTTTTGTAACGTTTTTGTAGAATCAGGCTTTAAAGTATAGACAGAGTATATAATGTCGCACTTAAAAAATCACGGGCATGCTCAAAACTAAAAATTTAATAACTCACTAACAGAAAGATTAAAAGCTGAAGCAATCTTAAGAAGAGTTAAGTATTTTGGTTCGACAATAGCCTGCTCAATACGAGAAAGTGTAGACGGCTCGAGTCCGTTTTTATAGCAAAGTTCAGTTAGGGTGAACTTTTGGATTTTCTTAATGCCTTAATTCCAGATGAATAATGGAAGATACCTGATGATTATCCGTTTAAGGTAAGTTATTAACAAATTCGACAGCCTGTTCTTTTGTTGTAACATCGCCTGATAACTGAGCTTCATGCAGGGCAGAGAGAATTTCGCCGAGTTTTTTTGAAGGTTTAATTTTTAAAAGTTTCATAATCTCATTTCCGTCAAGCAGAATAGGCAGAGGCTCAAGCGTATCGCGAACGGAAAGATAATAGTTTTGCAGCAGCGTCAGGCGCGAAAGGTTGTTTTCAACCATTTCATCAGTTACAGCTTCCCCGCGTGCTGAAAGCCTGTCCGCTTTTGCAAGCACTATATTATCAAGAACATTTTCATCCATTTTTCTTATATAGCGCATCATAACCTTTTCCCCATTCGCAGAATTAAAATCAATTTCCCGTGCAGACATAACCTGCGACGGATATATATGATTTTTTATCATTGATGAAATATAATCAATTTGTTTATTGGAAAAATGCAGTTTCTTTAAAAGCGGCACTGCCATCTTTGCGCCGACATCGTCGTGCTTGATAAACCTGTGGCGTCCTGTATCTTCTTCTATTGTCCATGTGGAAAATTTTCCTATATCGTGAAGAAATGCCGCCAGCTTTAAATGAGCAAGCCGCGGAGCACCGCCAAAATCCACGCGCTTCAGATGTTCTTTTACTTCCTCAGGTGAATTTTCATAAATTATCTGAACCTGACGGACTGTTTCAACTGAATGATGAAACAGGTCAAGGTGATGATGGGTATTTGGCGGAACCTGTTTTAATTCGTTTACTACAGGAAATAATTCCTCCAGCAGCCATGTTTTATTCATATTTAATAAGGCTTTATCCGCGTATTTTCCGCCGAAAAGCAGAATAAGTTCATGCGTAATTCTCTCGACAGCGGGTTTGTGGATAAGTTTAACAAATTTGCACACAGCGTGTATTGTTTCCGGAGTTAAATCAAACCCTAGAGTTGCCTGAAACCTATAAACCCTTAACAACCTCAGAGGGTCATCCTCAAAATTATGTTCATTAATATAATTAATACATTTGTTCTGAATGTCGGCTATTCCCCCGCATAAATCAACAACTCCGGAAGTCCTTATATTCACTGCAACCGAATTTATCGTCAAATCCCTGCGCATTAAATCCCTCTCAAGAGACCCTTCCAGCGGATTGGTTACATCAATTATATTAACTCTGTCCGGCAAAACAACCCTGTAAATCTTATTAACCTCATCAAGAGGCACAAGAACACCTTCAAAATGCGCGGCAAGCTTCTTGGCGAAAATTCCGGCATCTTCATCCATTACTATCAAATCTCTGTCAAATGTATCTTTACCTGTAATAAAATCTCTCACCGCACCGCCGACAAGATAAATTTCATTTTCAAAAACTGATGAAATTTCCGAAAGAATTTTGTCAGATTTAATTTTTTCCGTAATTTTTGTATTCATAGATAATATTTCCTAAAGCTACAGTAACTGCCGTATCCGCCTTCAAAATCAAATCCCCGAGTGTAAGCATCGGGATTGAGTTATTTTCAAAAAATTCAAATTCTCTATCCGAAAATCCGCCCTCGGGCCCGATAATTACAAGAAGATTTTCACCTTTTTTAACCGGAGTTTCCTGCCAGAATTCGTGAAGCGTTCTGGTTGCGCGGCGCTCGCAAAATGCAATTATTTTATCAAAAACAGGAAAATCTCCCCAGCCCCCCTCTCTTGGATTATTCGTGTTGTCCGAAAACTCAACGTTTCCGGACATCTGACGGGCTTGCGCCCTACTGAAAATCCGCTTTACAAGGGAGGTAAAATCTTCTACTAATGGAGAACAATATGGCACGTCAGCCCTTTCGCACTGTTTTGAAGCCTCATACATAATCCGCTGCCACTTTGCTATCTTTTTTTCGATAACGCTTTTGCTAACGCTGCAATTATCAGTAAGAACAGGATATACTGCGGCTGCCCCCAGTTCCGTGGCCTTTTCAATAATGACAGACTGCGCGTCGCTCCTGAGCGGGCTTTGTCCAAGATATAATCCAAAATCAAGGCTTCGATTAGATTTATAATAATTTTCAACTTTAGCTGTTATCTCCCTGCTTGTAATTTGTTCAATAACAGTTTCGTATTGAATTTTATTTTCGTCAATTAAAAGAAGTTTTTCACCGGCTCTTGCGCGCAGAGATTTTGCAATATGTCTGTAATTTTCCTCATCATTAACAGTTACAATACCGTTATTAACATTTTGGGATTTAATAAAAAAATGCGGCACAAAAACCTCCTAAATCATTTTATACGATAAAATTCCATCCTGTAATATACCATGCGCGCCAACCGGAACGGTCTGTTTATCCGCAGCGTGTGAGAACTTAAACCCGCCGTAAGCCGGAATATTAAGAAGTTCAGCGGTTTCTGTGAAAATATCCTCAATCCAGTTTTCATCCCCGCAGTCTAAAAATTCTCCACAGGCAATTCCTTTGCAGTGCGCACGGAATTCTTTCATGTTAACCAGCTGGTTCATCATCTTATCAATCTTGTACTCGGGCTCATTCAGATCCTCGGTAAAAAATATAAAATCTTCATCCGGAATAAAATCAATTCCGCAGAGCGAAACAACAGTAGAAAGATTACCGCCCCAGATTAGCCCCTGTGCATTACCCTCCCGAAACATTCTTTTTGAAAGGTATTCTTCCTCGCCGCCTGAAAGCACATTGAAAAATGACTTTTCCGTAAAGTCAGATATTGAATTAAAGTCAGACTGCGCCATCGGACCGGAAAATGTAATTAAGTCAGCGTGCTTTGCAAACATAATTGACAGCGCCGTAATATCAGAAAACCCGCAGAAAATTTTCGGATTACGTCTTATTATTTCAAAATCAATAAGTTTTATAAGCCTTATAGAGCCGTAGCCGCCGCGCGCGCAAATTATGGCATTAACATCCCCGTCAAGAAAAGCTTCGTGCAAATCCGAAACTCTTTCCTCATCCCGCCCTGCCATATTTCTAAAGGAATTAAAAGTGTGTTCCCCGATTTTCACTCTGAAACCGTACCCTTCAAAGTAATTCTTCGCCTTCATAATCTCGTCATACTCAACAACACCTGCCGGTGCTATTATTGCAATCGTATCTCCTTCTTTTAAGTATGGCGGTTTAATTAAGTTCATAATTTATCCTTTTTCAATAACTTTTGCTATACTATTATTAGCATGAACGAAAAATATATTCCATTATACAGAAAATACCGTCCGCAAAAGCTTGAAGAAGTCGTCGGGCAGGAACATATAAAAAAGGCCCTCACAAACGCGATTGCAATGAACAAAATTTCGCACGCATATCTTTTTACAGGGCCGCGAGGAACCGGAAAAACCTCAACCGCGCGTATCTTTGCAAAATCACTTAACTGTAAAGAAGGCCCGACAATTAACCCGTGCGGAAAGTGCGAAAACTGTATTGATATTACCAATTCTGTTCCAATGGACGTTATTGAAATTGATGCCGCAAGCAACAGAAAAGTTGAAGATGCGCAGAATATACTGGAAAAAGTTATGTATGCGCCTGTTAACAGCCGCTACAAAATTTATATAATAGACGAAGTCCACATGCTATCTAATACGGCATTTAACGCGCTTTTGAAAACACTTGAAGAACCGCCTAAAAATGTTATATTCATTCTTGCAACAACCGAAGTGCACAAAGTTCTTGACACAATCAAAAGCCGCTGCCAGAGGTTTGACTTTAAAAGAATTACTACAGACGATATTGTTAAACATCTGAGATACATTTCCGACTGTGAAAAAATTAACATTACAGACGACGCACTTTACACAATTGCTAAGAATTCTGCCGGCGGAATGCGGGATAGTATAGCGCTATTAGACCAGTTAAGCATTTTAGACGGCGAAGAAGCAATTTCTACAGATGATATTAATAATCTTCTCGGGCGGCTTTCTTTTGACACTCTGCACTCGCTCTCTGACGGAATAATTACTTCCAAACCGCAGGACGCCATTGAAACTCTGGAAAAAATCTATAATTCAGGCAATGAGCCCACCCAGATTTTAACAAATCTTCTGGATTACTTCAAAAATATGCTTATAGTTAAAAACTGCAGACCGGAAATCGTCTTTGAATTAACACAGCTGAATGACGCCCAGATAAAAGAATTACAATCACAAACAGCAAACCTTGACACCCATCAGATTACTTTTTTAATTGACAAAACCGCAGATTACATAAAAGAGGTCAAAAACACAAACAACCCGCGTCTGTGGCTTGAAGTCGGCATAATTGACCTTGCAAACCTTGCTGAAAACACCTCGCTTATGGAGCTTCAGAACAGAATTTTCAGACTCGAAAACGGAGCACCTGTTCAGTCGTCAAACGCAGCGTATAAAACCCCTCCGGCACCTGTTCTTAACAGACAAAAACTCAAGGATTTAACCGGAGAAAAAGAAGTTAAACCGCTTGAAGCGACTGCTGCTGAAGAAAATTATGACAAACAGGCATCAGAACATCCAGCACAGCACTCCGCACAGGGAAATGACTTTTCACCGATGCCGAAATCCCATCCTGCACCTGCCGGCTCTGATATTTCGGAACTCTGGGGAGCGTTGTTACAAAATATTCAAAGTGCCCCGACAAGAGCACTTCTTAAACAGTGGGCAAACCCTGTTAAAATTTCCGCAGAAGAAACCGTGCTCACGATGAAAAACGAAATTTTCCTCAATCAGGTTATAAACGGCAATAAGAAAAATCAAATTATTGAAGCGCTCAATGCAATGTTTTCTCAGGATAATTCAAATGTCATCATAAGACTTCCGCTGCCGGATGACCAGCCCGTAAAGGCGGTGCCTCCCAGGCGTCTAACACCTGAACCTCAGTCAGCGCCTCCGTCCGCTGACAATCAAGAAGAATACCTTCCTGCAGAAGATGCCATAGAGGAAACTGAAAATTCAGATGGGGATAATACTGAGGCTTCTGATAAAAAAGACTTCGGAAACCAGCATTCAGATATGGTTAACATGGTTGTTCAGCTTTTTGACGGAAAAATTATTGATTAACTAGCAAAAAAATCTTTTTACATGTTTTATTATACCATTCACCAATTTACAAAAAGGAGAAATTTTATGAAAATCATGTCTTGTCAGCCTCAGAACTTTTGTGCAAGCGCCGAGTATCACGCAGTAAAAAACAACCGTGACACCTTCTACGAATTGAGTACAGATGAAAAACTTAATGTTATTTTTGACACGTTGAACAGCAACAGCAAAAAAATTACACAGAACCAGTCCAAAATTCAGGATTACAACAGCAACGCTTTAAAAACAATCTTTTCCAACGTACCGCGCGACAAAAAATTAGACAGCCTGCAATCTGCTGAAAGATTATGCCAGCTTAACACTATTGCTTAATTGACAGTGATCTAAATCTGAACGCCTGAAAATCCTCCGAAAAATAATCAGGCGGCAGACCGGCTTTTTGTTTGAGTGAATTTAAGAAGTCCCGCTTATCCGGAAGCTGTTCCCAAACAACAGGAAGATATACTGCCTGATAGTTTCCGTCCCTTATAATTATACCGTCCTCATAAGGTATCATCTGTGAAAGCAGGGCTTCTTCACTCTCAAAAAGCATCTTTTCAGGCTGCGACAGCAGCGATACCGAAATCTGCACCCGCTCAAATTCATCACGCGTAAGTGGGTTAAAACGAGGATCACTGAACGCTGCAGCGTGCGCATTTAAGATTATATCATCAATCAATGTTCTGTGTGCAATAATTGAACCGATACATCCCCTCAAGTTCCCGTTTATTTCAAGAGTAACAAAAGCGGCTCCCGCTTCTTCAAACACAGCATCATACTCCGTTGGCGTCAAATCTCCGACCTGAAAACCTGATAAAATACTTTTTTTACAAATATCAATCGCAAAATCAGAAAAATATTCTTTAATAAATTCATTTTTGCTTCCCTCGTAGAGATACCATGCGCCATAGCCAACTACTCTTGAGGAATCGCCTGTCATTTTTGCGGAATTTGTAAGCCCTGCACGTATCAGTGAATAATTTTTCCCTGCGGCAAAACTAACCGCCCCGCACACCCCTACAGCCCCGCATGCCTGCTCTGCGTCAAAATTTGCAATATTGTTTGTTTCTATCATCTGTGCGGTATAACTATCAATTCTTGAGCATTCTCGTTCCGGATAAAAATGACTTAAGTCCGTCGAGATTACAAAGGCATTTTCAGGATTGTCATAATATTTTGCAATGGTATCAGATATTACATTATAATCCGTACAGCCGTAAAGCACCGGTATTATCTGTACCTGCGGCTCTTCTTCCGTACAAATATCCGAATTTTCCGCACATATCTTATCCCTTCGGCAAAAATACTGTATGAGAGGAAGCTGAATTTCTATGGAATGCTCCTTTTCAAAAGCGTTATTATTAACCTCAAAACCTGTTGAGGCAACAATTTGTTTATTAACTTTGATATTACCGAGCGGGGTTTCAAAAGCATCGTAATCCGGAATAACACACCCGTAGAGCCTGCAGTAATGCGACGGTGCAAATATAAAAATATTTTTGATATTTTTCCCGAAATATTTATAGCCCTGCGCAGCGAGCGCACCTGAATATACAAGCCCAGCATGAGGAACTATTACAAGCCGTGAAAAATACGGAGAGGTTTTCTCTTTACGAGCTGCAAAATCTGCAATCATTGAAACTAATTCTTCTTTTTCTGCAGGATAGAACATTCCTGCAACATTTGACGCTTTTATTTTCATAAATAATATTCTAACTCCTTAACTATTTTTCTCCATAGGATAATAAGTTAATAGTATATCACCCCCGAAAAATTTAACACTCTCAAAAAAGAACTCTCTGCACTGATTTATATCAACAACTTCCGCACTATCAAAACACGAAAGTCCGAGGTTGTCATCCATAACTTTCGGTGCAAAAAAATGATAAATTTTATCTGCATACTCAAGAGCAGAACCGTTCAGATGCCCGCCGGCTTCTACCAGAACACTCATTATCCCGATGTCATAAAGCCTGTCAAATACAAATTCGAGATTAATCTTTCCCTCTTTCACAGGGGCTTTTATAAATTCAATTCCTTCAATAGAAGGGGCTGATAAAGCTTCATCGTAAAAGAGATATATTTTTCCCGATTGATAAATTTTTGAAGAAAAATCCGTTTTTAATTCTCTGTCAATAATAATTTTTCTTTTATGCGCCATCTCCGGATTGTCCGCAATAACAGTTGAGGAGGATGTCATTATTGCGTCATAAGTCTTTCTGATAACTCTTACTTCCTCTCTTGCGGCAGCACCGGTAATCCACTTTGAGGAACCGGTTTTTGATGCAGTTTTGCCGTCAAGTGTTGAGGCTGTTTTTAATGCAACAAAAACTTTGTGTTCGGTCATATTTTTTATAAATACTTCATTAAGCCGGCGGCACTCATCTTCAAGAACATTTTCGACAACCTCTATCCCTGCATTTTTAAGTTTTTTTATACCGTTTCCGGCAACCAGCGGATTAACATCGCGCATTCCGACAACAACCTTCTTAAGTCCTCTTTCAATAATCAAATCCGCACACGGCGGAGTATGCCCGAAATGCGAACACGGCTCAAGATTAACGACAAGAGTTCCTCCGCGCGCCTCATCGTTTTTAAGCTTTAAAAGTGCATTGCGCTCTGCATGGTTTTCGCCGTATTTTTCGTGCCAGCCTTCCGAAACTAAATTTTCGTCTTTATCATACACAACGCAGCCTACAAGCGGATTTGGAGAAACTTCTCCCCTTCCGTTCAGTGCAAGCTCTATACACCTTTTCATTGATTTTTCATAATTCATAGTTGTATTTTATTATAAAAAATGGTATTTTAATACAGTATAAACAAAATGTTTACAACGAAAAAATAAGGAGAGTAGTATGGTAGATTTAAAGTACATAGGCCACAGCGCATTTGAAATTAAAACAGGCGACAAGTCAATTCTTATTGATCCGCTGGTTTCAATTAATCCTAAGTACGATTACAAGCAGTCAAACATTGTTGACATATTTGTTACACACGGGCATTCAGATCATCTCGGGGAAGCTGTCGAGATTTCAAAAGCTAAAAAAGCGCCAATAACAGCAGTTGCAGAAGTTGCCTCATACTGTACAGCACAAAAAGCCAAAGCACGCTCTGTTAATTTAGGCTGCTGGCTTAATTATGACTGGGGTCGCGCAATATTTTTACCGGCTTACCACTCAAGCGAACTTCCTAACGGCTCCTACGGCGGAGTTGCAGCAAGCATCTTATTTGATATAGAAGGGGTTAGAATTTTCCACGCCGGAGATACCTGCCTGACACCGGATTTTAAGGCTTATAAAGAACTTTACAGACCGAACATTGCGCTTCTTCCAATCGGCGGAACCTACACAATGGATATAGAACACGCTGTTATCGCAGCAGACTGGCTCGGGGCTAAAACTGTTATCCCTATGCACTACAATACATTCCCTGAAATTCAGGCTGATTTAAAACGGTTTGCACAGCTTATGCAGGTAAACAACACAACCTGCTGTATCTTAAATCCGGAAGAAATTAAATAGTCCGGTCATTTATAATCAATCCATTTAAAAATATTACCGCCTGTAAGGTTGTTTTTCCCCCTCACCGGTGGTAATATTTTTTTGAAAGAGGAATTTTATGAATATCTTATTTATAATTGACAGAATTGAACTTAAGTATTTTGAATTTAACAATCTTGTAACAAACTTCTGGCTTATCAGAGAAATGCTGAGAGAAAACAACCGTGTTTTTATAACAACTATTGACAAATTGAGTCTTGTTGAAGCTGAAGCGTACACTCACTGTTATCACACTTTTGAGAAAAACGGCAATATTTTCTACGACAAACAGGATATTCATAAAAAGATAGAGGATTTTCAGCTTGTAATGTTCCGTCAGGATCCGCCTGTGGATATGGATTATATAAATTCAACCTACATATTTGACTTTGTTGACCGCAGGAAAACTTTCGTAATGAACGAACCGCGAGCAATAAGAGATTTTAACGAAAAACTACACACGCTAGAATTTCTGGAATTAATGCCTGAAAATATTGTTACCTCATCCAAATCAGATATTATGGAATTTCTTGATAAAAATGAGGAAATTGTTCTGAAACCTCTTAACAGATGCTTCGGTGCAGGTGTTATGTGCCTGAAAAAAGGCGACAAGAATACTGCTGCAATAATAAATACAATGACAAATAACGGCTCAACGCTCGTTATGGTGCAAAAATATATTGAAAAAGCCCGATTTGGCGACAAACGGGTATTGTTTCTCGGAGAAAAAGTGCTTGACTACTGCGTTCAGAAGCTTCCTTCAAACGATGACTTTAAGTTTAACGAACACTGCGATGCAAATATTATAAAGGCGGAATTGACCGGTGCTGAAAAAGAAAATTTCAAAACAGTTGCCGGAGAATTAAACAAACTCGGGATTTACCTTGCCGGACTTGATGTTATTGACGGACAGATTATTGAAATTAACGTGACAAGCCCGTGTTACTTTATTAAAGAGATAAACACACACTTTGGCTGCGAACTGGAAAAGGAAATGACCAATTTCATTCTCTCAAAAGCAAAGACTATACAATTAGAGAACTGTATCAGCATCAGCTAACAATTCCAGGTATTTATCATCAATCAGAGAACGACTTTTTTCCAGCGCTAACAAAACATCATTATGATTTGGTATTGTGCCGTTAATTGCCCGTCTGTAAAGGGCATTCCAGTATGCTATGCGTCTTTGCTGAGTTTTTTCTTCACTTTTTTCACATATTTGTGAAATTTTATGGTAATACCTCCGGACAATACTACTTTGAGTAAGCTCAGACATTCCGCGCAGCGGTTTTATTCCTCCGTAATCAATTACCCTTTCGCCCACTACATTATTCTTGTTCAATCGCAAATCGCCATGAAAAAGCCCGTATTTGTAAAGATTAATTCTTTTAGTAACCGGAGGAAGCGCTGTGTCAGAAAATTCCGACAGACCAACATTATTTAAAGTATTTAAATAAAACACATCAATATAATCAGACGAAGCCATAGGATGTCCGGCAGAATGCTTTATAAACCTTATAATATTGCTTTCTGGGCCGACGCCGTTAAATCTTATCTCATCAAAAGTAGCATTTTTAATTAAATCAAGGAATTTTTGTTCTTCATTTTTCGTTTTTACTTTGCTGTATATTTCCAGCAGCGATTTTTTATAGATGTCTTTTTGTTCAGGAGGCACAACCTTATGAGAAGCGTGATCAAGTACATTGGTTACAATCTCAAGATATTCCTTTGCTTTAATATTCTGGAAATAAGTTTTCATTAAACCGAGAAGAACATTTGTCTGCTCCATTGCAGACTTTTGAGATTTAAAACTGAGGATTACTTTCGGATGAATAATATCCTTTCCTTCTTTGTCTAAAAGCTGCATTTTAAAAGTATTTTTGTATTTCCCCTGATCCAGATAAGTAAGCTTAACTCCGTCTGTTTCAGAAAGCATTCCTATTTCCTTAAAACGCTTTTCAAGAAGTGCTGCGGCACGATTAGCAAAATCCGCTAGAACACTTTTATCAGGAGTGAAGCGTTTTCTCATCTCAATAATTATCCGCGGAATCCTTTCGGGTTGAATATTTATTTTAGCAATTTTAGGCAAAAACTGGTTTATAAGACCATTAGGCTTCATATCTCTGGCAATTTTAATTTTTAATTCTTCTATACCGGCAAGAATAGCATTGGCATCATTAAGAGCCTCTTTGACCATTTTAATCTTCAGAGCATTTGACTCCCTTGATGTTGTGCGAAAAAGCTCAAACATATCCTTTGGTAAAGAACCGACACTGCCCTGTTCCCGCGAATACACCCAGCTTAATTGCTCTAGATAATTCGGATTTGTAGAAATCCGCTTGTTCATAATGCCGGTAAGCCCGCCAAAATTTGGGATACTGCTATATCTGCCATTATCAAAATTATTTATCTGCACACTTATAAACCTTTTGCTTTATTTGTCTTAAGGTTAATCAAAAAAAATTTTTGCATAAAATACAAAAAACATTAAGTTTTGTTAAAACTATTTAACTCTTGAAAACACTTCAACATTAACATCGTCAAAAGTATTGGTATTAAAATAAGCGCAGGAGGCAACCATTGCAGCATTATCAGTACAGTATTTCATTGGAGGCGCGAATACCTGATAACCCTCATTTTGAAGATTAAAAATCTTCTTTCGAATTTCCGAATTTGCAGCAACCCCGCCTGCGATAACGACTTGCTTGTAACCGTTTTCATCCGCGGCAGACTTGAGTTTCTTTAATAAAGTTGAGGATACGCATTCCTGAAAACTTGCACAGACATCTTTTATTACATTTTCAGGAAGTTCTTCAGTGTTGTATTGTTTTTTTAACTCTTTAACAAGCCTTAATACGGCGGTCTTAAGTCCGCTGAAACTAAAATTATACCCGTCGACTTTAGCCTTCGGAAGTTGATACGCTTTCGGGTTTCCTTCCTGTGCAAGCTTATCAAGTCTTGGCCCTCCGGGATACGGTAATCCGATAAGGCGTGCGACTTTATCATAAGCCTCACCGACGGCGTCATCTATCGTTTCTCCGAGAATATGCTGTTCTGAGTAAGATTTAACATCTATAATCTGAGTATGTCCGCCGCTCACAAGAAGGGCCATAAAAGGCGGTTTCAGTTCTGTATCAATATAATTTCCGCAAAGATGAGCGTTCAGATGATTAATTCCGATAAATGGTTTATCATATACAAGCGCAAGAGTTTTTGCAGCATTCAACCCGACAAGAAGGCATCCGACAAGCCCCGGCCCGACAGTTCCGGCAAATGCTGTAATAGCATCGGGCTCAAGTCCTGCATTTTGTTTTGCCTGATTAAAAGCCTCTTCTATCACGATATTGATTGAATCAAGGTGCTCGCGCGCCGCGATTTCCGGAATTACACCGCCGAATTTTGCATGAGTTTTAATCTGGGACGCCACAACATTTGCGATAACCTCCCTGCCGTTTTTTACAATAGCACAGGCAGTTTCGTCGCAGCTTGATTCTATTGCCATAATATAATTATCATATCCGCATTCCGGCCCTATTTCCACGGGATTTTTGCTGAACAGCTTTTCTTTAATCATTTTCATAGTATTATTATAATACAAATAAAAATAACAGCAGTGCAAATTTTAATTTGGCAAAATGCAGGTCGGACACAGCTGCCCGATGGAATATCAGTGAAGCCGTTCTGGCTTGATAAGGGATATAAAAATGCAATTTTTAGATAAAACAAAAATCAGAATAGTTTCAGGCAGAGGCGGCAACGGAATGGTTGCGTGGCGGCGGGAAAAATACGTGGATAAAGGCGGCCCTGCAGGCGGCGACGGCGGCAAGGGCGGCGATGTTTATTTAATAGCTGACGAAAACATGTCGACCCTGATGGATTTTAAATACAAATCCGTATTCAAGGCTGAAAGCGGCGAAAACGGCGGAATTAAAAACTGCCACGGACGCTGTGCAAAGGATTTATATATAAAAGTTCCTGTAGGAACAGTAGTAAAGGATGTGAAAAGCGGAAACATTATTGCTGATTTGACTGAACACGGACAGAAAGTTCTTGTGGCAAAAGGCGGCAGGGGCGGCCGTGGCAATGCAAGGTTTGCAACCGCGCAAAAGCGTGCGCCTCAATTCTGTGAACCCGGGGAACCACCGATTGAGCGCGAATTATATTTAGAATTAAAACTTATTGCAGATGTCGGGCTTCTCGGGATGCCTAATGCAGGGAAATCAACATTTATAAGCAGAATTAGTTCTGCCAAACCTAAAATTGCGGATTACCCATTCACAACACTTATTCCGAATCTCGGAGTTGTAAGAAAGCCATCGGGAGACGGATACGTGGTTGCGGATATTCCGGGGCTTATTGAAGGGGCGTCGGAAGGTGTCGGACTCGGACACGATTTTTTACGCCATGTTGAAAGATGCAGATTTCTGGTTCATATAATCGACACAACTGAAGAAAATCCTCTCCAAAATTATGAAAAAATCAACCTTGAACTTTACAAACACTCTGAAAAACTCGGCAAACTTTATCAAATCGTTGCACTGAATAAAATTGATGCGATTGATGACAAGAGAAAAGACTTTTTATACAATGAGTTTAAGAAAAAAGCTGAGGATGTATTTTTGATTTCCGCTGTAACCGGCGAAAATGTGGATAAACTTGTTAATTTTATGTCACAGAAGGTTGACGAAATTGAAAAACCTGTCACAGAAATTGTTGTTGAAGAAGATTTAGACGCATACAATAACGATGACAGCGATTATGAAATTACAAAGGCCGCAAAAGATGTCTACATAATAACCGGCGGGAAAATCTCAAGGCTGGCTCAGGTGACTGATGCAAGAAATGTAGAACAGGTAATCCGCTTCCAGAATATTTTAACAGGAATGGGTGTCTTCGAAAAATTAAAAGCAATGGGCGTAAAAGACGGCGACACGATTATCACAGGGCACCTTGAATTTGCATACTATGCAGACGAATTTTACGGATAATAGCAAAAAATTTTATGTCCGGATTTTATATAACAGGATTTATGAGGAAAAAGCATGAGAATTAACCCTATACAAAACTACAGTTACACCCCTGCTTTTAATGCAAATACAGGAAACAGGAAAAAAGACCATAAAATAACCGCAAAAGAAATAGGTTACGGACTTGCCGGTCTTGCTGCAATAGGACTTGCAACGTATGCAATCATAAGAAAAGCGAAATCAGGCAAAGCCGGACAGGTGCTTGATGACAGCATAAACTTAAAAAAGGGACGCGGGCATGGTAATGGAAAACCTGAGCCAAAACCGGAAGGCAGACCTGAGATGAAGCCGGAGTCTCCGGTTGAGCCAACACCGCCTAAAAAAACGGATCTAGAACCGCCTGCAGAACCGGAGAAAACAGGGACTCCATCCGCAAACTCTCCTGAAAATTCTCCTGCACTTCCTGAGAACGGGACACCTGATACAGCCGGAAAAACAACCGGCGAAGCTTCTCTGCAGAACCCGCAGCCTCCGGAAGAACATACTGCATCAGCAATTGTTATTAACGGACAGGTAAAAGTTACGCCGGAATTATTACAGCCTTATAAAACAGGTAAAGTCGAAGAAAAACCGTTTTCGCTTTTAGGTATAGGCGAAACAGAGCCATTTGAAGGTGTTGAAAAACTTAAATACCGTCTTATTGATTCTGAACATGGAAGAACTTACCAGCAGTTTTTCCATAAAAATAAAGTTTATGAAACAAGTGTTTATGAAGATGTATTCGGCGAGTTTTTTGACACAGAACGCGTTACAAGATACAACTATGCTTACGAAAACGGGAAAGTTGTCGGAGTGGCAAAACAGCTTCTCAGCGAAAACGGCAGCCAGCACGGTATCTATCAGGACGGCACCTTCATACCATACCCTATTATGGTTAAGATGAAAGGCGACAAAGAATTTCATCAAGTTGATGCTTATACAACAGAAGCATTGTTTGAAATTGACAAACGTTTTGACCCGAAAAATATCTGAACAAAATCCGCCTTGCTTTTTAGCCGGCAATAATGTAGAATTAGTTTAAAGAGGGACATTATGAAGTGTTATAAAGCAAAATGGATTTTGACAGCAGAAGATAAAATTCTTGAAGATACCGCACTCGTTGTGGATGAGGGAAAAATTGTCAACCTAATCCCGAATAAGGACGTTAATTTTGACGAAAAATATGTCAAAGATTTAGGGAATGCAGTCATTACTCCCGGTTTTATAGATCTTCTGACACAGTTTCAGTACACAAATATAGGACTTGTTAAACCCGCAGGCATTAAAAGCTGCCTCAAAAGCTTTTTTATAAACCTCAGCAAAAAATATAATTTTGCGGGGATAAAGCCTGATAATTATGCGCTGAAATGGGCAAACATTCTTGCCTCTTATTACTTATTTGACAGAAACGGTAAACTTAAATCTTTTGATGACGGTGTCACAATGGCCATAAAATCCGGAACAACCTGCATTGCGCAGGTTTCAAAAGAATTTAAGTATTTTGAAACAATTAATAAACTCCCGATAAGAACTTATCTTTTCTTTGAGGTTTTCTCTGACACATCTGAAAAGAGCAAGAAACAGTTTAAGGAAATGCGTGCCAGAGTTGAGGATTTAGTTCAGCATAAAGGTTCAAAAACCCACATAGGAATAATGCTTAACTCTGAATCCGGCGTTCATAAAAAGATGTGGAATCTTTTTTCAAAATATTGCAGAAAGCACAATATGCTTCTTATGACAAGGTTTGCGGAGGCAAAAGACGAAATAGAATGGCTTGAACACGGATTTTCAGATATTGACATCCTGCATAAATTTATGGGACTCAGAAAAATTACACCCTACACAAAAGATTTAAAACCGGTTGAGTATCTTGCAAATTTAAAAGTTCTAACCAACAAGGTGTTAGCAGCAAACGCTAACTACCTCACAGAAAGCGAACTGGAAGAACTTGCCTCCACCGGTGTTAAATACATATATCAGCCGGATTACAGCGTGGAAATCTGCGGGAAAAAACTTGATTTTGAAACCGTTTTAAAACATTTCAGCGGAAACTTCGGGTTTTCATCGCAGAGTTTTCTGCCTGAAAAGAAATTTAATCTTCTTGAAACAGCGATAAGAGCCGACAACAAAAACATTCTGCCGCTGGATGAACTCATCAAATATCTTACAATCTATCCGGCAAAAATTTTGAGGCTTGACAATATTACAGGCTCTATAAAAATTGGCAAAGACGCTGATTTTAATGTGTTTAAAATTGAGGAAGGCAAGGATTACAATGCAATAAAAGACAATCCGCAGCCTTATGCAACATATTCAGGCGGGAGAAAAATTGTAAAGAAAAATCAGACCAGATTTACGATTTAAGCTAATTTAAGAAAACTTTAAAAGAGATTCGATATTAACACCGAGCGCCTTAGAAAGTTCAAGAACCTTGGCTAATGACATATTCTGCCTGCCGCACTCAACACAGGCAAGGTAATTCTGACTTACATCCATAGTTTCTGCAAGCTGCTCCTGCGTAAGATCTTTCTTAATCCGCTCAATCTTTACGTTTTTGCCAAATCTTTTTAACAATTCTTCCTTATTCATCAGTTATAATAATACAAAAATTGAGTAATAACTTGTATTAACTTATTGGCTATTATTTTATATATTATTGGTTATATTGTAATAAAATAAATTTGATTAAACTTGAAAAGTTAATAGAGATATAATATAATAGGAAAAAAAGTAACAAAAAAGGAGGATACATTTATGGAAAATACCGTTATAGCTTCAAAACTCAGAGGGGGGGGGGGGTAGATTTACTTCCGCTCGGGACAAGGGTTTCTGGCATTCAATTTTAAGTAACATTATATGGCGCGGGAATTTTCTCAAATCTTTTTCCATTGCGGGCGCTATTAGAAAGGCTATAAGGCGATATGAGGACAACAGAACATGTCATAATGAACTTGGTTGCCTTCTTTTGCAGAAAACTTGTTTTCGTACAAAATGGCTCCAGGTGACAGGATCTCATAACAAAGAGATTCTGAACAGTCACTACTCTTGTGAGACGCAACAATTTTCGTTTCAGAATGACATGTCTATTGTTAACCGTTCACCACTTCAACCTTTCTGCTTTTCAACAGTTCTACCTGTCGGATTAGTAAATCCGACCTACGCCACTTATAGCCCTGAAGTCTTTAAAACCCTCTCCCACCCTATCGGGCACCCTCTCCCAAAGGGAGAGGGTAATAGAGAACGCTTCACCCCTCACTCTTCACACTTCACCCGCCAAAAAGTCGCTAGCCGGATTTTCGGTAAAGCTGGGTTCGCTTTCGCTCACTCGGCGCGTATGCAAAAAGCCGCCTTTACATTGGCGGAAGTCCTCATTACCCTCGGGATTATCGGAGTGGTGGCTGCTATGACTCTGCCGGCGCTGGTAAAAAAATATCAGGATAAGATTATGCTAACACAGGTAAAAAGAGCGTATGCAGATGTAGAAAATGCACTGAAATTATATGCCGCACATAACGCATGCAGCGATATAACCTGCATTTCTGACACCTCTATAACCTCTGAAGAATTAACACAGCGTTTATTTAAAAGCTTAAAAGGGGCAACATACTGCTCTAAGCATTCTAACAGAGGTGTCTGTAAATACACCCTTGTAAAGGGATATAGTCCTACTAATAATGGTTATGGAGAAACTGTGTATTCAGAGAGTTTCAGGGCTCCGTTTATCGTATCAGCCTCCGGTGCAGCTTACATGATGACACAGTATAATGAATGCCCCCGCACTGAACAGATAAACATTAGAGATGAAAACGGGAATTATGTGCTTGATGAAAACAATCAACCAGTTACCGAAACGAACACAACAGATGTATGTGCCATTATATATTTTGACGCAAACGGTGTAACAAAAGGACCTAATCAGATTGGGGCAGATGTATTTCAGGTAAGAATTGTTTCATCCAGTAAAAAATTAAGTCCGCACGTATACCTTTCAAACCTTTTATACAGCGGAAAATTTACTTATACACCTCACAGTATCGGCAGTAAAGCTAAATGATAAATGTAAAAACGCTCTTGTAATTAAATTATGTTCCTGATAAAATTTAAGCAATGTGGTATTGGTATTCAATACAGGTTTAAATCTTACATTAGAGGGATATAGATATGAGTAAAAGAGTTTTATTATGTATTATGGACGGCTGGGGTATCAGCAAAAATCACCCTGAGTATGATGCTACACAGCTTGCACACCCTGTGCATGTTGATAGACTTGAAAAAGAGTATCCGTCAATAACAATTCACGCGGACGGACAGTATGTCGGGCTTCCGGAAGGTCAGATGGGCAACAGCGAGGTTGGGCATCTAAATCTGGGTGCAGGTCGGGTTGTACATCAGGATTTATCGAGAATTAACAGGGCAATCAAGGACGGTTCTTTCTTCAAAAACGAACGCTTCTTAATGGCTGTTAACCACGCTAAGAAAAACAATTCCGCACTTCATATCTACGGACTTGTTTCAACCGGAGGGGTTCATTCATCTTTAGACCATGTGCTTGCTTTGATAAAACTTGCTGCAGATGAAGGCTTGAAAAAAGTCTATGTACATGCGTTCCTTGACGGCCGTGACACTCCGCCTCAGAGCGCCTGCACTTATCTTGAAAGGGTAGAAGAAGAACTAAAAAAATATAATCTTCCGCCGATTGCAACCGTAATCGGCAGATACTACATAATGGACAGGGATAACAGATGGGATAGAGTTGAAAAAGGCTATAATGCGCTTCTTCTGGGCGAAGGCGAACACGCAGCAACTGCCTGCGAAGGGGTTAAAGCATCTTACGCAAGAGGCGACAACGACGAATTTGTTCTTCCGACTGTTATAGGAGGAGAGGAAAGCAGAATTCACGATAATGATGCAATAATTTTCTTCAACTACAGACCGGACAGAGCAAGAGAAATTTCAAAAGCTATCAACTTTGCAGACTTTGATGGTTTCAAGAGAAAAAAAGTTCTCAAAAACATCTGTTATGTAACAATGACAAGCTATAATGAAGATTTCACATTCCCTGTAGCTTTTCCGAAAGAACACCTTGTGAACATACTCGGCGATGTACTGGAAGCAAACGGGATTAAACAGTTTAGAACAGCAGAAACAGAAAAATATGCGCATGTCACATTCTTCTTTAACGGAGGAATTGACGAGCCGCAGCCGCACGAAACAAGAGTTCTTGTTCCATCTCCGAAAGTTGCGACTTACGATATGCAGCCGGAAATGAGCGCTCCTGCAGTTTGCGAGAACGTATTAAAAGCAATCGACAATCCTGAATACGGATTTATACTTGTAAACTTTGCCAACCCTGATATGGTAGGCCATACAGGGGTAATTGAGGCAGCAACAAAAGCCTGCCATGTTGTTGATGAATGTGTCGGGAAAATTGCTGATGCCTGCATTAAAAACGGTATTACAATGCTTTTGACAGCAGATCACGGCAACAGCGAGGTTATGGTTAACCCAGAAACCGGCAAGCCGCAGACCGCGCACACTACAAACAAAGTTCCATTTGTACTGATTAACGGCCCGAAAGATGTACAGCTTAAAGAGGATGGGGCACTTTGTAACATTGCGCCTACCGTTCTACAGCTTCTCGGAATTAAACAGCCGGTAGAAATGGACTGCGAATCGCTAATCAAGTAAATTGAAAATGAAGAGTGATGCGGTTAGCATCACTCTTCACACATTACTCTTCACTTTTACAAAAGGACAACCATGACAGAACAAAAGACATTAGGAACAGATTTTTCACTGAAAAAAAATAATATTGACGAATTATTTTTTAACCTGTCTGAAAATCCGGAGGGGTTTAAAAATAAGGATTTCAGATACACTCTGAGCCTTATTTACCAGACAGTGGAAGATGAGTTTAAGGATGTATTCTTAAGCCCGTATTCCCCTGCAAGAAATACAAACTTCTATCTGGTTAACGAAAACGGGAAACTCTCGTTTTTTATCACCCCGACCAATAACTTTGAATATTACCTGAAGTCAAAAGGCTCACTGTTCCGTTTCCGCCCGCAGGTTCTAGAAAATGAAGTCGGATACGCAATGAGCCTTGATCTTGTCATGGACTATTTCGGCGGCTTCGGCGATGTTATTGAGATGGAAGCCCTCACTCCGACATTCGTTTATATGAACAGCCTTGCGCACTTTGTAATGAAGCTGATTGAAAAACTATACTTCATTCCGACTGTCAGAACAAAGGGAACAATGTTTAAGATTGTCTATGAGCCGATTATTCCGAACCAGCAGGTTGCAAGAATTATCAACCAGTTTGAGGAAAATATTCCGGAAAAACTCTTTATAAAAGGGGACATTCCTGAAAACTTTGTAAAAGATTTTATTCATAATTATATGAATTACGTGATTTACAAGTTTTTAGGGATTAAGGCATACAAGTTCAAGGATGTAAAATCCGGAACTTATATGATAAAAGATCTCGAGCAGCGCTCCGTTATGCGCGGAATTGATATTGCAGAAAACTTCTCGCAATGGTTTGATGAGCTTTACCTTGGCAAATACGACGTTATCCCGTTCTTTAAAATTGAAAAAGTTGAGGATGAGCTTTTCCGGCTTAAAGTCCACATCAAAAACCGCAAAACAAACGAAAGCGTCTTAATTGACGAACTTTATCATAAAGATGAAATTTTCGGTGCAAAATCCTCCGATATTGCCAAGATAGTTGAGAAACAGCTGAATTACGCCATAAAATATATGCCGGAACTGGAAGAATTATTTGAGGATGAAGAAAAACTCGCGCTGGATTTGAACCTGAATGAGGTTTACAAGATTATCACGCAGACTGCTTATTACCTCCAAAAAGCCCAGATAGAAGTTATTCTTCCGAAAGAGCTTGTTAATATTGTAGTTCCGAGAGCTTCAATCAATGCAAAGGTTAAGGCGTCGCGCTCTCAGGATTTAGCCGATATTTTCAACAATTCAACCTCTTCTAAAATTTCGCTTGACGATATTCTTGACTTTTCTTACGAAATCGCAATCGGAAACGATAAAATTTCTATTGAAGAATTTAACAAGCTTGTTGAAACCAGCAACGGTTTAATAAAATATAAAAACAAATACGTTTTGATTGACAAAGAAGAAAGCAAAAAAATCTTTGAACAAATTGCCAAAGCAAACTTCAAATCAATGTCCAGAATGGAACTTATCCACGCATCAATGTCAGGACAGCTTGCGCAGTATGATTTTGACTACGATGATGCGTTCGCCCGCGTAATTCAGGACTTTACAAAGCCGATAGAGGTTACCCCGCCGGAAACCCTTAAAGGAGAACTCAGACCGTATCAGCAGACCGGTTTAAAATGGTTATGGACAAACGTTTCAAAAGGCTTCGGCGTTTGTATGGCTGATGATATGGGGCTCGGTAAGACTATTCAAATAATTTCGCTTATTCTAAAAATGAAAGAGGAAGGGAATCTAAAAAAACCGGTTCTTGTAATCTGTCCAACAACGCTTATGGGGAACTGGATGAAGGAATTACAGATGTTTGCACCGTCTTTAGATGCCGTAATTTACCACGGCGCAGAAAGACAGCTCGATGTCAAACATGACGTAATCCTTACCACCTATGCGATTATGAGAATTGACGTCGAAGAACTCAAAAAACAGAGCTGGGGAATGGTTATCGTTGATGAGGCCCAAAATATTAAAAACCCTGATACCGCGCAGACACTTGCAATAAAAACACTCAAAGCAGATGTTAAGGTTGCAATGACCGGCACCCCTGTAGAAAACAGATTAACAGAGCTTTGGAGTATATTTGATTTCATCAATCAGGGCTATCTGGGTTCTCTCAGAGAGTTTCAGAAAAGCTATGCAATACCTATTGAGAGATTTAAAGAAACCTCACGCGCTGCAAAACTTAAAATGTCAGTGTCGCCTTTTGTACTAAGACGTTTAAAAACAGACAAACACGTTATATCAGACCTGCCGGAAAAGATGGTTCTGAACGAATACTGTTACCTTTCAAAGCCGCAGGCAGTTCTTTACGAAAAGACATTGAACGAAATGATGGAAAAGATAAGTTCGTTCTCAGGAATAAACAGACGGGGCAACATCTTCAAACTCATCACCGCGTTGAAACAGATTTGCAACCACCCTTACCAGTTCTTAAAATCCGGAGAGATGAGCAGAGAGCTTTCCGGCAAGATGGACAAGTGTATTTCAACAGTACAGAGCATTTTAGACAACGGAGAAAAAACTCTTATATTCACACAATACAAGGAAATGGGCGAAATTCTCTGCAAAGTAATAGCAGAAGAATGCAATACGGAACCGCTATTCTTCCACGGCTCATTAACAGTTCCGCAGCGTGAAGAACTTATTAACCGTTTCCAGAACGAAGAAGATGCAAAAATTATGATACTCTCGCTGAAAGCAGGAGGAACCGGTCTGAACCTTACAAGCGCCACCAATGTAATCCATTATGACTTATGGTGGAATCCTGCGGTAGAAGATCAGGCAACTGATAGAACTTACCGTATCGGGCAGGACAAGAACGTAATGGTACACAGAATGATTACTCTTGGAACCTTTGAAGAAAAAATTGATGAGATGCTGAAATCTAAGAAAGAACTTGCAGATCTTGCGGTTTACGAAGGCGAAAAGATTATCACAGAGCTTTCAGACGAGGAAATCTACGAAATCTTTACACTTTCAGCTTAAAAGATTAAAAAAGCCGGCTAAAAATGCCGGCTTGCTAATAATTAAAATTCATATTTCTGACCGGAGGAGTAATTGGTGTACTGGAGTTCTTCTTTACCTGTCAAAATATTGTTAAGACTCACTGCACCAAATGTAGTAGAACTGCCATCAGGTTTTACCTTGCCATCTTTCATAACGGCTACTGAATAAACATCTCTGCCTAACTGATTTGGATTTTTTATGCCGTTTACATCAAAACGGATCATTGCGCAGCGCCTATTGTTCCAGATTTTAGTCTGGTTTGTTCCGTCAGGATTTTTTAGAGGTCTGCCGTATTCATCCGTTACATTCACTGTTTGAGCGGCGTAGCAATCCGGATTGTTATACTGGAGTATTGCAAGAATTGCCCCGTTATTTAATAAGATTTTAGGCCATGCACCCATCTCATCTGCAGCACCGCTATTATCTGAAGATAAACGTAATGAGCCGTATTTAACTTTGTAGTAATAAGTACTGCAGCCTTTATCAGTTTTAGATTTACAAACCCGTGCTCCGTTGAAATATTTAGCAAAAGCCTCTGCTGTCTGAATACTTGTATTATTCGGGCTGAACAGCAGTGAATTATCCCCTATAACCCCATAGTCAGACTGGGATTTCAATACAGCGTTCTGTATTGTTGAATAAACAGCCTTTGTTCTTGAAATAAGTTCTTTATCCTGATTTTTTTGAATTAAAGTCGGCATTGTAAGAGCCGCAACAATACCTATAATTCCAAGAGTAATCAACACCTCTGCAAGAGTAAACCCGCAGCGTGCAATATTAATACTTCCTGAATAATAATCCGAACTACCTGCCCGAAACAAAGAAAGAGAGCTTAGAGTACGTTGCCCCCCCCCCCCGAAATCGGCTCTATTAGTGAATTTCAACATATCTAACATCTCCTTTCCTTTTTTATTATAACAAACTCTTGAAAAATTTTCAACCGGATATTTTTGGGGAATAATATACAAATTTCCACTAAATATGCGTAATACTGTCATGTTGAACTTGTTTGCCCGAGCGAACACAAAATTTTTGTCATCCTGAACTTGTTTCAGGATCTTAAAAATTTTGCGTGAGCCCGGGCCTTACGAAGTGCAGCATCTCTACATAAAGAGACCCTGTCGCCAGGAGCCATTTTGCACGAAAACAAGTTTTCGGCAAAAGTAGGCAAACGAGTTCAGAGCCTGCCCTGAATTTATTTCAGGGATGACAATTTTAGCCATTTTTAGCGAAATTTGCCATATAAGTCCTATACTTTTTTAATATTAGCAAAAAGCCTCAGGGCTTGAATTTTAAAAATTTTATTTTATAATATAGATATAGATTAGAAATACAAGTTCACGGAAAGGTGGTGAAAACAAGATGGCAGAAGTTAAAGTCGGCGAAAACGAATCAATTGAAAGCGCACTTAGACGTTTCAAAAAGAAAATCCAGAAAGCCGGTATCCTTTCCGAAGTAAAAAAACGTGAAAGATACGAAAAACCGAGCGTAAAAAGAAAACGCAAGTCAGAAGCTGCTCGCAAAAGAAAAGTTTAAGGCTTTTTAAAATATATAAAAAAAGAGGATGAAATTTTTCATCCTCTTTTTTAGTTTTATAATAAAGCTGGTTCTTTCTCTTTAAGTTTTTCTTTATAAACTTGCGGAATATCCCTATCCCAGTCAATATTACGCTTAATAACTTTAGCTGGAGAGCCGGCAATAATAACATTCGGCTCATCAAACTGTTTGTTAATTACAAAAGAATTCATTCCGACAATGGAATTATCAGGAATAGTTACATTTTTAAGCAATGTAACTCCATACCCGATCCAGCAGTGCTTTCCAATATGGATATTATTGTTATTATGAGAATTAAGAAGCTTACCAGTTTCTTTATCCATAATAGGATGACAATCATCGGGGAATAAAACCACACTCCATGAAAACATACAATCTTGACCTATATCTATTTTAGAATTCATTGCCGAGTTTATAAATATTTCATTAATTGTAGTGTTATCTCCAATATTTAGCTCTGATTGCAATCCAATTCTAATTTGACTTTTAATAAAAAAAGATACATTATGCCCGATATGGGCTTCTGATTTACCTGGCTGTTCTATATAAACTGAATTTAATTGAGAATTATTTCCTATATTTAATACTTGATTAGAACCTGCTACTATATCTATATTAGAATTTGAAATCTTACATCCCTCACCAAAGCATAAATTACTACTTCTAACTAAATCATCCTTTTTACCGATATAAATGCCTGAAGAAAATTGAGATAACGGGCTAAATGAAATACTATTATTATCACCGAATATATTAATCAGACCTGAAAGTTTTGCAGAGCGAGCGATAACAATCGTATTGTTATTTCCGAAAAACGAAATTCTTAGAGGCTCAGCGTTGCCCCCCCCCCCGAAATCGGCTCTACGCAAGGCCTACCGGTCAAAATAATACTGTTATTATTGCCGGCGTCTTTTACAATTATATTCCTGAAAAGTTTTTTTAATTCTCTGTATTCCGGTGTTATGAACGAAAACTTTATACCAAAGATTGAAACTTTTTTATACGCAAAATTTTGGCTAATAACTTTAAACATTAAGATTCTCCATATTACTTTGTTTCAATAAAGTTGGTGTTTGGAATGTATTCCTGAGAATGAATATCTATTTTGTTAATAATTTTGGCGCGCTTTTTACGGAAAAGCATATCAACAAAAGCCTCCAGACGGGTTATAAATCCTGCTTCACCGGTCTGCTCATCAATAGTCAGGTGAAGTATAGGTTTATTAAAATGTTTTGCCTTTCTGACAATTCTCTCAATCATAAGAGAATCCGGCCCGCAGCCAAAAGCATTTAAAGCTATAATTCCATCAATTTTATTATCTTTAAGATAGTGTCCGGCTGTTCCTGTCATCTCATATTCGTTTGCCCAGTAAAGATTTTCGCCGAGAGTGTTAATACCCTCCAGCATCTGTTCCTTTGAGAGCTGCAGCGAGGTGTAAACTTTAACATCCATTTTTTCAAGTTTATCAATAATCTTCATTGATGCTCTGTCATCATAAATATTATACCCGTGAGCAACCAGTGCTATGGAAATCGGATGTTCCTCCGATGAACTTTCAATGAAAACTTTACCCTGAAGCGCATAGTTCATAGCCTTTTTGTAACTCATACCTGATTTTGACATAATATGGAAATTGTTGTAAGTTCTCCAGCCTGCTTTAGAAGCCTCTTTAATCTGTTTTTCATCAGTAATTCCGTAAGGGGCAACACATTCAGCAAGAAACTCGTACAGCCCCTGATTTTTTTCTGATTTATCAAGTGTTGCCTCAATCATGGTAAAATCGCGTTTCACAACATTCCTGATTAAATCCGGCAGCCCCCTGATTTTAGAACAGTTATAAATTTTCGGGGCAATAGACTGCAGCGACGGAACAAGAATTCTGTCGACCCTTTTGTCCAGCAGATTAAGAATATGCCCCACATATATTTTTATCGGCAGGCATGTTTCTGTTACGACAAGTGCAGAACCGCTAGAAAGTGTCTGCTTTGTTGTGACATCAGACAAAATAATTTTTATGCCAAGCGCAGAAAAGAACCCGTAATAAAACGGATAGTTGTGATAAAAAGACATTGCTCTCGGTATACCTATTACTTTATCATTATTTTGTGTCATAATGGAATATCTCCCCGAAATTATAATTTTACTACCTTTATAATACTTCAAAATAAAATTTTTTGAAAGAAAAAGAAATAAATCTTAATATTTTTAATAAAAAATTATTTGTGATAACCTTATAAATATGTCAAAGAGAAAAAAAAGGGTAACAGTTGCACTCAGCGGAGGAGTTGACAGCTCGGTCGCAGCAAAATTACTAATAGAAAAGGGCTGCGAAGTAACAGGTATTACTGGGAAAATGATTAATTCGCCAGCCGCTGATGATGTTTGCGAAAAAGCTAGAATAGTTGCGGAAAAACTAGGAATTAAGCATTACATTGTCGATGTTACAGAAAAGTTTCAAAAAGAAGTTATTGACTATTTTGAAAATTCATATTCTCAAGGTGAAACACCCAACCCCTGCATAGTCTGCAACCAATTTATAAAATGGGGCGAGATTTTCAATTATGCAATGGCAACTCTTGAGGCTGACCGCTTTGCCACAGGGCATTATGCGGATATAAGATATGAGAACGGAATTTATAAACTATATCCGGCAAAAGATGAGCATAAAGACCAGCTTTATTTTTTATACCGGCTCGGGCAGAAAGAGCTTTCAAAGACCGAATTTCCGCTATCCGGCTACACAAAAGATGAAATAAAGGCGCTTGCTGAAAAATACGACCTTCCGACTAAATCTTCCAAAGAGAGCCAGGATATTTGTTTTATCCAAAAGCCAAATACAACAAAAAAATATCTGACAGACAAATTCGGATATAAAAAAGGAGATTTCATAGAGATAAATTCCGGTAAAAAACTCGGCGAGCACTCGGGCAGCTATCAATACACAATCGGCCAGCGCAAAGGTATCGGGATTGCCGCGCCATACCCTCTTTATGTAATTGATATTGATGCAGAGAAAAATATTGTTTACCTCGGAAGCTGTGAAGATAATTTAAAACAAGAATTAACAGTTAAAAATCTTAATCTTACCTATCCGGTCGAAGAAAATAATTTTGACGCTATGGTCAAAATCCGCTACAATATGAACGCCCAAAAGGCAAACATTCAGTTACTCGAAAACAGCGCGGTCATAAGGTTTTATGAACCTGTAAATTCTGTAACCCGCGGTCAGGCCGGAGTTTTTTACGACCTGAATGACGGACATCTAATCGGCGGCGGAACTGTAGTTTAATTTACCCGAACTTTACATTTATTTTTTACGGGCTTAACATGGAAACAGAATAGGGAGAATTTGATTATGTATAATCCGAAATCGCACAAAGCCGAAGAATTTATCAGTCATGAAGAAATTCTCGACACTTTAAAATATGCAGAAGAAAACAAACATAACGTTGAGCTTATTGACAAAATTTTAGAAAAAGCAAGACAGAAAAACGGGCTTACGCATAGAGAAGCGGCTGTGCTTCTTGACTGCGATATAAAAGAAAAAAATGAAGAAATTTTTAAACTCGCAGAACAGATAAAAAAAGATTTTTACGGGAACAGAATTGTTTTATTTGCGCCGCTTTATCTCTCTAATTACTGTGTTAACGGTTGTGTCTACTGCCCTTACCACAAACAAAACAGTCATATTCCGCGCAAAAAACTTACACAGGAAGAAATAAGACAGGAAGTTATAGCGCTTCAGGACATGGGTCATAAAAGGCTTGCTATCGAAGCAGGAGAAGACCCTGTTAACAACCCTATAGAATATATATTAGAATCAATCAAAACAATTTACAGTGTTAAACATAAAAACGGCTCAATCAGAAGGGTTAACGTAAATATTGCGGCAACTACCGTTGAAAACTACAGAAAGCTCCATGAAGCAGGCATCGGCACCTACATTCTGTTTCAGGAAACTTACAATAAAGAAAGCTACGAAAGACTTCACCCGACAGGGCCGAAACACAATTACGCCTACCACACAGAGGCCATGGACAGAGCAATGGAAGCAGGGATTGATGATGTCAGCCTCGGAGTATTATTCGGGCTTGAATTGTACAGGTATGAATTTGCAGGCCTTATGATGCACGCAGAGCATCTTGAAGCAGCTTTCGGAGTAGGCCCTCACGCAATAAGCGTTCCTAGAATCAGAAAAGCCGATGATATTGATCCTTCAGCTTTCGATAACGGAATTGACGATGATATTTTTGCAAAAATCGTTGCCTGCATACGTATTGCAAAACCTTATACAGGCATGATTATCTCAACAAGAGAAACAGAAGAATGCAGGGCAAAACTTTTACACCTCGGGGTATCACAGATTAGCGGAGGTTCTAAAACAAGCGTGGGCGGATATTTCAGCCCTATGCCGGAAGATGAAAATTCTGCTCAGTTTGATGTTTCTGACAGACGCCCGCTTGATGAGGTTATAAGATGGCTTATGGAACTCGGCTACCTTCCAAGCTTTTGTACTTCATGCTACAGAAACGGAAGGACAGGCGAGAGATTTATGGAGGTGTGCAAAAGCCAGCAGATCCATAATTTCTGCCACCCGAACGCTATCTTAACATTAAAAGAATACCTTGAGGACTACGCCTCACCTGAAACTAAAGAAATTGGTCTTAAACTTATTGACAAAGAGACAAAAATAATCGAAAATGAAAAAATAAAAGAAACCGTTGAAAAAGATTTGGTAAAAATTGAAGCGGGAGAAAGAGATTTCAGGTTCTAAACAAGGAGAATATATGAAAAAGCAGGCGTTCACTCTGGCAGAGGTACTGATTACACTGGGAATTATCGGCGTAATTGCAGCAATGACACTACCGTCCATTCTTACATCCACCAGAGAAAAGACTGCAACCGCACAGCTGAAGAAAACATATTCAGCGCTCTCGCAGGCATTTCTGTCAGCACAGGATAAATACGGCGATATTGCGAACTGGGGAATTTCAATGGAAGAAAACGGCGGCGGCGAACAGGTTCTTCTGAATTACTTTGCGCCTTTTATGCAGAAAGTTAAAACCTGTAAAAACGGCTACGGCTGCTTCCCGAATGTAACATACAAAAACATTGACGGAACAAATTACGTTAACTGGAACATATTGTCAGGCAGATCCGCAATGATATTGAACGATGGAACAATGATAATGTTCAACGCCTCATCAGCAAAAGATTACAGCAAATACGGCCAGATTTATGTTGACATAAACGGTGCAAAACCGCCAAATCAGGTAGGTGTTGACTTCTTTTATTTTTACCTGTTTGATAATGCAATTGTTCCGGCAGGAGCACCAAGATACTATGGTGATGAGTTTTTTATGGAAAAATGTGTTAAAGATGCAGGCTTCGGCTGTGCTGCATGGGTGATTTATAACGAAAACATGGATTACCTGCACTGCTCTGATCTCGGCTGGAACGGCAGGAAAAGGTGCCCTAAGAAAAAATAAAGTGGTAAAGTTGAAATTATGAAGTGTTGAATAGGACTTTTAACAGGTTAACCGGAAACTTTTTATAAAAAAGTGCAGCTTACTTACATTTATGCTTTATTGTCTTACCGATTGCATTAATAAAAAACTTTGTAAACAGTGGAAACCTGTAAAGCCTTAAATCAGACATCTTCAAGGCCTTACCATTTATTGCTGCAACAGTAAGCGATAGACCGCCCGCATCAATTATCATGCCTGCATCCCCTGCAGCTTCAACAATTTCAACTTTATAAGGATTAATCACAAAAAAAGTGTTACCGTACTGAAAATAAGTTTTAAGCCACGGGTGAAACGCTCTTATGCGGTTAAAAAGTTCTTCCGTTGTTTCGTTTTGAAAATCAAGCGTCATATCCTCCGGCTTTACATTTTCGTAGTAAGTAGCAAGCGACTCATCCTGTTCAACAGGGATAACAAATCCGCCTTCAAGTTTCTCCAGAAGGTTTGCGCACAAAAGACGCGCCTGAAAAACTGTTTTATTTTTGAGTTCTTTACCTGTGTCGCCCTGAAGAATTTCAATCTCTTTCTGTGCTAACACAGGCCCCGCATCGTATTTTTCAGTCATAAGGTGAAAAGTTACGCCGCTTTTCTTTTCTCCGTGAAGAATAGTCTGCAAATACGGATTAGGCCCCCGGTACTGTGGAAGAAGCGACGGGTGAACGTTTACTGTCCCAATTACAGGAATATCAATAATTTCTTTTTTAAGTTTTTCACACCACGAACCGACAAGAACAACATCTACATTCTCCTTCACAAGAAATCTTTTAAAATTCTCAGAATTTGCACTTGTGAAAGGTATATCATATATTTTATGCTTTTTAGTAAACGTAAGCGCAGGAGAACTTTTAAAAAAATCGTAAAATTTCAGAAAAATCGGCGGGAAAATCAGCCTTTCATAACGAAAAACACCAACAATTTCAGCACCGGCAAGCATTGAACCTCTTATAAGGTTCAAGAGCATTTCTCCCCTTCCTAAAATTACTACGCGGAGTCCCACTTACTTTTTCCTTTCTTGCTGTTTTTAAGAATTATCTTCTTCATATCCTCGGAAATAGAAATATTCTGCAAAGACATGTGATACTTCCTCAAAAGAGCAATATTTTCCTGTTCTTCAAGGAGATTACGCTGCGGCGGAAGTTTAACACTATTTTTAACATTTTCAAACCCGCTCGGTGCATTTTTGTTCATAACCCTGAAAATTATCTCATCAATATCTGAGCCGCCCATTGAATACATAGAAGCAACTTCAGAAGGCGTTGCACCCTGCGGAAGCTTATAAAGCCAGTTAACCGTCAGAATATCCCCTTCTGAAATATTATGAATCCCTTTCTGGTGCGGGGTGTACATAATATCAGTTTTATAAGGGCTGTGACCCAGCCCGATTGCATGACCAATTTCGTGCAGAATAGTATGATAAACCTCACCGTCACTGTCATAAGAACTGTGGATAAGCCCGTCGGTAAGCCCTATCGCGACTTCCGCTCCGTAAAGCCTGTTTGCACCGTCAAAAGAAAAATAACAGTGCCCTAATGCCTGCCTCTCAACCCTTTTCCAGTCAATATTCACATTAGATTCAAGGAGCGTGTCCACAACATTAAACTTAACTCTGCCCTTTGTTGCGGTCTGCCACGCATCTAGAGCACGCTTCACAAGCTGCTTATACTTGTAATCTTCCCCCTGTTTTGAGTAAAACTTCATAGGGGCAATATAGACCTTCAGCGGCATAAAAGTCCACCTCATAAGCCGCCCGTTTCTTAACGATTGTGAAACATAAGTCTTGCTCTGCATATTTTTATTGTATAATAAAAATCGAAACTACACAAAAGTCTTAACATGGGATAATTTATTGACTAAGGAGGATATACTAAAATGAACATTATGCAAATTATGAAACAGGCTCAAAACGTGCAGGCAAAATTAAAAGCCTCACAGGAAGAACTTGCAAAAATGGAAATAACCGGCGAAGCTGCAGGCGGCGCTGTAAAAGTTGTCTGCGACGGTCAGGGCAAATTTAAATCCATAAAACTTGATGCCTCAGCGCTTTCAATCAGCACAGATACCGCAGAAGAACTTGAAGACGTTATCACCGTTGCAATTAATCAGGCAAGCGACAAAGCAACAAAAGAGATGGAAGCTAAAATGAAACAGGCAACCGGCGGGTTAAATATTCCGGGATTAGGATTCTAATGATTTACCCTAAATCAATTGCAACCCTAATAGAACATTTTCAAAAATTTCCGTCAGTAGGGCCGAAATCGGCGCAGCGCATGGCATTCTATTTACTGAGAATGCCAATGGCGGAGGTTCAGAAGTTTGCGCAGAGCATTGTTGAAGCAAAGGCAAATACGCATACCTGCGAGGTGTGCTTTAACCTTTCTTCAACAAGCCCGTGCGAAATATGCCAGTCCACTAAACGCGACCGCTCGATTATCTGCGTTGTCGCGGAGACAAAAGATTTAATTGCAATTGAAAAAACAAACGAATACAGAGGGCTTTATCACGTTTTGCAGGGGCTTATTTCGCCTATGGACGGCATAGGTGCGGATGACATCCGGATAAAAGAGCTTCTGACACGTCTCACAAATGAAGAAGTCAAGGAAGTAATCCTTGCCCTCAGTCCTTCAGTTGAAGGCGAGGCAACCAGCCTTTATCTCAGCAAACTTATAAAACCTTTCGGCATAAAGATTTCACGTATTGCATTCGGGCTTCCTGTCGGCGCAGACCTGGAATATGCTGACGAAATCACAATTGCCCGCGCAATAGAAGGCAGACGCGAAATTTAAAATTCAAATACCTGCCCTTTTGAATAATTTTCATACTCAAGTTTTTCATTTCCGGTCAGTATATTTTTAAGACTTTGAGCTCCCCATGCGGCATTCTGAAAATATGTTGTACCGGTTTTTAATATTAAAAGCTGATAATTATCCCTTCCATACTGGTTTGGCCCCTTTGGCCCGTTTACATCAAAGTACATCTGCCCGCAGGATTCAGCAATATAAGTATTCTGAACTACTTTACCATCTTCATCTTTAATTGGTCTGCCATATTCATCTTTTTTATCCTCCGTCACTTCTGCTGTACAATCCGGTCTTTGTGCATTATTTAATCTAATGATTGCACCGTTAGATAAAATAAGTATAGAACTACTACCGTCTAAAGCGTCAACTGCAGCACTGTTATCCTCATTCAAGCGCAATGTAGCATATTTTATATCGTAGTAATACTTTGAACAGTCTTTTTGATATTTATTTTGACAATATTTAGCGCCACTAAAATATTTTTGTAAATTCTTTAAAACAGTCTGATTGTTATCTGTAGAATTAAACAATGTTGAGTTGTCGCCTATTGTACCTAAATCTCTCTGTGCAAGCAAAAGCGCATTATTTACATCCGAATACACCTTTTTAGTTCTTGATATTAATTCTTTATCATGATTTTTCTGGATTAAAGACGGGAGTGTCATAGCGGCAACAACTCCGATAATTCCCATGGTTATCAAAACCTCTGCAAGTGTGAATGCGTACTTCATAAGCCTCCTTAATATTGGCTCTGAGCCAATTTATTTTAAATATATAGTAGCATAACATGAATAAATGTCAAATGATTTTTATTTAAAGCTTGGGAAAAAAATCTACAAACTTCGCCGCGGGCTTAAACTTTCAAGAGAAAGATTTTCCGAACTTGCAGGGATAAATGACTATTATCTGGGCGAAATCGAACGGGGGGAGAAAAAGGCCTCTCTTGATATACTTTTTAAAATTGCAAATATTTTAGGACTTAAAATACACGAACTTTTAAATATAGAGTAGCCGTTTCATATAATTGATTTTCATAAAGAGTTACTATAAAATTACACTATGGAAAATCTATTGGAGATAAAAGATTTGTATGTTGAATACAAATCAAATAAAGGCATTATGGGCGGAACAGAGATTATTCATGCAGTTAACGGGGTTACGCTTGATATAAAAAAGGGAGAAATACTTGCAATTGCCGGGGAATCCGGCTGCGGCAAATCAACGCTTGCAAGAGCCATAATCCGGCTTGAGCCGGTTAAAGCCGGCAAAATAACATTTGAATGCCGGAATGTTCTGAATATGGATAAAAAAGAACTTAAATCCTATCGCAAAAAAGCCCAGATGGTTTTCCAGAACCCTTATTCCAGCCTTAACCCGAAAATGAAAATCTTGGACACGCTGAAAGAACCTCTCAAAATAAATACAGATTTTACAGATGATGAAATCGAGCAAATCATAAAAGAAAAGATTAAAAAGGTCGGATTAAGCGAAGAATGCCTTAAGCTTTATCCGCATGAATTCTCAGGCGGTCAGCGACAGAGGATTGCAATTGCAAGAGCTCTTGTCTTAAATCCGGAATTTATACTTGCGGATGAGCCGGTGAGCGCGCTTGACGTAAGCATTCAGGCTCAGATAATTAACCTTTTGAAAGAATTAAAAGAGGATTTTAACCTTACATTTGTTCTCATAACACACGATATGAGCGTAATTAAATATCTGGCCGACAGGGTTGCTGTAATGTATCTCGGAGAAATCGCAGAAATCGGCACCACAAAAGAAATTTTTGGGACCCCCTGCCATCCCTATACAAAAGCACTTCTCAGCGCAGTGCCGCAGCTTACAGGGAAAACAAGCACCCGCGAAATATTAAAAGGAGATTTACCCTCTCCTTCAAACATCCCGCACGGGTGTAAGTTCCATACAAGATGTCCCCAATGTTTTGAACCGTGTCCGCTAAATCAGCCTGCAGTAACAAAATTAAGCGAAACACATTTTGTAAAATGCTATTTGTATGAATAACCTGCCAAAATTTGTATCCAGCAGATAAAATTAGGGAAATTCTCTTAAAACAAAGGGCTTTATAAAAATTTGTTTATGATAGAATTTAGATATGGAACGAAAAGTTGTAACAACAAACAGAAAAGCCTTTCACGACTTCACGATTTTTGAAAAATATGAAGCCGGCATTGTGCTGACAGGAACAGAGATTAAATCAATCCGTGCAGGCGCTGTTAACCTTAAAGACAGTTTCTGCAAAATTGATGATAATGAAATTTTCCTCTATAACTGCCATATCTCGCCTTACGAAAACGGCAACCGGTACAACCACGCTCCGTCAAGGACGAGAAAACTTCTTCTCACTAAAAAAGAAATTCTAAAAATGCAGACAAAAGTAAAAAAAGACGGTTACACAATTGTTCCGCTGGAGATATATTTTAAGCAGGGGCTTGCAAAAATTGAAATAGGGCTCGCAAAAGGTAAAAAGCTTCACGACAAACGCGACGACATTGCCAAAAAAGACCAGAAAAGGGAAATGGATAGAGCCGCCAAACGATAATAACGGGCAATACATCCTTATCGTCTGTCACACTTAACGTCTTAGCGTCTTTTTTATAGACTTATTACTATTTATAGCATATAGCGGATTTTTAATTTGTTAGCAGCATTGCAGAGTAACAGATATATTTGTTTTCGAGACGATAGCGGGAGCAGCGCGGGAGCGTGTTGAGAAAATAAATATATCTGTTACTCTACAGATACAATGTTCTGTCTAATTAAGTAAATCCGACCTATACCTATAACCTTAACGTCTTTTTTAAATTAACCATTTGCACTAAAGTTTTTTCGGTGTATAATTAACTGGTAAATAATATTAGATTAGGGATTTATATATTATGACAATTCAGGAATGGTTTGAAAAACGAAAAGAAGCACAAATACAAAGACGTGCGCTTGAAGCCAGAGCAGAAGTTGAACAGAATCCGGATTTATGGACAAAATGTGTTCACTGCGACGCCCAGCTTTTAAAAGAAGATTTAGCGAATAATGATATGGTTTGTCCTGTTTGCGACTACCATTTCAGAATAAACAACAAAAAAAGAATTAAACAATTGTTTGACGAAAATTCTTTTGAAGAACTTTTCATGGAAATTAAACCGACCGATCCGCTAAACTTTGTGGATACTGAATCTTACAAAGACAGAATTGAAAAAGCCCAGAAAAAAACAAACCTCAATGACGCAGTTGTAACAGGTATCGCAAAAATTGAAGGTCATCCTGTAGCTGCTGCAGTAATGGATTTTGACTTTATGGGCGGATCTATGGGAAGCGTTGTCGGAGAAAAGATTACACGTCTTATTGAAAAAGCAATAGAATTAAGGCTTCCTGTGCTTGCAGTGACTTCATCGGGAGGTGCAAGAATGCAAGAAAGCGCACTCAGCCTTATGCAGATGGCAAAAACCTCCTGCGCCTGTGCAAAACTGGATGACGAAGGGCTTTTATATATAAATCTTATTACAGAGCCGACTTTCGGAGGTGTTACAGCAAGCTTTGGCATGCTCGGGGATATTATTGTTGCCGAACAGGGAGCCAGAGTAGGGTTTGCAGGCAGAAGGGTCATTGAACAGACTATCAGACAGAAACTGCCTTCAGATTTCCAGACAGCGGAGTATTTGTTGAAATACGGTCAGGTAGATGTGGTTTCTAAAAGAAAAGATTTGAGAAAAACTCTCGGCAATATACTGTCTATGCACAGTTAATCAATAGTTTAACGGAAATAAGGATTGTACTATGACTACATTATTGGATTTTGAAAAACCGATTATGGAAATTCAGGAAAAAATAGAAGAACTAAAGAAAATAAGCATGGAGTCCGGCATGGATTTGAATAAAGAAATAGAAACATTTGAGCAGCAGGCAGAAGATTACAAAAAAGACCTGTATGAAAACCTTAAACCGTCTCAAAAATTACAGATAGCACGTCATCCGGAAAGACCGAACTTTCTGGATTATGTAAATCGTATTTGCACAGACTTTCTGGAGCTTCACGGCGACAGAGAAGGCATGGATGACAGGGCGATAATTGGTGGACTTGCAAAAATAGACGGCAGACCGGTTATGATTGTCGGCACAATGAAAGGCAAATCAACAAAAGAAAATCTTGAATACAATTTTGGTATGCCTCAGCCTCAGGGTTACAGAAAAGCATTAAGGCTTTTCAAACATGCAAATAAATTTAAAATGCCTATAGTAACATTAATTGACACACCCGGTGCCTATCCGGGAATTAGCGCGGAACAGACAGGTCAGGGCATTGCAATTGCTGTAAACCTTAGAGAAATGGCCAAACTGGAGGTTCCTGTTATCGCAATTATTACCGGTGAAGGCTGCTCCGGCGGTGCACTCGGTTTAGCTGTTGCTAACAAAGTATTTATGCTTGAACACGCTTATTACACCGTAATTTCGCCTGAAGGCTGCGCTTCAATTCTCTGGCGCGATGCCTCCCGCGCAAGCGATGCTGCGGAAGCTTTAAAAATAACCGCACACGATTTAATGAAATTCGGTATTGTTGACGGCGCGGTTAAAGAACCTTTAGGCGGTGCGCATAATGACTATGACTTTGTCTGCAATGAGATGAAAAATACTATAGTTCAAAGCATTGAAGAACTCTCAAACCTTTCAGGCAAAGACTTGAAGCAGCAAAGATACGAAAAATTCCGCAAAATGGGGGCTTTTTTGGAGTAGAATATGAGCTCATATTTTGAATTACAAATTAAAATTAATCCTGAAATTGAAGAAATTGTATCAAATATATGTTTTGAAAATTTTCCCTGTGAAGGAGTAGTACTCGCTGAAGAAACTTATAAAGACCTTGAAATGATTTCTACAACAGAAGGAACGCTTAGAGTTTTTCTTACGCAAAAAGCTGATGTTTATAATATTTTAAAAGAGCAACGTACAATACTAAAATCCAGAGGTTTTTCTGATGAGGAATTAGGTAGTTGGGAATTTTCTTATGTTGAAAAAGAAAACGAAGACTGGTCTAGAAAATGGAAAGAAAAATGGGATGTAACTCATGTCTCTGACAGAATAACTGTTGTACCTGATTGGATTGCATATACCCCTAAACAAGATAATGAAGTTATTATTAAACTTGAGCCTGGATGTGCTTTTGGAACTGGCACACATGCTACAACACAACTTTGCATGAAGGCTATTGAAAAATATATGCCTCAAAATGCAGAAGTAGCAGATATTGGAATGGGATCTGGGATTTTAGCTATCTGTGCTAAAAAGTTTGGTGCGAAATCGGCTTATGGCTGCGACAATGATGAAACTGTAATTGATGTTGCTAAAGAAAACGCAATTAAAAACAATGCAGATTGCGAATTTGAACTTAACACTGCCGATAAAATAAACAAACAATTTGACTTTGTTCTTGCAAATATTCTCCACAACGTTCTTGCTGAAATTATGGGGGATTTAAAGGCAATAATGAAAGACGGTGCATATATGGTTTTATCCGGAATTTTAGACGAAAAAAAGCCTGTTGTTATTGACGCAATACAAAAGCACAATCTGGAATTAATAGAAGAAATGCATCAGAATCAGTGGGTTGGATTAGTAGTAAGGAGAAGCTGATGAGTGAAGATGAAGGAATAATGCTGGCAATAATATTTGTCTTTTGTTTTGTTGCAATGGCAATGCTTGCCTTCTTTATTGTAATACTTAAAGATACATTCCAGCTCACTTTTCCTATAAAATATGATGAAATTAAATCAAAATACGGACAACCTGAGAATATTTTTAAGGTTCACTTATCTGCCATTGGCAAAATGTGGGTAAGGGGATGTTGGGTTACACTTGATATATACAAAGATTTTCTCGTCATAAGCATGTTCAACAGAGCTATCGTCATTAATGATTTTAAATCTTTAAAATTTTCAAAAACCTGGAATATGATTGATGTAATTATTGATGATAAATCAGTAATTACAATATCATTATCTAATGATGAATATAAATTTATTGAAGATTACATAAAAGGTGTTTAAGGAGCAAAAAATGAATAAAACAGCAATAATTATACCTGCACGTTACGGCTCAAGCAGACTGGAAGGAAAACCGCTTATTGAAGTTAACGGCAAACCTATTATTCAATGGGTTTATGAAAAAGCACAAGCATCAAAACTTGCCGATATGATTATTGTTGCAACCGATGATGAAAGAATTTTCAACGCAGTAAAAGCATTTGGCGGAGATGTAGAGATGACATCCGCCGAGCATAAATGCGGCTCAGACAGAATAAGAGAAGTTGTTGAACGTCACCCTGAAATTGCTTATATAGTTAACCTTCAAGGTGATGAACCTCTTATTAAGCCGGAAAGTATTGACGATGTTGCCAGAAATGTTCAAGAGGACGAACATGCTGACATTTCTACTTTGATTAGAGTATTAAAAGATGAAGCAGAGATAAACAACCCTAATCTTGTAAAATGCGTAATAGACAACAACGGCTATGCACTCTACTTCTCCCGTTCAAAAATTCCTTATGAAAGAAATACGGGAATTGCAACATTCTATGGACACCTCGGAATTTACGGCTACAAAAGAGAAGCCTTAATTAAAATGACCTCCTTACCTCAAACTCCGCTTGAGCGAACAGAAAGCCTTGAGCAGCTGCGCGCGCTTGAAAACGGCATGAAAATAAAAACTTCCGTTGTGGATTTTGTGCCTGTTGGTATTGATACAAAAGAAGATCTTGAAAAATTCAAACAAATTATATCACAACAGCTTTAATCTTCATCAAAAAAGTATTTAGGGTTAACTTTAAAGAGTTCAGACATCAGTAATAACATTTTTAGACTGACTTTCTCTTTAAGGTTTTCTACCCTGCTTATAAATTCTCTTGAGCAGTTAAGTTTTTCTGCAAACTCCTCCTGTGAAAGTTTCGCACCTTTGCGAAGCTTTTTTATATTTGCTGAAATAATTTTGTGATACATTACTTCATATTTTTGCATAACCTTATTTTCTTGTATTATTATTGAGATACTATGAAGTAATACATCACATAATAAGGAGAAAAGATGACTACAAGAGTATTTACAGAAGAGAGAACAAACTTAACCGACCGGAAGAAACAGGCGTTTACGCTTGCAGAAGTTTTGATTACACTGGGGATTATAGGAGTCGTTGCTGCAATGACCTTGCCTGCTGTAATCAATAAAATTAATATGAAACACTATATAACCCTGCTAAAAGAGGACTATTCAGTGCTTTCGCAGGCTCATAACTCTATTACAGCTGAATACGGAAGCTTTCCAAACAGCATTCAGCACTGCGAAGGTGCAGAAGCACAACACAGGTGCCTTATGGAGATATTAAGCAGCAAATTAAAAAGTATACGTACCTGCGAAACTCCATACAAAGAAAATGACAGTAAGAACAGCTGTTTCACAGAATTCAGCAAAATAAAACTTTTAAACGGTTCAACAGCTCCAAGAAACTACTTAAGTATGAGCGGAGCAACAATGATACTTGCAAACGGCAGCGTCCTGCTGTTTTTTCTTGACGCTGCAGACTGCGAATTTGATTACAACGGAGTCTTTAACTATAAAAGATGCGGCTGGGTAACAATAGATGTAAACGGGCTTCAAAAGCCAAATACCTTTGGCAAAGACATTTACGTTCTTTATATTATGGATAAAGCAATAAAACCGCTAATGTATGATTATCTTGCTGAAGAAAACAAAAATGGTGACTGCACACCTGAAAGCAACGGTTACAGCTGCTCTGGACATTATCTTATTGAATAACAGTTATACATAAATTTTTCCACCGAACATTGTTAAGAGATAAAAAATATCATTCCGAACTGGCTGCAAAATCAGTTGAGCCGGAGGCGAAACGTGATTTTATGCCCCTACCAGGTGTTTCGGAAGCTTACCTCCGTCAAGACCCTGAAACAAGTTCAGGGTGACAATTTTAGCCATTATAAGTGAAATTTGCTATATAATTTCCTAAAAAAGTGCTTGCAATTTTTGTAAAATTAGGTTAAGATAACGTTATAATTATTTAAAAAAATTTAGAAAAATAAATATTTTGTAATATTTATCTCTTAATTATAATTGGTAGTATAGGTGTTAGATTATTAACGTAAGGAAAAGAAAAGACTATGACAGAAAATGTTGAAATGCCTAATGACACAGAAGATCGTCAGAGAATTTTGCTGGCAGATGACGAAGCAAGTATCAGACGAATTTTGGAAACAAGGTTAAAAATGGCCGGTTATGATGTAGTAACAGCAGCAGACGGCGAAGAAGCCGTTAATGCGTTTAATAAATATAATCCTGACCTTGTGGTTCTGGATGTTATGATGCCGAAAATGGACGGCTACGGAGTTACCAGAGAAATCAGAAGAACTGCAGATGTTCCGATTATTATTCTAACAGCCCTCGGTGATGTTTCCGAAAGAATTACAGGTCTGGAACTCGGCGCGGATGATTATGTAATTAAACCGTTCTCACCTAAAGAACTTGAAGCACGTGTTAAGGCTGTTTTAAGACGTACAAACAACAGAGAAACAGTTACTCCGTCCGGCAAAGTTACCAAAAACGTTATTACCACCGGCAATATCAAAATTGATACAGCACGCCGTCAGGTATTCAGGAAAAATGAAAGAATACGCCTTACAGGCATGGAATTCAGCCTTCTGGAACTTCTGGTTAACAATTCGGGTCAGGCATTTTCAAGAAATGAAATATTGCAGCACGTCTGGGCTTACCCGCCGGATCACAGAATTGATACAAGAGTTGTGGACGTACATATTTCGCGTCTGCGCTCCAAACTTGAAACCGATCCTGCAAATCCTGAATTAATCCTTACAGCCCGCGGCATCGGCTATATGTTCCAGAGAATTAGCTAAATTAATTAGATATATAAACAAAAACGGAATATTATAAATGTATTCCGTTTTTGTAAGAGGTTAGTTTATGAATAAAATTATTCCCATCATTATCGTTTTAGGCATGATCTCATTTTTTATATACATTGCCACAATGAGAACTACATTGAACTGTGATTTTATGGCAAATACATGTACAATAAATAGGACAGATATATTTAATAACGTATCCATTGTTAAGGAATTCAGTCCCTCAAACGTTAAAGAATTCGGTGTCGGAAAATACACAGATACAATACGAGAAAGTGCAGGTTCAGTGAAAAGACGTCATACCAAGACGAAAAAAGTTGTACGATATACAGTTTTTTATAAAAAATTTAAAGGACAGAATGAAATTTTATTCTCAGCTTTTGAAGACAGAGCCACGGCTCAGTCTAGTGCTGACGAACTGAATAAACTCTTTGAAAACCGCCATGGAACAATAGAATATCAGAGACCGTAAAAACTTCTAGACAAAAAATATTTACATGATAATATAGAAAAGTAACAGATGGCGGATATCGTCAAGTGGTTAAGACCTCGGATTGTGGTTCCGATATGCGTGGGTTCGAGTCCCACTATCCGCCCCATTTAATATTTTTAGCCCTCTTGTTAAGAGGGCTTTTTTAAAAGCAAGGAGAATTTATGCTAAAATCCAATCACAGTCAGGCTTACAGTATGGGGGGGGGGGGCTTAGCTTTACTCTCTGCCTGTATTAGGGAGGTTTTATAATGGGAACTTACTTAATTACAGGAGGTGCAGGATTTTTCGGCTCTATATTAAAGGAAGAACTTTTAAAAGCCGGACATATTTGCGTTTCAATTGATTTAGAACCCGATGAATTCAAACACGAAAACTTTACTGCAGTACAGGGTGACATCAGAGATTTGCACCTGCTTGATGAAATTTTCAGCAAATATAAGTTTGATGCAATATTCCATTGCGCGGCTCTCCTTGCCCATGTAAAAAAAGAACTTAAAAACCTCTGGTCATCAAATGTTGACGGAACCAAAAATATTGCGGAATACGCTAAAAAATATAACGTTAAAAAAATTGTATTTACATCGACAAACTGCCTGTGGGGCAAGAGTTTTGATTATCCGGTTACAGAAGATGAAAAGCCGGAACCTATCGAAATTTACGGAAAATCCAAACTTGAAGGCGAAAAAATTCTGCTTTCATACAGCGATTGCATTAACAGCGTAATCTTCCGCTGCCCGACAATTATGGATGAAGGAAGGCTGGGGCTCTTAGGAATTCTCTTTGAATTTATTGATGAGGGAAGAAAACTCTGGATGGTTGGCGACGGGGAAAATAAATACCAGTTTATTTACGGGAAAGATCTGGCTGCAGCCTGCATAAAAGCTCTTCATTACGACAAAAGCGCCGTATTTAATATAGGTTCTGATGATGTGAAATCTTTTAATGAGGTTTATAGATACGTAATCACAAAAACCGGCTCAAAATCAAAGCTTGTCCACATGCCAAAAAGCTTCATGACATCTGGCATGAAGATTTGCTACCTGCTCGGACTCTCACCTCTCGGGCCGTATCAGTATAAAATGATTTCCGCAAGTTTTGTATTTGACACATCAAAAATAAAGCGTGAATTAGGGTTCCAGCCAACATTGAAAAATGAAGAGATGCTGCTGAAAGCTTACGAATATTTTCACAATAATAAAGAGGATATTCTGCAACGCAAGAATGTATCTGCGCATAAATCAGTTGCCTCAATGGGAATAATAAGGCTAATAAAGCTTTTATCATAATACACCGGCCGGGAGAAAGGGAGCAGGAGACGGATTTTAACTCTCCGTCACTCTTAAGATTCTTTCAGATGTTTAAAATGTTTGTAAATATACAAAACGCCGAGCACACCGAAGATTATAACAATTGCAGCATCAAACTTGTGCCAGATGTGTTTAAAAGCTTCCATATTTTCGCCCATCTTAACACCTACATACACCAGAACGTAACTCCAGACAAGCGAGCCTAAAAATGTCAGAGTAAAAAATATTCTCTTTCGTGCACGTAAAATTCCAGCCGGAAGCGAGATAAACGTTCTTACAACCGGAAGCATCCTGCATAAGAAAAACGCCCAGTCACCGTATTTTTCAACCCATTTATCCGCGTCGTCAAGATCTTTATGCGAAATTAAAAAATATTTGCCGTATTTTTCAATAAACTTTCTTCCGCCGAAATATCCCAGATAATATGAAGGGATAGAACCTATCACACAGCCGAGAGCACCTGCCCAGGCAGCGACATGGAAATTCATCTCCCCTTTGCTGACAACATAACCAGCAAACGGCAAAATAGCCTCGCTCGGAAGCGGAATATTGCAGGATTCAATCGCCATCAAAAGACTTATGCCCCATGGCCCCATTACAGTAATTACATGTTCTATAAATGCCACAAGATGTGCAATTATCCAGTTAATAAATTCCATATTATGCTCTCTCCCTTTCTCAACAAAAACATAATACAGGAAACATAAGAAAATTAAAACTTATAAAAGCGAATTTAGAGAACTTGTTACATCCTTTTTAATATTTTTATAAACCTCTAAAGTCATCATACAATCGTTTAATGCACGGTGATGTCCGCCTGTGCAAATATTATAATGTCTTGCAAGATAATCAAGCTTATGACACGGAAGCGTACAGTATCTTCTTGAAAGATACATTGTATCCTTTCTGGCATTTGTAAATTCAGATGCAAAATATTTTTTCAAATTTGCCGAAATAAATCTAATATCAAAGCTTACATTATGCCCGAGAATGCAATCATCTGAAATAAATTCCATAAACCCGGGCAAAATTGATTTTATATCAGGAGCCGCAGCAACCATATCATTTGTAATTCCGGTGAGTCCGGTTATAAAAGAATTTATAACACCGTCAGGCTTAACAAGTGAGGTAAATTTATCAACAACTGAATCCGACCGGACTTTCAGGGCTGAGAGCTCAATAATACAGCACTTATGAGGTGAAAGCCCTGTTGTTTCTATATCCACTACAGTATAGTCAGACGGAAATTCTTCAAGAATTTCAGCCCTGCTTTTAATAATACCGGTCATGGCAATATTATATCATTAATAAAGATTTTTCTGCTATAATTTGTTTAAAGGAGGTATTGTTATGAATAATTTTGAATTTTACTGTCCGACCAGAGTGCTTTTCGGCAAAGGTATGATAGCCAGACTGCCTGAGTTAATAGATAAATCACAAAAGGTTCTTATGATATACGGCGGCGGTTCGATAAAGAAAAACGGCGTCTACGATCAGGTGAAAAAAGCGCTGGAAGGATATAATCTGTATGAATTCGGCGGAATTGAGCCGAACCCTAAATATGAAACCTGTATGAAGGCAGTTGAACTTATTAAAAGAGAAGGCATAGACTTTCTTCTTGCAGTAGGCGGCGGGTCAACTCTTGACGGTACAAAGTTTATAGCGGCAGCCGCAAAATACGAGGGCGGCGACCCTTACGAAGGGCTTATTGTAAGGTGTGAAGAGGCAAAAGCTGCCCTTCCGCTTGCAGATGTTATTACACTTCCGGCTACGGGTTCTGAAATGAATAACGGTGCTGTTGTTTCAAGAATTTCAACAAACGAAAAACTTCCGTTCCATTCAGATTTAGTATTTCCACAATTTTCTATAATTGATCCGCAGGTAACGTTCAGCCTGCCGGTACGCCAGACAATTAACGGAATTGTAGACACATTTGTTCACGTAATGGAGCAGTATTGCACTTATGACGTTAACACTCCACTGCAGGACGACTGGGCGCTCGGAATTTTAAGAACTTTGATAAGCGAAGCACCGAAAGTTCTTGCAGAACCTGAAGATTACGAAGCACGCGCAAATATTTTCTGGTGTGCTACATGTGGTCTCAACTACTGGATAAGCCTTGGTGCTGTTCAGGACTGGGCAACACACATGATAGGACATGAACTCACAGCCTTCTACGGAATTGACCACGGTCAGAGCCTTGCAATAGTGCTTCCGCGGCTTTTGAAAAACCAGAAAGTTTCAAAATCAAAAAAACTTGCAAAACTTGCAAGAGAGGTATTCAAAGTTCAGGAAACCGTTGATTTGAAAGCTGCCGACAAAGCAATCGAAAATATTGAGGAATTCTTCAATTCTATCGGGATGAAAACAAAACTTTCAGATTACGAAATTGACGCAATGGATGCAGCTGAAAAAGTCAGGGAAAGATTTGCCGCAAGAAATGTTGCGTTCGGTGAAAAAGGCGCAATAACTGCTGATACGGCTTATGAAATTCTGAAAAACTGTTAATTTTTACCACCCAAAAGAGGCTTAAAAAATTAAGCCTCTTTTTAAATGTTTATTTATTATGCTCAAGAAGATAAATTCTTTCGGAAGGCGACGGATGAGTCGAGAAATAGTGCATGTATTCAGGAATATTCTGCTTTTTGTCAATAATTTCCATGAATTCTACAGCCGCCCTGTTTGTACCGTAAAGCTTTATCACAACCTTATTTGCAAACAAATCTGCCGCTTTTTCCTGCCGCTTTGAATAAGATAAATCATTAAATACGCTCACATTCTGAACAAGAGAAGAAAGCGAATTATTCTGCCCTGAGGTTAGCAGCGAAAGCACGGCACCGGCTATAATTTGTCTTGCTGAACCTTTTAAGTGGTCGCGGTGCGCGTAATGAGCCATTTCATGAGCAAGTACAAACGTCAGCATCTGTTCGTCTTTAATTTCTTTTAAAAATCCTGCTGTAAAGAAAATAGTACCGTTCGGCACTACAAAAGCGTTTAATTCCTTTGAGGGATAAACGTAAATATTAAACACGGACTTGCCTCTTAGCCTTCTGTCAAGTTTAATAATATCGTTTTTACGTGATTTAAGAAAAGTAAGCTGCCGGCTAAAGGCTTTTTCATACTTTTCCTCATGCTCAAAAGGCAAATCTGAACCGAAACTCATCAAGTTTTCAAGTTTTACCTGAGTTTTATCAGAAATGTTATCAATCCAGATGCCTGCTGCTAAATCCGCACATAGAAATATAAAGATACAAAGCCCGATAATACCGGCTACAAGAATAAAAAATTCTTTTAAATCGCTTGTTTTAGATACATTTACGTTATTTTCAATCATTGCAATGTATCTTGCTTCAATATTTTCCTGATTATTTTCCATAAGTCACAGCCGTTCCGTATGCCATAACAGCACACTGAGGTACACTTTGCGGATTTTTAGGATCATTTACCATAACCGTTTCAATTCTTGCATTCAAAATTATGCTTGAACCGCGTGCATTTTCTCTCATTCTTAAAAGTGCTTCCCTCCTTGCCCTGTCCATTACGGATTCGTAAGATGTCATTCTGCCGCCGAAAAAGTTCTTTATGTTAGACACAAAACATTTAAAATAATCGGCGCCGATTACAGCTTCTCCGCATACCATCCGCACATTTACTATCTTTTTATCCGGAATAGTTTTTTTAGCACCGAAACTTACGGTCGGGAAACGAAGAAGTGCTTTTTCTCTGCTGACAAGGTTTTTAAAATGTCTTTTTTCAATAATACTTCCGCTGCAGAAGGTAACAATTAACAAGAGAATAAGTAATAATAAATCCATAGCTTACACTCCGGTCAAAGGTTGAACTTTAACAGCAGTACCGTAAGCATAAACTTCAGCCGCACCTGCAGTTATCGCGGAAGTTGCAAACCTGACATTCACGATAGCATTAGCCCCGAGCATCTGAGCCTGCTGTTCCATTCTTGAAACAGCTTCCTGTCTTGCAGTGGTAAGAAGATCTGTATAGCTTTTCAACTCACCTCCGACAACATTTTTTAATCCTGCCCCCATATCGAGAATAGCATTTTTCGCACGGACAGTACTGCCCGATACCAGCCCGAAATTTCCGACAATCTTCATACCCGGAACTGTTTCAATGTTTGTTAAAATCATAAGAAAATCTCCTTTTAAAGGAAATTTTACAATTTCAAACGCAAAATTAACACATCCAAAAAGTTGATTTAAACCGTTACTGTAACCATTTCCATAATAGAATTAAACTCTTTAAAATCTTTGATAATAAGGTTCACCGCAGGAATTTTCTTATATAAATCAGGACTTTCCATTGAAGCTATCGCAACAACTTTTCCGGAACCGGCCGCCCTTGCAGCTTCAATTCCGGATACCGCATCCTCTACGACCACACATTGTTCAGGTATCAACCCTAAATTTGCAGCAGCCTTTAAGTAAATATCAGGTGCCGGCTTCCCTTTAATTTTACCGTCTGCATAAACTATTTTATCTATATCAAACCATTTTGCCAGATTAAATTCTTCAATATAAAAATCAACATTTGCCTTTTCTGACATTGTGGCAATTGTACGGGGAATATTATTTTCCTTAAGCCAATCCAGAAACTCAACAGCGTAAGGCGCGAGATGAGTATTTTCAGCATCATCCCTGCACATCTGCCTGTAAACAGCCTCCTTCTCCTGCCCCAGTGTTTCCACAAGTTCTTTTGATGGGCGTTCCCCGATTAAATATGCAATAATATCCTCATTTGTTCTTCCAAACATGTAATCGCGCATTTCTTCATCAGTAAAAGGATATGAGCGAACCCGTTTTGAAAATTCTCTCCAGGCCTCAAGATGTTTTTCAGAATCCCAGAAAAGCGTACCGTTAAAATCAAATATTATTCCTTTATAAAACATGATGTCCTTCCATACTACAAAGTGTTTAAATTTTATCCAGCATAATTTTATTGTAATAATCCAGATAAATCTGCGCCTGTTTGTCATTCTTCAACATCTTGTAAACGTAAGCAAGATTGTAGTGAAAATCCGCCTCATTAGTGTTAATATCAAGCGCTCTTAAGAAATATTTTTTTGCATCTTTGAATTTACCAAGCTTTAAGTAAGCGCAGCCTGTGTTGTAATATGCGTAAGCAAAATCCGGCTGAAGTTTCATGACAAGTTTATACTGTTCAATAGCCATATTGGGCTTATCCTGCTCGAGATAGATATTTCCTAGATTATAAGCAGCTTTATAAAACTTACTGTCCGCAAGAAGCGCCTGATTATACATAAAATCAGCATCCTCAAGCCTTCCTTTATCCTGCAGAATATTTCCCAGCAAAAGCCAGTTCATCGGGCTTCTGTTCTCCTCAGGAATAGTAAGCAGAAGTCCGAACGCTTCCTCGATTCTATTTTCTGCATAATAAAGATTTGCCTGATCATTAACAAGAGAAGTTCTCTCTTCAGCGAAAACACCCCTGCATAATACCAGACCTGCAATTATCAGATACACAAAAATCTTCTTCATAACAGAATTATACAATAAATATAAAAACGCCGGCAAAATTAATCGAAAAAAGATTTGACTTTTAAAAAACATAAATAATAATGTTGGTGATGTCTCTTTTACTGGTTAGTACCTGCTTCTACTCCTTGGGGCAGGTATTCTTTTATGGGAATTATATAGATAAGTTTACACTAAATGTGCGTAATATTATCATGCTGAACTTGTTTGACAATGCGAACCAAAGATTTGTCATCCTGAACTGGCTGCAAAATTCGTTGAGCTAGAGGCGAAACGTAATTTTATGCCCCTACCTGGTGTTTCAGGATCTTAAAAAATTTTGCGTGAGCCTGTCCTTACGAAGTGCAGCATCTTTACACACCGAGATTCTCTCGCCTGGAGCCCTTTTGTGCGAAAACAAGTTTTCGGCAAAAAAATAAACAAGAGCAGAGCCTGTCATGAATTTAGCTCAGGGATAACCTTACTTTTGTAATGCTGAATTTATTTCAGCATCTCTTTAGATGTCCTCTGCCATTTGTTGTATTATAAGGCTTTTGAAAAATTTCAAACGCATCTAGCTAAACAACAAACCAAAAATCGGAGGTATGAAAATCAGAAGCCCTATAACAACAGCAATAATTGTCACAAACATTACAGCACCGGCAGAAATATCCTTTGCCATACCTACAAGTCTTGAATATCTGTTATGAAAAACTGCATCAAGCGAGTATTCCAGCGCAGAATTAATCATCTCAGCCGATACAACCATTCCTATTGCAATCAGCAGAATACAAAGTTTTGTAATGCTAAAATTCAACAAAAACCCGAGCATAAGGACAAACGCAGCCATCACAAGATGAATACGAACATTCCGTTCACTCTTTAGAACAAGACGCATTCCTTTTCTTGCATTTTTAAAAGTGTTCCTGAACCCTTGCGACTTAAACTTGCTCATACTCCGATACTCCCCAAAGCCTTATTTTGCACGCTTATAACAAAATTATAATCAGCTTCTGTTTGATGGTCAAATCCAAGCAGATGCAAAATACCGTGGCTTATGAGAAATGAAAGTTCATAATCAAAGCTTACAGACTTTTTTTCAGCCTCTTCCTGAACCTTGTCCAGCGCAATCATTACTTCTCCGAGATTAACCTCCCCGTCAAAAATAAACCTCTCCTCCGGCTGTGCGTCCGCAAAAATTGCAAAAGTTATTATATCAGCCGGATAATCTTTATTCCTGTATTCCCTGTTAATTTCATGCGTCTTTTCGCTGTCGCAATAAACAAAATCAAACGATACCATATTATAATCAAGTCCGGCAAGACAGCATTTTTCTGAAATTTCAGGAAGTGTCAGGTAGAATTTAAAAATCTTTTTTGCTATCTGTATAAATTTTTTCTCGTTAACTTCCAGCTTCTCAAAAATATTTTCACTAAATATATTTAACTTTACGGATTTAGGCGTCATGCTTTTCCTCATTGTTGTCGGAAAGCTGCTTTATCTTATTTTCAAGGTCTTCATCCAGCATCTTTGCCGGCAAATTTATTTTGTTTTTATTTAATTCAGCAACAATATTTTCCTGATACTTAATTCTGTTATGCTGCATACCGCGCAATATTCGGCTGAATGTTGCCGCAATAACCTTAATATCATGAAGCGTCAGCGGACTGTCTGCAAGCTGTCCGTCATTAAGCCTTTCTACAATAATTTTATTAATAATCTGTTCAATTTCCTCGGATGTAGGATTTTTTAAAGAGCGCACCGCAGATTCTACAGCATCAGCAATCATTAATATTGCAGTTTCTTTCATATTAGGTTTTGGCCCTGTATAGCGGAACTGTTCTTCTTTAACATTTTCAATGCCTTCTTCCTGAACAGCCTGATTGTAGAAGTAACTTGCAAGACCTTCACCGTGATGCTGCAAAATAAAATTATTAATTACAGAAGGAAGCCCGTATTCTTTTGCTAGTTCAACACCGTCTTTCGGGTGTGCTGTGATAACCATTTTGCTTAATCTCGGATTTAACTTTTTATGCGGGTTTTCAATTCCGAAATAAGACTGGTTTTCAACAAAGAAAAGCGGACGCTTCAACTTTCCTATATCATGGTAAAATGCTCCAACTCTTGCAAGAATAGGATTTGCGCCAATAGCTTCTGCTGCAGCTTCACAGAGGTTGGAAACCATAAGACTGTGGTGATAAGTTCCCGGAGCCTCAAACTGCAATCTTTTCAATAAAGGCTGGTTGTGATCTGCAAGTTCCGCAAGTCCGTAAGGTGTAATAATCTTGAAGGAACTTTCAAACAAGGGCAGTGTTCCGAGCGCTATCATTGAGCTTACTATACCGTTAAGCAGAATAAACGTACAATTTTTGAAAATCAATACATTATTCACATCAATCAGACATTTTTCTAGGACGTATATGGAAAGAACAATTAAAAGCCCTGCCGCAGATATTGCAAAACCTGCTTTTATAAGATCAAAACGCCTAGAATACTTAACCTGAGAAACAGCAACAGCCGCAACAAAATTTAACAGCGTAAACGTTACAATATACTGCGCCGGATATTGAACGCCTACGGTCAGAACAGTCAATAGCACCATCATTGCAGCAAAAGCCACCCTCGGATTTGTAAAGATTGCAAGCAGCAGCACATAGGCAGGTATTGGCAATACATAGGGAGAAAACCCTGTAGGGAGCACCACTGCAATTGCAGCAAGCATTATTGAAAGCACAGCAGCCAGCATCATATATCTTGTTGCAAGAAACTGCTTTTCAAAATATTTCATATATGTCATAAAAATAACAGACGCAAGCAATACAAGAATATATATTGCAATCAGCCCCTGCCAGTTCAATTCATAAACGTTATACCCCGCCAATCGTAACGCATCCCGCTTCAATCTTGTAACCGGTTCGCCTTCAAATAAAATTTTGTCGCCTTTTTGAAATGTAATTTCGTAAGGTTTGACTGTTGCTTCCGCTTTTTTGCGGGCAATTTCTGTTGCAAACTCATCTTCAACAAGGTTTGGAACAATTATCTGACTCAAAAGAGCATTAATAACTGAAATCTGGCGTCTTGAAACATTTGAAATCAGGTTGTTTGTAATTATACTGTCAATATTATTTCGTTCAAAATCTTTTTCTGTAATACCTGCCCTCAAAATATTTGTCAGGGTAAGGTTTGCCTTATCAAAGGCTTCTCTTACTGTATGATCATCGGATTTTAAAAGAAAACTTATAACAAACTCTTTTTTCGCTGCATCGGAAAGGTCAAAAAGAAGCGACAATTCTTCTTTCTTTACTGTATTATCCACCTCTTTTTTTCTAATCTGTAAAATTGAATTTTCCAGAGTTTCAAGGTTTGTACGGATAAAATCATCCTCTGCAGAAGTTAAAATAGGTTCGACCTTCTGAGCAACCTCTTTTTTATGCTGCTCTGTACGCTTCACATCAACAACAGTGATAGTTTTCTGTGCAATAATATCTTTTTTGCTTATCCCGTTTTCAACAATACTTTGAAAAAAGAAGTTCTGCGATGCGATAATCGTTGTCAGCAAAACCGTAAAAAATATAAATCCGGCAGTTTTAAAAGCCTGTGCTGACAGGAAAAAATCACGGATTTTAGACATTGTAATAATTTTATTCATATATCACCTTATAATTAAATTTTTACGTTAAACCTATTTTATACCGTCAGTGTTTTTTTTCAACCCTTCCTGTTTTATGCGGAATTGTATGTCCTCTAAGAGTTTCCTGTTAATTGAAAGAAGTTCCGAAAGCACGGCAATCAGAGAAATCTGCACGCCGAAAATTAACAGCACAGCTGCAAGGATTAAAGATTGGATATGCCCTGTACCATCGCCGGTATAATAATAATATAAATATCTTATACCTAAAATCAAACCAGCCAGAAAAAATAACAGTCCGAATACAATAAAAAATCTGAACGGTCTGTAAATTATGAACATCCTGAGCATTGTGAATATTGAACGTCTTATATATTGAAACATACTTCTGAAAAGCCTTGATTTGCGCATTTCTGGATTAACCTCTACTTCCACGCAATCTATCACAAGCCCTTTTGCTCGCGCCTGCATAATTGTTTCAAGAGTATAGGTGTATTTATCAAAAACATTAAGCTGCAGTGCTGCATTCTTTGAAAATGCCCTGAACCCGCTAGGAGCGTCCTGAACATTAGAAGAACTTACAAATCTCATAACTGCAGACCCGAGTTTCTGTAAGAATTTTTTCAACGGAGAAAAGTGTTCTATTTTATCTACAGGACGGGTTCCTATTACAATATCCGCCTTATTCTCAAGTATAGGCTTTATAAGATTTTCAATATATTCAGCCCGGTACTGGTTATCAGCATCTGTGTTAACTATTATATCAGCGCCCATATCAAGAGCTTTACTGATACCGGCAGTGAAAGCTTTTGCCAATCCTTTATTAGCACCTAAGGATACAATATGCTTCACACCTGCTTTTCTTGCGGCTTCGACCGTTCCATCAGTAGAGCCGTCATCAATAACAAGAATTTCGATTTCATCAATTCCGTCAATATGCACCGGAAGTGCCGCGAGCGTAACCGGCAAGGCATCCTCTTCATTAAAGCATGGAATCTGTATAACTAGTTTCATAAGCTTCCCTCTTATTTTTTTTATTATATAATTAAAATGTAAGAATTACAAATGGAGAAACATGCTTTGGGGATATTTGTAATAACGCTTCTCGGTCTGATTTTAAGGGTTCTTTATATTAATAAGCCTGACGGATTATGGAATGATGAATATATTTCGTGGATGATAGCCTCAAGACCAATGCTTGACGGTTTCTGGGCGGGAATTAAGTCACAATGCCACATGCCTGTATATTACCTTTACCTTAAAAGTTTTATGGCAATGTTCGGACAGAGCGATTTATTATTGAGGTTAACCTCGGTACTTTGCGGAACGTTATCAATCATAGCAATGTATTTTACAGGACTAGAAAAAGACAGAAAAACAGGACTTATTGCAGCGTTGTTTACAGCAATAAGTTCTTTTTTAATTTACTATTCGCAGGAGGTTAGATTTTACTCGCTGCTGTTTTTGTTTTCGGTACTTTCGCTGTTGTTTACGATAAAACTTGTAAAGAAAACAAATCTGACAAATCTTATTTGCCTTGTTATATCTAACCTGCTTGTAATATTCACACACACAATCGGTTTTGTCTATGTGTTTTTTAACCTTGTGTATCTGAGCATAAAACTGTTTAAAAATTACAGAAAGACAATTCTTGCAATCTGGGGAGGTGGTGCACTAAGCGTTCTTGCGGCAGCCCCTCTGGTCTTAAAAATTTTTACAACAACATCATTTTCTCAGTGGTGGTCAAGCTTTAGTTTTTCAAACTGGGGATTTTTGCTTACAGACTACTTTTCCCCTGTTCTCACAAATCTTGTGAGCGCACCTGAAAACTTTTTCTATAACTTCAATGCCGGCTTCATAATCTTTGCACTTATTCCTGTATTGATTGCATCAGTCTGGATAATTTTTTCGCTCAAAGGCAACAAAGACAATATCTTATTATTCAGCAGTGCAGCCGGAGTAATCATTATCCTAACACTTGCTGCGCTCTGCGGAAAACTTGTATTCATTACAAAATATTCAATAGAAATCTATCCGGTGCTTATACTTCTTGCAGCATCAGGAGCATGCCTTATTAAAAACAAAATTCTCAAAAATGTACTGATCGTTTTATTCTGCTTAGTTCATATAACGTATCTTATTTTAAGCCCTGTATCAGCCCCTAAAATACGGCGGGCTCAGGGGCATAAAATTGCTGCGGACTTAATTAAGAATGCAACCCCGCAAAAAGGCGACTTTATTTTACTTGAATACTATCAAAAAGACAGGTTTGAAAAATATATAGACTTCACCGGTTTAAACGTAATTTCTATTGATAAAGGGAATTTCCCTGAATATCTTTCACAGAACATGACTTACGAAAAAGCGGTTAAAAATGGAAAAGAAACCTACCGGCCTACATTTCAGGCGTCAGTTAACGGTTACCTGCAAAAAAAACTTGAAACCGAAATTCTCCAAAAACTTAAGCCAGACAAAAGCGTAATTGTCCTGATGCTCAACAGCGTTGCCTTTTACGAACCTGAACAGGTAAAACTCATAGCTTCTGATGACAGGTTATATAAAAAAACACCGCTATTATTTTTAGTTTTTTCACATATAAAAGGTCAGGTTGCGGAGGATTTACTCAAAACACTCACTGTGACAAGGTTTGAAAGCAAAGGAGACTGGTCGGTAATTAAATTCACAAAACTTAACAATTGACGTTTTAGTAGCAATTTTTATTATGTTCGGGAGTATATATATATGGAAGGGTTCAGTAGTAAATAGTATGATGAAGGTAGTAGAAAAGGTCAATTATCAAACCTCGTCCGGCAGAGCAAATAACAGCGAAAACCGGAGAGTTAAGCAGCCGTCCTTCAGAGGGAAAATTAACACAAAAACGATTGAAGACGAAATGAAAAACCTCATGCCGAACTCTCTAAGAATGATGAACCGCCTTGCAAAAAACATGGGAGAGGTTCAGAATATTGTTCTTAACGCTATGGCAACAGGTTTTGTCGCACCGATATTTATTAAATGGAATCCGCTTTCAAAAACTGATGAAGATACAAGAACATATTCAGCCTGGAGGCAGCCAATATCTGCAGTTCTTGCTGTAGTAACACAGGCAGGTATAACTATCCCGTTTAACAGATTAATTAACAACATGTCAAATTCTGGTTATCTGGGAGAGAAATATAACAAGAGCGCCCTGAGAGATGATGATTATATAGAAAAGCTTATAAAAAAAGAATCACCGAAAGCTACCAAGGAACAACTGACAAAGAAAATTAGAGCCAAGAAGAAAGAGCAAATTACAACATTAATTAGTAATTTAGAAAATAAAAACGTAATTATGCTCAAGAATTACAAAGGTGAGACGGTTCCGATGAGCAAACACGAATATAAAAATCTTCTGAGAGAAACCGTAGAGGATATGCTGAAAGATCTCAAACAAACCAAAAAAGAACTTGAAATCACAAGCCAAAAACGCAAATTCAGAGCAGAGTTTTTAAGAACACACAGCGAGGAAGTCACTCTCGTTCTAAACGAAATAAAAGCTGAACTTAACAAACCTAACACCGTAGCTAATCTAAAATCTTATTTGAATAAAAAAATAAAAGAATTAAAAGCTAACAAGACCAACCCTGAATTAATAAAGATGGTACAGGAAGTTGCAGGCAGAGCACCTGCAACAAGACTCCACGATCAGGCAACCGAAACGGCTATCATTAATGCAATGAAGGGAAAAGTGACAAAAATGCTCGGTCACACCGCACTTTATGCGAAAACAACTTCCGCAGCAGAAGCCTTAGCTATTGCAGAAAACAGTATAAAAGGTCAGTTTGCGGAAGCTGAAGCCGCCAAGAAATTTTTTATCCGCATAAAAGAAGCAATTTCTCAGGATAAAATGACTGTCAGAGAAATAAAACAACTGTTCAATGACACATTCAGCGAAACAAAAAACAAATTATTGAACAGAGATTTCACAATGGATGTTGTTGAAAGACTTAAAAAGAACGTTAAAAATAACCTGAAAGGCTTTAAACAAATCGCGGGCATAATCGTTTCCTGCGCAATGCTGCCGTTTACCTGCGCACTTCTCAACTGGTTATATCCGATATTTATGGATGCTGTATTCCCGAACCTTTCAAACAAAAAACATGACAACGAGTCTTCAGCATTAATAGCTAAGGCTCCAAAGAAAGTTGAGGCGGGCAAATGAGCAAGATAGGGAAATTTGCACAGGATACACTCGACACAATAGTAAAAAAACCTCTTAAATGGCTTTCTGAAATTGAGCCTATGGATTATGTATGCAAAAAATATAGAGCTAACAAAAGAAATTTTATAAATGGTCTGGGTATCGCTTCTATTGTCATTAAAGACGGCTTAGGCTGCTATTTCTATGTAAACCAGAGTATGAACAACAAAAAAATCCCTGAAGATAAACGTAAATTTGTTGCAGCTCTGGATCTTGCAAACGGCGGTCTGATGATTGCAATGCAGATTTTGCTTTTTAAAACAATCTCAAACAAAGTTATACAAACAAAACTTTTCAATAAAATGTTCGGCAAACATTTTGACAGAGCCGCCAAAAAGGGTTATCTGGCTATAGTAAAAGGCCGTGACAGATTTAAAAACTTATCGGAAGAGCAGTTCAACAAATCAATGGAAGGGGTAAAAGACACAACACTTGACGCATTTGCCAATATAGCTTCACTTATTGCGGCAACAACAATCGGAAAAAGGGTAATTGTTCCGTTTATAGCAACCCCTCTTGCGGACAGGACAAAAGAGTGGATGAGTCGTAATGATAAACACGTTAAAATAAGCAAAGAAACCGAAAACACTTACTCTCCGGATAAACCTGCAGCAGAAACCTATAAACCTGAACTTAAAACTACATCAGGCGCATTCGGTTCATTTGGAAATCTTTACCCGAAAAGCTCAGGTATGAAAATTTAGCAGAATATAGCAGGTCTAAGCTGCAAATTTCGGTGCAGCACCAACTCCAGAAACCTGAGCCCCATCAGAAGGGCTTAAATATTTTGTAGGGAAAGCCCATCAAACGCCTGCTCGCAGTTATCTCATCCACACAGAAGAAACATCAAAACTCAAAAAATTCAGCCGCCATTCAATTATAAACAGCGGACTTCAACTCAAAATACTTCTCTCCCCCCCCCACGGACTCTAAAAAGGTTTTGTCTGATTTAACTTAAGTCTTAAATCTCTGAAGCGAGCAATATCTTCCTGAGTTTTGCCTGAATCCTGAAAAACTGCCTGCGCAGAAGGATGAACCATCAACACATAGTCCATATGGATTTCAAGAAAATTATATTTTCTAGGGGATTGATTAGTATTACGCGGATAGATTTCAGCATTAGTTACAGCAAGAAAGCGTCTTTCCTTATCATTCAGCAGGTCAGTCAGTTCACGGTTTGTATTGGTATATTTTGAAACGTGCACAATACCCTTAATATCATGATCAACTGTCAGAATACTTACTTCTATTGGAACTGTATCTATATTTTTAGCCATAATCTTTTCCTTACATAACTGTTTAATAACTAAAGTATAATATATTTTTTTAAAATTGTCTATATATTAAGTTTTATCAATTCTTTTCCCCATACGTATGCCGTACGCTTCATGGACATCGACAACCGAAATAAAAGCTCTCGGATCAATACTTTTAATAGCTTCTTTCATTTTGCTGAGTTCAATACGGGAAACAACACAGTAAATAATAGTCTTTGCCTGACCGGAATATCCGCCCGTTCCGTGCATATAGGTAACCCCGATTTCAAGATCCTTTATAAGCACCTCGCCGATTTCATCCCATTTATCACTTATCACCTGAACGGATTTTGAGCTGCTGACACCCTCAAGCACAACATCAATAACCCTTGAGGCAAGAATATAGGTAAGAATAGAATACATAGCCTTTTCCCAGCCAAACACCAGTCCCGACGCAGCGTAGATAAATATGTTAAAGGTCATAATAATCTCGCCTACAGAAAAACCGAACTTTTTTGAAATTACAAGCGACATAATTTCGGTTCCGTCAAGCGAGCCCTCATTTTTCAGAACAATACCTACGCCGGTGCCGAGAATTAATCCGCCGAACACAGTTGCAAGAAGCAAATCATGCGTAATTTGTATTGAATGAAAAATATTTGTCGCCACCGCAAACATAAAAATCGCAAAAAAGGTCTGGATTACAAAGTTTTTTCCCATTTTAGTAAACGCAAGACAGATAAACGGAATATTCAGAATTATAATCAAAAGCCCGAGATTATACTTGAACACATAGCTCAAAATCATTGAAATACCGATAACTCCGCCGTCAATAATGTTGTTCGGGGCAAGAAGAGTATCAATGGCAAAACCTGCGATAAATGCTCCCAGAGTTAAGAAAAAGCCTTTTTTACATATAGACAAAACCTTTTTCATAAATAATTTACCAGCAGACATATTTTACCTTCTTTTTACTTATCATTTTTGGAAACATTTTTGCGTATTGTAATCAAATTATTAATTTTAAAAATAGTTTTCTTTTCTTCGTTCTTGTCATGGTAACCGAGAATATGCTCCAGATCGGATTTTAAAGTTACTAAATCCTCATATTTTTTCAGCGTGCCATCCAGCGCAATAGAAACATCACCTGTTTCTTCAGATACAACAAGACATGCAGCTTCGCTGACTTCAGACATCCCGATTGCAGCTCTGTGGCGGGTACCGTACTTCCAGCTGAGTTTAGGATCTTCCGTAAGCGGAAGCAGAACACCTGCAGAAATTATCTTTGAGCCGTTAATAACCACAGCCCCGTCATGGAGCGGAGTGTTCGGGTGAAAAATTGTAAGAAGAAGCTCAGTTGATAAATCCGCATTCAGTTTTGTACCAACATCATAATAAGTGTTGCTCAAATCCGGCTGGAAAACTATAAGTGCACCTGTATGGGTCTTTGAAAAAAACTTAACAGCTTCTATAAGTTCTTTTATAACATCAATTTCTTCATCTTTAGCATTTTTTGAATTGCTAGAAAAAGCTTTTGAAATAAAATCTACCTGCCCGAGAAATCCAAGGAAACGTCTTAATTCAGGCTGGAAAATTACAATTAAACTTAAAGAAACGAGAGTTACAATTGATTTTAAAAACATTCCGAGAATTTTCAAATCCAGTCTTATGAGAATTTCAGAAAATATCCAGACAAAAATAAGTATAAATATCCCTTTGACAAACTTTTCAGACTGGGTATTTTTAATAAATTTTTTGTAAAAGGCGTATAAAATTCCGACAATAACAAGCACTTCAAGAAGGTTTGTCCAGTTAAAAGACAAATCCATTGCGCCTATTTGAAATTGAAGGTATGATAAAATATCATTAAACATATTACTTTAACCTATCCGGAATTTTATCGTGCGAAATTAAATCGTCAAGAGTCTCTCTTTCTATAATAATATCAGATTGAGAATTATTTACAAGTACCATAGCAGGTTTTGGCACTCTGTTATAGTTTGATGACATTGAATAATTATACGCACCGGTATTGTAAACACAGAGTATATCGCCTTCTTCAAGATCAGGAAGCGATATTTCCCTGATTAAAATATCACCGCTTTCACAAAAGCGTCCGGCTATTGTGACGGTTTGTAAAGTTTCCTCATCCGGTTTGTTCGCAATACTTGCTGAATATTCAGCGCCGTACATGGCAGGTCTTGCATTATCTGACATTCCACCATCCACTGCAACGTATTTTTTACCGTGCGGAACCTGTTTTGAGCTTCCGGCAGAATAGAGAGTCACGCCGGCGGTTGAAATAATACTTCTGCCAGGCTCTATATAAAGTGTCGGCGGCTCTATTACGTATTTTTCAATACTGTTATTCAGACTTTTGATAATAACATCTGCAATATGGTAAGTTGAAGGCGGGCAGTCTTTATCCGTATATTTCACACCTAATCCACCGCCTATATTAATCTCATCCAGTTTAAGACCAAATTTTTCATCTAAACGTGCAAGTTCTTTCACAAGAATTTCAATTTCATCGTGATAAACCTGAGTTTCAAAAATTTGTGATCCAATATGGGCATGAAGCCCGCGCATTTTAAGGTTTGAATATTCATTAAGTATTAATTCAACAGCCTCATCAACCTGTGTCAAATCAAAACCGAATTTAGAATCAAGATGACCGGTCTGAATATATTCATGAGTGTGACATTCAATTCCCGGGGTAATTCTGAGAAGAATTTCAGCCGTTTTACCTGCACTTTTTGCAAGTTCATTCAACAGAGAAAGCTCCAGAAAATTATCGACGGAAAATCTTCCGACACCGAGTTCCAGTGCGAGAGTTAATTCACTGACAGTTTTATTATTGCCGTTAAAAAGCACCTTATTCATATCGGCACCGGATTTATATACTGTATAAATTTCTCCTGCTGAAACAACGTCAAAGCCAAAACCTTCCTGAGAAAGAATTTTTGCTAAAGCCATTGTACAGAGAGCTTTTGAAGCATACATCATGTTGACTTTTTTGTAAGCGGAAAAGGCATCTTTATAATCTTTGCAAACACTTCTTATTGTAGCTTCATCAAGAAGATACAGCGGAGTCCCGTATTTATTGGCAAGTTCAACCGTATCACAGCCGCCTATGGAAAGGTTTCCATTTTGATTAACTTTTGCTGTAACGGGTTTTATTGACTGATTTGTACTACCGGACATTTTTGAAACTCCTCTTTCCTAGTTTACATAACAATCTTAACACGCTCAAAATTAAAATAAAATACTAAAAACAAATTATTCTAAAACAAGATTGCCAGACATAAAATCAGACAAAGCCACAAAAGTAAATTTCTTGACTGAAACAGAACAAAATAAAAGGTTTCTGTTCCTTCTTCTTTTACAGCATCCCATCGGTCAAGAGGCTTGTGCCACCATCTTATAACCGGCAAAAAGCCTTTATCACTATTGTATTTTTTTATAAGCCTGAAAACATTCAACGCAAATGGAACCGTCAAAAACACAAGCGCTACTGTATAGTTTCGGGTTAAATATGCAAAATAACCGGCAGCAATATACCCTGCAGCATAAAAAATCACAAGAAGAGCAAGAGCTCTGTCTTTATCGCCAATTCTTCGGCAAAGCGTGTTTTTATGCGAAACTTCATCACTGTCATAATCAAGAAGCGTATGCACATACAATACTGCAACCGTAAACATAACAACCGCAATTGACAGAATTAAAACTTCGAAAGAAAAAGTTTTCATCATCACGTAATAAATGCCTTCAAACATCAACGGCCCGAACAAAAGCCCGATAACAACTTCACTAAGCCCTACCAGCGAAAATCTTGTATAAGTAAGCGTCAAAATTCCTCCGGCAGCAGTGAGCCAGATAACCCCCTCACCGCTTCTGAAAAACAAAATTACGCCGGTAAGAAGCGCAATTCCGCAAAATAAAGCAATTACATTTCTCATCTGCTTCAATGTAACACTTCCGTCGCGGAGAAAACAGCATTTCGTTTTCACGGCACTTAGCATCATTTTTTCATCTTTTGACAAAATTCCGTAATCAATATAGTCATCCGTAAGGTTGCCTGCAAGATGTGCAAAAGATACACCGACAAGCGCAAGCAATCCGTTTAAAACATCCCCGCCGGATTTCACTGCATACAGAAACACAACAAGCCACGACATAACTGTCATCGGAAGCGAAAATGCCCTTGCACAATTCAGCCAGAAAATAAATTTTTTCACGATTTCAAAAGTCCTTTTATTCCCATAACACCTTCATAAGACGCTCCGGCCTCCAGAAGCTCCTCCGCGGTAAGCCCGAAAAGCGTAACAAGTGCATAAATTTCGTCATTTCCGCTCCCGAGCATCTCAACAACAGTTCTTACAGCAGCTTCTCTCGACATATTTGAAACCCTGTCGTTAATCCCAAGATGCAAACTTCTTTTCTTTGCCTTACCCATTAAGCCTCACCATCCAGTCCAACACCAAGAGCAAGAAGTGCTGCCCCTATCATGCCGGCATAATTTCCGGTTATAGCTTTCACAACCTGTGTAGGAGTTGTGATTATTTCAGCGTTAACAGAACGGGTAAGATAGTCTGTATCAACAAACTCCGCCATTGAGCCTGACAATACAAACACATCCGGATCAAAAATATTTGCAAGCCCGATTAAACCTTCCAGAATATCATTTTGCCAGCGATTGAAAATTTCTATCATAAGCTTATCGCCGTTTTTCCAGCCAGCTATAACGTCATAGGTAGTAATATCAGGATTTTTTGAAATTTCTTCAGCAGTATGCTTTAAGCCGGTACCTGAGGCGTAACTTTCAAAGCAATCCCAGCTTCCGCAGGTACATTTTCTGTGTTTATCCGTCCGCATTTTAAAGTGCATCTCACCGGCTGCGCCGTTTTTGCCTTTATAAAGTTTGTTATTTAAAATTATACCGCCGCCGACACCTGTTCCGAGCGTAATCATAATTGAATACGGCATTCCTCTGGATGCACCAAGTATATGCTCCGCCCATGCAGCAGCATTGGCATCATTTTCAACAAAAACCTTTTTCTTACTGAGCGATGAAAAATCCATTTCAGGATAGCCTGCTGCAATATTTCCGGTAGAGCCGAGAATTTTGTTATTAGCATTATTAACTGCACCGCAGGTGGAAAATGCTATAACATCAACTTCATCTTCATAGCGGGAAATAATATCTTTAAAAGTTTCTTTTATTGCCTGAAAGGTTTCCGGGGTACGACGTTTTTCAATTTCGCCTACTATTTCACCCTTCTCATTAACAATGGTATTATAAATTTTTGTTCCGCCGACATCAATTGCCAGTGCTTTTCTCATAGTTTTCAACCCTTACTTATTTCTCTGGACAAAACGTTTTGTAATCAGCTGCGGACGGGTAATTGCAGACCCGATAACCACGCAGTGCGCTCCGAGTTTAAAAGCTCTGTCCACCTGCCACGGCTCCCAGATACGACCTTCCAGGACAACCGGAACATCAGTTTCTGAAACAAGCGCCCTCAGCAGCTCAAAATCAGGCTCATCCGTCGCCGGAGCAGAGTGTGTTGTGTATCCGGAAAGAGTTGTAGAAATAATGTTTGCGCCAAGTTTTGCACAATTAACACCTTCCTCAACAGTGGACACATCCGCCATGGAAATACGTTTGTTTAATTTTATATACTTGATAATTTCTTCAAGCGTGCAGCCTTCTCTCGGGCGCGACGTTCCGTCAAAAGCTATAATATCCGCACCGGCGCCGATTAAAGAAATTACATCCTTTAAAGTCGGTGTTATATAAACTATCTCCTGCCAGTTTTTCGGAATAACATCAGGTTTTGTAAGTCCTATTACTGGAACCTGAAAAAGATGTTTTGCATTTTTAACATCTCTTGCACCCGCAACTCTAAGCCCGCCGGCTCCGCCTTTTACAACGGACTTCATCATTGCAACCATACACTTTTCAAGATATAAAGGCTCAGACGGCATTGCCTGAACTGAAACCACAACCTTGTTTTTCAAACGATTAATCATATCCATGGTCACATTATAACGTAAAATTATAACTTGTGCTATAATAATTTTAAAAAAGGTGAGGAAAATTAACATGAAAAAAAGTCTGGTGAAATATCCGTTTTTAACAAAAGAAGTAGAAGTTTACGAACGCGACAACGGACATACAATTGTTCTTGCACATAAAGAAGGCGAAATGGCGAATGTCAGTACCTGGGTTAAAACAGGTTCTATTAACGAAGATGACAGAATTAACGGTATCTCGCATTTTCTTGAGCACTTAATGTTCAAAGGAACACACAAACATAAAGCCGGCGAATTTGACCGTATATTAGAGGCAAAAGGAGCTATTGTTAACGCCGCAACCTGGAAAGACTATACTTTTTATTATGTTACACTTCCTCAAGGGGAAAACGGGAAAGACCTCAAACTTGCAATTGAACTTCACGCGGATATGATGCTTGATCCGGTTTTGCCGGAAGAGGAAATCGGCGCACCGTTTGATTTGAATGATACAACAGTTACTGACAAACGCGAACGCCACGTTGTAATAGAAGAAATCAGAATGCGCAAAGATCAGAACTGGACAAAAGTTTACAACGCCTGCAATTACAACATGTACACAAATCATCCATACAAACGCGATGTAATAGGCACTCCCGAAATTATCTCGCAGGTTACGCGCGACGATATTATGAATTATTATCAGACATTCTACTCGCCGGAAAATATGACAACCATAATAGTCGGCGACTTTGACAGCAAGGAGATTTTAGAAAAAGTTGAAAAAGAATTTGACTTTAAGGGCAGAAAAAATGCACCGAAAAAAGTTAACGAAAATGACAAACCGGTATCCTCAACAAAAGTTGTAGAAAACACAGCTCATACAAATACGGCTTATGCAATGTTCGGCTGGCTCGGGCCAAAGGCTGCAGATTTGAAAGGAACAATCTGCCTTGATTTAATCAGTATCATCTTTGGCGACGGCGGAAGCTCAAGGCTTTATCAGAACTTAATCGAAAAACTTCCGGAACAGGTATTCAATATAATAGGCTCAGAGCACTACCAGTTTAAAGACGGCAATAACTTCTTTATTCAGGCAAACTTCAAACCGGAGAAAAAAGATGAAGCCTTGAAACTCATTGAAAAAGAGTTGTCTAATCTGATAGATAACCCTATAACAGAAGCAGAACTTTTGAAAGCAAAGAAGAAAACAAAATCACGCTTTGCCTTTTCTGCAGAAACAGTATCTGAAATCGGCGAAACTATTGGATATTACACCACGGTTTGCAATGACTTAAAGCTTATAGAGGATTACCTGAATGACCTTGATGCAATAACAATAGAGGATTTGAATACTGCAATAAAAACGTATTTAAACATTAATAATGCCGTAATCTCAATCCTTATGCCGGAAAAATAAATTTTCATCAAAACCTGCAGTATACTAAAAGCAGAAAAAACAATCCTGTGAGTCAAACGAGTTCTGCATGACAGTATTTCGCATCTTTAAAGCAACTGAGATATAATAAACCTTTAATCACTCAGGTTTTGACGGTTGTAGTCAATTGTCTGCTGCCTCATACGCTGAATATCTTCAACAGCCTTATTAACTTCCTGCTCAACACTTTCCTGCTTAATAGAGCTTCCGCTCATGCCGGCGCCTCCGGAGACGTTACGCAAAACAGGCATCATCATTATAAAAATAATTGATATAATTAAAAGCCCAAGTAATAAAGAGATTGCTCCCATTGCAGGTAATTTTTTCATCAAATTCTCCTAATTTAATTTATTTTTTTTAATAAAAAAAGTTACGGCTTCTTCTATGGTTTTCGGAGTTTTCAAAATATCATCATCCGGAGAAATTCTGCGTGTGGAAGTTTTTACAAAAAATCTGTTATAAATTGTCAAACCGCCCCAGATGAGAACACACGATAAAACCACACCAGCCATTGTTATCGCAAATTTTACAAGCGTATCCTGAAAAGCATCGTTTTTAACAGGTGTCCCGGCGGGAAGTGCAGGTACATGTTGTGCTACAGCATCAACACATACACCTGCATTTGCCGATAAAAAAAACATAACTGTCAGAACCAGAAGTCCCGCGAATATAAAATATCTATTCTTCAACTTTTTCCTCGCTTGCCGCCGATTTTTTGGAACGTGAACGTTTTGAAGCTCCTCTGTTCGGTCTGCGTGTACGTTTAGGTTTTTCTTCTTTTACTTCCACTGTTTCTTCCGGTGCTGCAGCTTGCTCAGGTTCAGCCGGAATTTCTTCCGGAACAACAGGTGAATTTTCAGCAGCTTCAGAAGCCTCAATTCCGGAAGTTTCCTTTTCCTTTGCTTTTGCTTCCTGCTCTGCTTTGGCGTCAATCAGCTCTTCTGCAATAACAGGTTTTATTTCTTCATTAGGTTTCAAAACTGTTTCTGCAGTATGAACATCCTCTGTCACAACAAGCGGAGTTTCAACAGGCTCAGCACCTTTTTTCTTATCAAATTTTGAACGTCTTGTACGTTTTTTATTCTCGCGTTTTTCTTCTTCCTGAGCCGCTTCAACGGAAGGATTTTCCACTTCGATTTCCACCGGCTGCTGAGGTTGAATTTGTTCTACCGGAATTTCTTCCGCCTGCGGCCTGTTGTTAGCCTGATTAGACTTGGCAGACTTTTTCATTACACCAACCGGAAGCTTAAGCTTTGCGGCTTTAGCCCTGTATTCACCTTCCGCAGTCGGGGTTGCAAAATTGAATTCATTCATAAAATAGCCGGTTCCCTGACAGTGCGGGCATTTTTTGGTAAATATTTCAGATAAAGACTGCCCCTGACGGTGGCGGGTTAACTCAACCAGCCCTAAATCCGAAAGCTGACCGACCTGAGGTTTAGCCTTATCCGGCTCCAGTGCAATTTCCAGTTCTTCCATTATAGCAAGCTTATCCGCACGCGAGATCATATCAATAAAGTCAATAATAATCATACCGCCGATATTTCTCAACCGGAGTTGGCGTGCAATTTCGTGCACGGCCTCTATGTTTGTTTTCAGAATTGTTTCATCCTGAGTAGAGGAGCTTGTAAATTTACCGCTGTTAACATCTATTACAGTAAGCGCTTCTGTTGTCTGAATAAACAAATACCCGCCGGATGGCATGTTAACTTTCACGTTCAGGGCTGCTTTAATTTCTTTATGAATATCATAAGCTACAAGAAGCGGTTCAGTGCCTTTGTACAGAGTTACATTAATATTTTTGTTTATATGCCAGTTCTGGAGAATATTCTGAACTCTGCTCATAGCAAAAGCTGTATCCACAACAATTTCCTTAACATCTTCTGTGCAGGCTTCTCTTATAACCCTGTAGAGCAAATCCTGATCCCTGTAAATCAAATTCGGCGGGGTTAAGGTTTCTGCAGATGTAATAATATTATTCCATTTTTCAAGAAGTATTTCCAAATCCTCCTGAATATCCGCTTCAGATTGGCCTTCGGCTTCTGTTCTAATAATTACGCCGACGCCGACAGGCTTAATCAGGTTCATAATAGCTTTTAATCTGGCTCTTTCTTTAGAGCTTTCAATTTTTTTACTTACACTGACACCCGGCTCATAAGGCATAAGAACAAGAAATCTACCCGGAAGGCTTATCTGTGTTGTAACCCTCGGGCCTTTATGACCTGTAGGTTCTTTTACAACCTGAACTACAAGCTTCTGTTTAGGCGATAATTTCTCTTTCAACGTTCCTTTCCCCATAACATCCTGAGCATGGAGAAATCCCATTTTATCTGTTCCTACATTAACAAACGCAGCGTCAATACTCGGCAGAATATTATCGACTGTTGCAAGATAAACATCACCGAGCAAAACATCCCCGCGGTGAATAAAGAAATCTGTAACCTTATTACCTTCAAGAACAGCTGCTATATTATCGCGTTCGGCAATAATAATTCTTTTTGCACTGTTCTGCTGGTCTTTAAAATTTTTGTTTTTTTCGTTAGCCATCTAAAAATCCTCTTATAATTCCTGTAAATTTCTGTCAAAGAACCTTACTCTTTTTATATTGAATGCAGTATCCGGAGCTATAATATTCATTAAAACATCTGCTCTTAAAGCCGGAATTTCCTTTGCATCAACTCCGCTTACATTCTGCGGCGGCTGACTTTGACCGGTTTTTAACACTATGAATAAACTATTATCTTCATACCTGTATGAATGTATGGAAGCCTTAATGTCTATTTTTTTAAGTAAACCTTTTTTGTTTTTCTTCTCGATAAAAATTTCTTCGGAAGATAAAACTCTGTCTGTATTATACTTCAATGTTTCAAAATCGTAAACCTCCGGATTAAAAACAGAAACTTTATATTCAGCCCATTGTGCAGTAATATCAACAGCCGGAGCCGATTTATCAATTTTTACAATACTTATTATTTTAGCTTCCGGCGGCAGAACTTTCTCTAACTTTAGTTTGAGATTTTCTTTTGTAATATCATCAAAAAGTTCTATATCAACGAGTTCGCAATCACTTTCCACAAACAGCGGAAGCGCAATCCCCATAGAAATTTTCATTGTCGGGTTGAACCCCTGTGAAAACACGACATCCAGATCTGTTCTTGAAACAGCTTTGAAAAATGTATTCTGCCAGTCAAGATGGGAAAAATATCTTAAAATACCTGATTTTGTAAGCTTAAGCCTGTATTTATAAATCGGTCGGTCATAATGTTTGCAGGTTTTCGGATCAACCGGCTCCTTTTTAGTAATCTTTTGCGCCTCAACAGATGCAGTAAAAGGTTTTGCCATAACTTTATGTGTTGAAAGTCCGGAACATACCCCGCAGTTTACACAACTTTGCTGGCAGGTAGGAACAATGTGCGGACTTGCTGAATCTACAGCCATTGCAGCATTATATTCTTTCTTAAACCACTCTTTATCCACACCAATATTTATGAAATCCCACGGAAGCGGCATTTCTAAATCATATTCTTTTTCAGCAAGTCCTGCAAGGTCAATACCTAATTCTTCCGCGGTTTCCTGCCAGATATTTTTATTAAAATACTCACCCCACGCATCAAGGTAACATCCTTTTTTGTAAAGTGCTTCTACATACCTGCAAAGACTATCATCCCCGCGTGTGAGAACTGCTTCAATCTGCGATACAAATTTTTCATGGTAATTAATTTTAATGCCTTTAGTATTTTTAAGAGCATCTTTAAGATAGTGAATATGTTCTGTGACTTTATCAAGCTTCATCTGTCCGCACCACTGGAACGGAGTGAAAGGCTTCGGTACAAAAATAGAAAGCGTACATGTTATATCCATGCCATGCGTCAGATTTTTCTCTTTTTTAATAAGTTTGCAGCGGTATTTTATTGTTTTTAAAAGATTAGCCATCTCCTCCATATCTTCAAGAGTTTCTGTCGGAAGCCCGCAGATAAAGTAAAACTTAATTCTTGACCAGCCGTTTTCATAAAGTGTTGTCACCGCGTCAATAATCATATCTTCCGTAATATTTTTTTTAATAACATCGCGCAGACGTTGGCTTCCGGCCTCCGGAGCAAGCGTCATTGTTGATTTTCTGACACTCTGCACCAGATTAGCAAGTTCAAGATTAAACCCGTCAATTCTCTGGCTCGGAAGCGATACGGATACTTTTTTCTTATTAAAGTCAACAGAAAGTTCCTTTATAACCTCGTTAATATTTGCGTAATCGTTAGAAGAAAGGGAAAGAAGCGAGTATTCGTCATAACCTGTATTTTTGACAAGTTCTTTCGTAATTTTAATAATATCCTCAGCAGGTCGTTCTCTTACCGGAAGCGTAACATGCCCCGGCTGGCAGAAACGGCACATCCTCCCGCAGCCTCTGCGAATTTCAACAACGGCTCTGTCCTGAACCGAGGAGGAAAACGGGATAGGATACGATTTCAGGGCGGTTTCGTAAGTTAACTGTGCAATCCGTTTTGTAACATTGCCACCTGTGAGCTTTGACCAACGTCCGGATTGGTTAGTAAACCCTCCGGTGCTTTGCCCCACATCCGATTTACCCCCTTTGTAAAGGGGGGCAGGGGAAATTTCGCAGCACAGCGCCCTAATTCTTTCTTTCCGCGGCAACCCTTTTGTTTTTTCCAGAATTTCGCAAACCTCTAAAATACTGTCCTCGCCGTCACCAATCATAAATATGTCGATGAAATCCGCCAGTGGAAGCGGATTAAAAGTACATGGCCCGCCTGCAATAATTATCGGATCATCATCTGTTCTATCTTCGTTTCTGTAAGGGATTTGCGCCATCTCCAGCATCTTTAAAACAGTAGGATACGCCATTTCGTACTGTAGAGAAAACCCGACAGCATCAAAATCTTTAATAGCGCGTTTGCTCTCAAGCGCGTAGAGAGGTTCCGGCTTAAAATCCGGCTCAGGCGCGTAAACTCTGTCCGCCATCCAGCCGTCATGCCTGTTGACTAAATCGTACAAAATTCTCACACCGAGATTACTTATGCCTATTTCATATTTATCGGGAAACGCAAAAGCAAAGCGGACTTTTGCACTGTCAAAATCTTTGTTATAAGATAAAAACTCCCCGCCCACGTACTGGTAAGGTTTTGTACACCTGAATAATGCGTCATGGTATTTTTCAAAAAAACAATTCATATTTCAACTTTCTTTAAAATCGTTAATGCTGTTCGGGCATGCCGGAAAATTTTTCAGGACACATGTAAAAAAGCCATCACAGCTGTTATGCCGGCTCATCCGGAAAATATTTTTCTATCTCAATAATTTTTCCGTCAAGAGTATTTTCCTCAAATGACTTAATAAATCTAAACAAATCATTATTCGGAACATCATAATTGTAAAGAACTGTATCGCCTTTATATTCTCTCATAACCCTTACAATATAATGGCATTTTTCAGCGTATTTAAGGAGGTGTTCTGAATTAAATTTGTTGCCGTTAGCGTCCTTATCAATTCTGACATAGTTAAAACCTGCGTAAAACTTAACCTTCTCCTTGGTAGCAGGCGGAAGCTTTTTGTCATGTCTTGAGAAAATATTTGTAACTTTGCGGTTTATTTCATCAGTCATAGACACATCCCTTGCTTTACGCTATATATTTGATTAAACTATAATATATAAAATTTGTCCAAATGTAAAAATATATAAAGAGATTTTTGATTATGGGAAGAAATATTGCGCAGAAAGTAATAGATAAAATCAGGGGTAAAAATCCGGATGTAAATCTGCCTCTAAAGCTCAAATCCGTTGGCGGACGGGTTATTCGCACAGGGGGGGGGGGGATTGACTTAATTACAGCGCATCTTGCGTTAGATACTCCTCAATTGATTTGCCGCTTCGGAACTGTTGAACTGGAATCGGTCAGACAATTTTTGAAAAACGGATTTATAGATGATAAGCAAAGACGCTGGATGTGTGATACTGCAGGATTTTTTCCGAACAACCACGATTTAATGATAAAGTTTGCATGTGAACAAATATTAACAGCAATGAAAGTTGATGTTCTGGCATGCCGTATAGAGAAATTTGAAGTTGAATTCATACAAAAATACCTGCATCAGGAGCTTGAATTAATGGATATGAATGCTATATCCCATCCTATGCTTTTTGACAACCCGTGGACAAAAAACCTCAAGGGTAAAAAGGTGCTTGTAGTGAGCCCGTTTGAAGAAACAATACGAAAACAATATGAAAAAAGAAAATTACTTTTCAAAAGCCCTGATGTATTGCCGGACTTTGAACTTCTGACACTGAAAGCAGTTCAGGGGATAGGTGACAGCAAAAAAGATTTACCTTATAAAGACTGGTTTGAAGCGCTTGAGGATATGAAGTCTAAAATTTCTAAGATTGATTTTGATATAGCATTAATCGGTGCAGGTGCTTATGGAATGTTTCTCGGAGCGCACTGCAAGGAGCTCGGGAAAAAGGCTGTGCACATGGGCGGTGCGACACAGCTTCTTTTCGGGATTAAGGGCAGAAGATGGGATGCTTTCTTTGAAAAAACATTATATAATGAAAACTGGACAAGGGTTTCACAGGAGGAAACACCTGCAGGACTTGAAAAATTTGAAGAAGGCACTTTTGCATACTGGTAAAAGGCTTTTTAATGTTAAGATTTTTTAAACCTATACCCATCCGGCTATATTATTAATAAATACCTTGCAATTTTATAAGTTATCAACGATAATTTTTAATTATGAGAATAGATTTTGCTCAAAAAATTATTGATAAATTTCGCGGGAAAAAAAATCACTTAAATCCTAATCCCATCTTTTACGGAACTAAATTTATATACTCAAAAGATGATGCAACTAATCTTATTATTGACTGTATAACAAATGATAAGCCGGTTTCTATATGCAGATACAATTCCGTTGAATATGACATATTAAAAGAATTTTTAACATTCAAATCAGACAAAAAAATAAAATATACCGACTTTGCAAAAAATGCAGTAAAGTTAAACGCAGGATTTTTCCCGACAGATGATTACCATTTAACAAGATTCGCCTGTGAATTGCTTGAATTAACCCGTAATGTCGACTTATTTGCAATTTGGGGTAATGTATTTGAAAGGAAATTGTGTGCAGAATATCTGCCTGACAGCGCGAAAATTATAAATCTTGCAAGACTTTCAGCTGTTACTAAAGCTAACTCTTGGACTAAACATTTAAAGGGTAAAAAAGTATTAATTATACACCCGTTTAAAGAAACCATTGAAGAACAATATAAAAAAAGAGAATTGCTCCATAATTATCCAGAGGTACTGCCTGAAATGGAACTTACTGTAATAAAAGCCCCTCAAACCTCCGGAGGGTGGGAAGCCCGGAGCGGTGGTGGTAGTAACAGTTACTCCACATGGTTTGATGCGCTAGAGGATCTAAAAACTCAAATAAGAAAGGCTGATTTTGAAGTTGCTCTGATTGGCGCCGGCGCTTACGGCATGTTTCTTGCCGACTATTGCAAAAAATTAGGGAAAAAAGGGATTCATATCGGCAGCAGTATCCAGGTTTTATTCGGAATTAAGGGAAAAAGATGGGATAACGACGGATTATATAATGAACACTGGGTAAGGGTGCCTGACAGTGAAAAACCGCCTATGGCAGACAAAATTGAAGGCGGCTGCTACTGGTAACCTATTTGTTCTTTTCAATATACTCAATAATATCGAGAGCAAGCTGGGTTCTTATTTCATCCGGAGCATGCTTTAAGTATTCCATGGCATGCGAAACCTTAATGTTCTTATCGTACCAGCGGCGGAGAATATAATTGTACTGCTCATCCAGCGACATCTCAAAATCAATATCCTTAAGCTTGTCAATTACATATTCCGCACACACAACCTGCAAATCTTCATCCGCCTGCTCTAACATTGCCACCGCTCTGCTTAATACAGGTTCTACATCATACCAGCGCTTCTGCATTCCTTCTTTGCTCCTTGTTTTGTAACACTTTTCTTTATAATACTATAAAAATCCTCAATTTGTAATATAATTAACTACAAAGGAGATTTTAAAACATGAAATTGGCTAAAACGCTTGATATAACAAGGTTTTCACTCAGGGGAGGTGGGCAAAAGAACCTCTAAACTACGGCGACAGATACATTTACACCGGAGTCGAAGGCGATGAAATAATTAAAGAACAATTAGAAAAAGACACCCCCTGTCTGATTGCAAGGTATGGTTCAGTTGAACTCGCTACCGTCCGCGAATTCAAAAGGAATAAACGTAACCGCAAAATTGACGTTTTTAGCACGCATCAAAGATATTCAATGTCGAACAATTCAGGATTTTTTCCCGTAACAAATAAATCGCTTACAAGATTTGCCTGTGAGTTAATTGATATAACAACAAGAATTGATATTCTCGGCTGCTGGTTCAGACCGTTTGAAAAGGAAATGTGCCTGAATTACCTGCCGGCAAACGCAAAACTTACGAATCTTGATAACATCTGCCCTATACGTTCAAATACTCCTTGGACAAAAATACTTGAGGGGAAAAAAGTTCTTGTCATACACCCGTTTACAGCCTCTATAGAAAAACAGTATAAAAAACGTGAACTTTTGCACAATAACAAAGATTTGCTGCCTGAATTTGAATTAATTACAATGAAACCGGTTCAGACTATAGGTGATAATCTTGCTAATTACAATTACGAAAACTGGTTTGATGCACTTAACGATATGAAACGGCAGATTAAAACAATAGACTTTGATATAGCACTAATCGGCGCGGGCGCTTACGGAATATTCCTTGCCGATTACTGTAAGTCACTCGGTAAAAAAGCCGTTCACATGGGCGGCGCAACGCAGATTTTATTCGGAATTAAAGGGTCAAGATGGGATAATGACGGATTTTATAACGAACACTGGGTTAGACCTTCTGATAATGAAAAGCCCTTAGGCGCAGAAAAAATCGAAGGTGGCTGTTACTGGTAAAAAATTTTATTAAAAACTGGAAATGTCATATATATATGATGTATAATACAATTATGAAAAAGGTTATTGCTTTATTATTGTTAACATCATTTCTCGGACTTCAAACACCTGTTATAGCAGATCCGGTTTTTGAAGGTCATGCCGAAAAATCCGATGAGATAAGACAGCTTGAGAGCGACCTTTTCACAGGTCAGGTGGAACACATGGAGCGCCCTGACGTTATTCACATGACAGTTTCTCAGGTGCTTGATTCCAATATTAACATAGAAGGCGATGAATTTTTTGCGGAAGTTGTCAATGATGTGTCGGGTGATTCCGGTGTCCTTATTCCCAGAGGAACAATCGCACACGGCAAAATTTCAAGCACAGAAAGTGCCAAAAGACTCGGCAGACCCGCTCAGATTACACTCGACTTTGATTATCTCATAACCCCTGACGGCAGAGAAATTCCAATAGAAGGAAAAATGTCAACAAAGCTCAATCCTGTTGCCGAAACCGGCAAAATCGTAGCACAGGATGTAGGTTATACTCTTGTCGGAGGGGTAGCCGGAGGGTTGCTGGCTCTCAACTGGCTCGGGCTTGAAGCTGCAATAGCTTCGCAGGGATACACCCTTGCCGGAGGGGCTGCTGTAGGCGGAGCAATCGGGCTCGGGATGGCGTTAATGCGCAAAGGTCATGACGTTTTAATTGCTCCGGGGGATGAAATTAAGGTAAAAATCAATACAAAAGTTCCGCTTCCGGTATATAAAGAAACCGCACTTCTCCAGCATGAACTTTTTTACCCCGGACTTGATATTCATATAAGCGACATTAAACATGAGGAAGATCCTTTCGGAGAGGTCAACACAATTACGCTAACTATAATGATTTCAAACATGTCGGACAAAACCTTTTCAGGGCTTGACATGGCGCTTGTAAACGATTATAATTCTGTATTCAGACCGTCAATCTTTGGCGACACAAAGATTATGTTTAAACAGATTAAACCCGGCGACAAAGTCGCAGGCTCTATATCTTTTGCCGTTGACAACATAAACAGGCGTTTCTGGCTTACCTTCTACGACAGAAGAAACAAAAAGCCGCTTTCAAAAATATCTCTGGACAACGCTTACAGAAAAGTTTCCATAAAAACCAAAAAGAAAAACGACAAAATTAGAACAAGAAAAAAGAACTTCAAAAAAACACCGGATATTCTTGACATGGATTTAGAGTAAAACCGGCCTAAAGATTCCCCGCAACCTGTGAGGGAATCACAGGAAAAATTTTTGTAAATATTGATTACGCAAGGACTTGCAATAATTCGTTTATATGTTACAATGTTAGTAATTCATTTTAATAAAGAAAGTAGAGGATAATATGGCATGTGGTAAATTGGAAATCGACATTTTAAACTCAATCTGGAGACTCACTGAAAACTGTGAGGACAGAGATATTTCAATACAGGATGTTGTTGATAATTTATCAGAAAACGGCATTGAAAGAGCTTATACCACAATAAAAACCGTAATGGACAGACTTACCGGAAAAAGTATTCTTGTAAGATATAAGGTTGGCAAAAAATTCTTCTACAAAGCTACTATGAACAAACGCGAAATGGCTATGGAATCGGTTAAAGAAGTTGCCGGTCAGTTCTTTGATAGTGATTATGCCTGCATGATTAGATTTATTGAAACGGAATTTGACTTAGTAAAGTAAAAAAATGGATTTGGAAATTGAAAACCGGAGGCTGGTATCAGAACTTATCAGAAAAGTTCTGGTCGGGAGTTTGAGTGTGAGAGAAGCAGTCACAATGTTCCCGTTTGACACGGACGACAAAAGCATTGAGGCTGCTTATCACGCACTTATACATTACGAGGCTGACGAGGACTTCAGAAAACGCGATATTATGTACAGGGAAGAACAGGACGAGTATCTTGAACTTATTTTCCAAACTCTTGCAAAAGGTGAAAACCTTCCTGACAATATCATAAGAAACTATGAAAAATACTACCCGAAAGCAAACATTCCGCACCGCCACGACACCATGGGCGCGCTAAAAAGCTTTTTCAGGTTTTTGAATATTAAGTAAATTTATGCTAATCTAAAGCTATGATAGAACTTCTGATTTTATACATAATTTTGAACCGTGAATTCACAATGTACGGAATACAAAAGGGTATTGAAACCGAATTTGCGCCGTACACCCGTCCGAGTTTCGGGGCATTAAAACCGGCTTTAAGACGGCTTGAGTTTAACGGATTTATTTCTACAAGAAAAATGATGTCTGACGGCGGCAAGCTTTCTGTCTACTATTCCGTTACAAAAAGCGGAGAAAAAGAATTAAAACGGCTGATTATGGAAAAATTGAGCGAGAATCCGCTGCAGTTTGCAACAAACGCAAGAATAAAGCTCTGTCTTGCAGAATTACTCAGCAAAGACGAAAAAAAAGAACTCTTCCTTGAAATAAAAACGCTTGCAATGAAGTTTAAAAACGATGCAGAAAAAATATTAAATGATGAATACACTAAAAAAAATTTTTATCAGAAAATTATCCTTGATAACACTATGTGTGAGTACAAAAATCTGATAACAATTATAGAAGGATTTGAAAAAGACAATGAGCGCAATAGTTAATAAAGTGCTGGAAGGTTCTATTGCTGAAGAACTCGAAATAGAAGCAGGCGATGAAATTGTTTCAATCGACGAAAACAAAATGCAGGATATGATTGATTACAATTTCTATTGCAAAAGTGACTTTCTTACGCTTGAAGTTAAAAAGAAAAATGGCGAAGTTGAAGTTATAGAACTGGAAAAAGATTACGATGAAGATTTGGGCATAGTCTTTGAAAGTGCAGTTTTTGACAGAGTAAAACCTTGTTTAAATAAATGTATCTTCTGCTTTGTTGACCAGCAGCCAAAAGGATTGAGAGAAACTCTCTACGTAAAAGATGATGATTACAGGCTTTCATATTTGCAAGGAACCTATATTACGCTCACCAATCTTACGGAAAAGGATAAAGAACGTATCAAGAGAATGCACCTCGGGCCATTTTATGTGTCAGTACACACAACAAATCCCGAACTTCGCGTAAAAATGCTGAGAAACCCGAATGCAGGAAAAGCTTTAGAAAATTTAAAATGGTTCCGAAAAAATAAAATTCCGTTTCACGCCCAGATTGTCTTATGCCCCGGGTATAATGACGGAGATGAACTTGAGCGGACGCTATCAGACCTTGCTGAATTAAAAAATACTGTTTTATCTGTAGCAATAGTGCCTGTCGGAGTTACACAGTTCCGTACGGAAAATTTGAAACAGGTTGATAAAGAATGTGCCCTGAAAACCCTTGAAATTGCCTCAAAATACAAAAAAGTATGCTGCTCCGATGAATTTTTTCTTCTGGCAGAGCGTGAAATTCCGCCGGCAAAATACTACGGGAACTTCTCGCAGCTTGAGGACGGGGTGGGGTCAATCAGAATGCTTCTTGAGGATTTTAAGAGATTAAAACTTCCGAACACCGTCAAAAAGCCGATAAAAATTCTTTTTGCAACCTCGTTTGCCGCCCAAACAGCACTCAATGTGATTTGTAAAAAACTCGGTAAAATTAAAAATCTTACAACTGAGGTGGTTCCGGTAAAATCAAACTACTGGGGGCAGAATATTACGGTTGCAGGTTTAATCACAACGGATGATTTGATTAATGCGCTTAACGGGAAGGATGGCGATTTTGTCGTAATTCCTTCCGTAATGCTCAGACCATACAGCGAAGATTTTCTTGACGGCAGAACACTTTCCTATGTAAAAAAACAAACAGGCAAGGACTTTTTTGTGATACAGAATATTTATTCTATGAAAGAATTGACTGATTATCTAAATAAGCTTTAAAGTTTATTTAAATAAGTGGGAAACTATGTTTTCAAAATCTAAGAAAGGAGGCATTAAGAGCCTCCTTTAATTTATTAATACCTTTCCAGATACCTGTCAATTTCCCACTTGGAAACGTAGGTTCTGAAAGAATCCCACTCTTTTCGCTTTGCTGACATAAATTCATTAAAAGCGTGTTCTCCAAGCGCCGCGCGGGCAACAAGGGATTTATCCATCTGCTCAAGAGCCTCTGCAAGGCTTCCGGGAAGCGCATCAATCCTCTGTTTTTTGCGTTCTTTAGATGTTAATTTGTAAATATTGCTTTCAACAGGAGCCGGCGGATCAATCTTGTTTCTCACGCCGTCAAGACAGGCCTCTAATATAGCAGCGAATGCCAGATACGGGTTGCATGCAGGATCAGGAGAACGGAGTTCAACCCTGGTTGCGTTTCCGCGTTTTGCAGGAACCCTCAAAAGAGCGCTTCTGTTTGCCAAAGACCACGCCAGATACACAGGCGCCTCATACCCCGGAACAAGACGCTTATAGCTGTTTACAGTCGGGTTAAGAACCGCAGTAATACTTCTAACATGTTTCAGCATCCCGCCTATCGAATATTTTGCAATATCAGAAAGCTGATACTCTGCATTTTCATCATAAAAAGCATTTTTACCGTCTTTAAAAAGCGAAACATTGCAGTGCATGCCGGAACCGTTAATCCCAAAAATAGGCTTTGGCATAAATGTTGCATGAAGTCCGTGCTTTGCAGCAACAGCTTTTACGGCAACTTTAAAAGTTGCAACGTTATCAGCAGCAGTCAAAACATCTGCATATCTGAAATCAACTTCATGCTGCCCGTCTGCAACTTCGTGATGGGAAGCTTCTATATCAAAACCCATCTCCTGCAGAACAAGAACAATATCAGAGCGGACATCCTCTCCAAGGTCTTCAGGCCCCACATCATAATAACCGGCCTTGTCCTGAGTAGTTGTTGTCACATTGCCGTCTTTATCCTTCGCAAATAAGAAAAATTCCGCTTCCGGCCCGACATTCATGGAAAATCCCATTTTTTCAGCTTCTTTCATAACTCTTTTTAAGTTACATCTAGGACAACCTTCAAACGGGGTTCCGTCAGAATTATAAATATCACAGATTAAGCGGGCTGAATTGGCACCGTCCTGACTTCTCCACGGCAAAATCTGAAACGTATTTTTATCAGGATAGAAAAACATATCCGAGGTTTCAATACTTCTAAACCCCTTGATTGAAGAACCATCAAGCATAATTTCATTATTCAAAACCTTCTCGATATGCTGTGAAGGAACGGTCATATTCTTTACCTGTCCGTTAATATCAACGAACTGAAGCTTAATAAATTTGATATTATATTCAGTAATCAAAGCCTTAATTTCGTCATCTGTAAATTGTCTGTCATCTAAACGGGTGTGAGTAAATTCCTTCATCCTGACCTCTTTCCTTCTTTTTTAATACTTCAGAGTTTTCCTCAAAACTCTACGTATCTTATTAGAATACTTTTTTCAAAAAAGGTCAAGCGAATTGATATTAAGAATGTATAAAGACGCGGGTTTCAGCGATAAAGCATCTAACAATTTATTAATTTAAAATAGAACATTTTAACAAATTTTCCAAAATTTAGCAATAAAAAACCCTATCTTTCGATAGGGTTCAGGAATTCTTTTGTAATTCCCCGTGTGTGTAGAAGGTTAGTGTGTAGTAGGTAGTGTAAATAGTAAGTGTATGTTTTATATCTCGTGTTTTATTTAATTCAGATTACTTACATATTAATAAAGTATTTTTGCTTTATATAATTGCTATATAACCAAAATTTATTTACAAATCTTAATAAAAACTGCCAAAGAGCGCTTGTCACTCAAATTTACTCTGTAAAGCCTCAGCAAAAAAAAACTCTATCATTTCTGATAGAGCCTTGGAATTTTTTGTAATTCCTCGTGTGTGTAGAAGGTTAGTGTGTAGTAGGTAGTGTAAATAGTAAGTGTATGTTTTATATCTCGTGTTTTATTTAATTCAGATTACTTACATATTAATAAAGTATTTTTACTTTATATAATTGCTATATAAACTACACATCGTTACACTTCTTAACATATCTACAGCACAATGTCCGGAAATACGAGCTTTATATACCTTTCGTAATCATCTTTTTCAAAAAAGCCGACAGAAAAATCCGCGGTATTTTCACCTGTCATCTGTGCATCAGGAACCTCAATAGGAGGCCCTGCAGGCGTTGAACGCGCCGGATTTTTCGGATTTGAAATCACGCCGACGCTTCTGAGAAGCGTTATAGAAAGCTTATTTCCAAACACTTCATATTCTGTTAAACCTTTTGTGATAATTCCAAATCCTTGAGCCCCGACATACCTCTGCATAGGCGCAAAATTTGTTTTTGTTTCTATTCCGCGGGTTTTAGGGAGGTTTTTCCTCATATCATAAAAAGGATTAAACTTACGCTCTATTATTGTATTCATATCCTCCGAATACGTTGTATAAAGCGGCTCCGGCAATATAAACCGCACCTGCCACAGATGATTTTTCAATGTATTATTCCACTTGATACTGAAATTAATCAGCTCGTTAAAAGTAATTTTTACATCAAAAAAGCTGGTCGAAACGGTTAAAACACCGTCCTTCTCCGATGATGATATAATTTTTGCAACTTCGCCCCTGTCGTCCTCAAGCGGCCCGAAATTATAAGTATCACCCTCATCAATACATCTGAAAAACTCCACACCTATTTTCCTTAACCCGCTTGTAATTTCTAACCCTGTTGCGCCGTCAACGTTTTTGATTACGTCAAGTTTCAAATCAGCGCTTGTTTTAGTCTTACGGCGAAGAACATAAATATCGGTAAAATCCTCGGTAACAGGAATTCGCTGTGTGTCATACAAAAGACTGCTTTCAAAACCTCTGAAATGTGAAATAACATCGCAATCCGGTTTTATTTCGGTACTTTCAAATTCATGCGCTTCATCTGATTTGTACTTAAGGCGCAATTCTTCAATTATGCTGTTTGCAATCTGAATAATTTTTTCGTAGCGGGTAATGTTTTCTCTGTGCACCAAATCTGTAGAACATCCACAAATGCCGTCATGCGCCTGATTTTTCAGTAAAAGCTTATAAGCATACTCAATAACATTTTTGTAAGCGCCGCCGTGTTTCTTTTGAAGCCGGTCTGCCTGCGCAAGAAGGTAGGTGCACTTCACGTTATACTGTTTCAGGTTCATACGGGCAGAATAACTTCCGGGAAGGATAAATGTTTTACTGTTGTCACGCAGCTCATCATTCCATTCAAACTGTTTAAAATTATCCCTAACCAGTTCAAAGTATTCAAATAACGAACCTAAAAAAATTTCATAATCAGAAAGATGCGCATTAACCTGTTCTATCTGGTCAGCAATATCAGGTTCAACCCCGAGATGATCCGCCCCGATTGGAAGCAACAATACATCAGAGGATTTAGCCGCAATTTTATCGAGGTTACCTTTGAGCCAGTCTGCCTTTTCTTCTATTGGCATCTTAGAAGAAAAAATATCCATAAAATAACCTCTGATAAGGTTTACCGTATCTATTCCGTTAAAAGTAAATTCAGACGGAATATCCCCGCAGCCGCGCCAGACAACACATTTATCAATCCCAAACTTTTTTAAAATGGGCGGAATGTTTTTGCTGTGCCCGAAAGTATCCGCAAGATAGCCGATAAAATCATTACAGCCAAAATCCTTTGAGATTTTAATCCCGATTTCAAGATTTTTTTCAAAAGCTGTACGGTCAGTCAAAAACTCATCAACAAGAGTATAAAAAGGCCCTATAAAAAGCTTTTTCTCAGCAATAAGCCTGCGCACGAGTTTTTCTTTTTCCGGTCTTATTTCAAGGTAATCCAGAAGCGCCGCAACCTGCCCGTCAAAATAAAATGACGGAATTTTATGCGCCTCAAGCATTTCAAGTACATTATCAAAAACCCTTAAAAGCCGGAGCCTGAAAACTTCAAATTCTCTGTACCATTCCCTGTCCCAGTGCGTATGCAGATACGCAATAACTTTCTTTTTCATAAATAAATTATACAACACATGTCGTACATAAGTAAATATAAAACTTACACCTTAATTTTCCACCATTAAAGCCTGCCGTACAGGGGAATAAAAATTTTCGGCAGATAATTTATCCTCATATTAAATCCGCAGCCGTCATGAAATTTTGGCGGCAGCAAAGAGAGAAAACGGCTATCAGAGGAGAAAAATATGAAAAAATTATTTGCAATTATTCTCGGAATTCTTTTGTGCAGCAGCAGCGCGCTTGCAGCAAGATATGTAACAACTTATTCACCTGCGCGTCCGTCTTATACCCGCGGGATTTATAACGGACGTAATAATCTCCGCAATTACAACCGATTTAACAGGCGAAACTATAACCGCTATCCACAACGAATTTATGACAGGCCGTACGACAATCCACGCTATATAAACCGTTACGGATACGGATACAATAATTACTCAAACAGCGGAAGCGGGCTGTTAAACAAAATTACAACCTTCTTTACCGGAACCCCGACCGGCATGACACCCCAGGTTAACCCTTACTGGAATGATAATTTTTACGCACCGAACGGCAAGCAAACTGATTTTGCCGGCACAAACGGCTGGTATCACCATAACGACCAGATAGGCAGCGGCGTCGGTATAAAAATTCTTGACTAAATTAAATAAATCATTAAACATATATCATACGTTTAGATGTTTCAAACCTTGCCTGAAAAAGCAATAATAAAGGCAAGAAAGTGTAGTCTAAGATGCCTTTTCGTTACAGGTTACAAAAAATTCTGGATTTCAGAATCAGAAAAAAAGAAGAACAGCTGCAGGTAGTTCAAAAAGCACAGCAGGCAGTGTATGAAGCAGAAGAAAATATCCGTAAAAATAACGAAGAAATCCGAGACACACAAATAAATATGCGGCAGGCAAACCCTATGATGTATGAGGCTTACGATAAATACCTTGTACATCTCTGGGAAAAAGCAGAACAACTGGAAATAATCAGACAGGAAGCCCAGCGGGTTCTGGATATAGAAAAACAAAAACTTATCAAACTGGAACAGGGTGTTAAGGTTCTTGAAAAACATAAAGAAAAAAACCGCGAAGCCTATATTGCAGAAGAAAAAGCCGCAGAATTAAAACAATTTTCCGAACTCGGTGTCACAAGGTTTTTCGCACAGAGCAAAGAAAAGCAAGAAGAGGAAGAAAAAGAAGTGCTTAGGCAGCTCGCACAACTGGAGGAAAATACATAGTATGAATATAGAAACTTCATCAAACGCCGCAACAGCAATTTTTCAAAAATCCGAACTTACCGGTTCATCCAGAATGCAGCGGACAAATTCAAGCAGCAAATCATTTGAAGATGAACTCAAAACTGCATCAGATGAAAAAACTTCCTCTGCAGAAGAAAAGGATACCGGATTAAAAGATGATGACACAGACAAAGTGACCTCTAAAACTGACGACAAAAAGACTGAAAATAAAGATAATAAAATCGAAAACAACAGAACAGAGGAGGATTCACAGAATGAAAACTCCGGAAACAGCCAGAACAATCAGAACGGACAAAACCAGCAGACACTCAAAGGTGAAATAAGCACATCTGATTTAATGAATATCCAAAGCGGTAATTACGCTTCACTTTCTGATGAAGTAAAAGCTTACCTTCAGGCAAACGGAGGAATGTTCGGCTTTAACGTAATGCAGGCATCAACCAGAGCAGAAATTGCAGGTTTTGCAGCCTCGGTAGACTATACAAATATACAAATGTCAGACGGCGATGCACTTTTCTTTGCCAATCTTGTCAAAAATACAGATATGTCAAACCAGAGTATTGCCGGAGAATTTCAAAAAGCACTTGATGCAGGAAATATTCAGCAGGTACAGTCAACTGCAAAGGCTTCTGCCGCACTGATTGCAGCCCTGCAGGAATCAACAAAAACAAACCAGCCTTTTAGAATTGATTTTGACAAAGACGTTTCCGTCATTATAAAGGTAGATAAGGAAGGTAAAATTAATGCAAACTTTATCCCCGGAGATAAAGCTGTTGAAAATTACCTGAGAAATAATATTGAATTTCTCAAAAACAGATTTAACGAAGAAAATATTGCCTACGGCGATGTTAATTATTCAAAATCAAGACAGAACAAAGAAGAACAGAAAAAGCAGAATAATAAGGAGAACGAACATGAATGATTCGTTTGTAACGGCACTTAATACACAAAAATCAACAAAGAACTGGATGGATGTTCTTGCCGATAACATGACAAACATCTATACCCCCGGTTTCAGAGAAAAACAGGTAAACTTCAAAACTTTTCTCGGCGGAGCTATTGCTGATGATTATGATAAGAAAACCGGTCAGGGTAAATCAACCCCCGGAACAGCCAACGAAAACCTGTTTTTAGAAGGTAAAGGGTTCTTCCTTACAAAAACACCTGAAGGTAAAAGTGTTTATACACGTTTAGGCGAATTTACATTTGATGGAGAAGGCGTTTACAAAGCTAAAAACGGCAATACCGTACAGGGTTATATATTAAATGATAAAGGCGAAATTATGCAGGGTACAAAAGCAATAAGCGCTGACCTTTATCAGGAAACTGCCCTAAAAGGCGGCGCCCTTGATATTCCGACAACCAATATCAAAATGTGGATAGATCCTAATAACGGCAAGTATCTGGGGAAATATGATGATTATGAAATAAAAGAGGACGGAACCATTTACGGCAAAGCCGACAATGGCAAACGTACAGTTCCCCTATACAGAATTACAACAAGAAACTTTCACAATGCAGCAGCACTGTATGAGATTAATGACGGATACTTCATAGAAACAGAAGAATCCGGAAAACCGCTTCTGGGTGTCGGTGAAATACGTTCAAGTTTATTAGAAATGTCAAATGCAGACTTTAGAGCAAATATTTCTTACTTCCAGATGGCAAAGTTACAGCTTGAGATTTCAAACAAACTTATTTCCTCCAACAAAGAGCTTCTTGAAGAAGCTTTGCGTCTGGTAGGTTCATAATAAATAGCATAATACCTTATAATTTTTTAAACTCCATTTACGAAGGGACTTCTTGAAGTCCCTTTTTGTTTGACAGAGCTTGACAGATATTATGTCTTATAATAAATTTAAAATATAAAATTACAGGGGATATTATGAAACTTTTAGAAAAAATTTTTAGTGCTAAAAACACTTATATTTATAAGGATTTTACCATTTTGGGCAGACGGATACGGTGTATAAACACAAAAAAATTTAAACAATATTTTAAATCAATTCCCCTGATGGTACATGCAAAAAGCAGATACGGAAAAGCGCTGAAAGTCTTTTATACTCTGATTGCAACAGGAGGGGGGGGGGGCTTTTATACCGCAAGCAATTGTGATTTTGACAGCGAACAGTTTTCTGCCGAATACAGAAAATTAACAGCAGGACTCGACAAAGACAGTATAGCTACCGTTGATTCTGCAATGACAATTTACAAAGCATATATGGATTTTGCAAAATTCAAAAACCCGACTATTCAAGATTGGATTAATACCGGACACTCTTTGAAACTGCCGTCAGATACAACAATAAAACATCTCTGTAAAGATTTCTGTGACAGAATAGAAAAAATAAACGACAATTTATACAGGTATAAAGACTATCTGCTTCCGGTAAATCACTTTGAATCCAGTGTTTTTTACCACAGACACAGCATTGACAAACTGAAAACTCTTGGCAAAATCCGGAATAAAAATATTATTGACGTAGGCGGATTTGTCGGGGACAGCGCTATTATATTTTCAAAATACACAGACAAAAATGTTTACACATTTGAAGCTTCACCGGAAAACTTTGAACTAGTCAAAAAAACCCTTGAACTAAATAAAACCTCAAATGTAATACCCGTTAATATGGCGCTCGGCGATAAAGCAGAGGATGTCCTTTATGTAACCGGCTGCACCTCAGGCAAAACAACAACTGCCGTAAAATACGAAAACTCAGAAACAATAAACGCAACTACGCTTGACAGCTATGTTCAAAATCATAATATTGACGTAGGACTAATAAAAGTAGACATAGAGGGTTATGAGCAGAAGTTTTTACAAGGTGCAGAAAATACCATAAAAACGCAGAAGCCTGCACTGTTAATCAGTATTTACCACAGCTTTGACGATTACATGCACATAAAGCCTCTAATTGAAAGCTGGAATTTAAACTACACCTTCAGAATTATAAAACCTGAAGAAAACCCGCTGCTGGAGACTTTACTTGTAGCGGAAGTGCTTGAAAAATAACCACTCCATCACTTTTTGTCACGAAGCTCCAGAGAACATCCTATAATATCTGCTATGATTTTCATTTCACGATATGTGATAGTTTCGTTGCGCAGTTTGTTTGAAAGGTTAGCAAGAGTATACGTTTTACCAAGACGTATACCGAGCTCTTCTGCAACAAATTTAAGCGTCAACCCCTTCTGATACAAAACTTCTTTCAACTCTGTAACTATTCTCATATAAATATCATTGCATATTAAATCCTTTAGTTTACAAAATTAAATAAATTAGTTGACATAATTAAATTAATACGTTTATAATAAATATATAAATTTAATTAAATAAAGGGGATAAGATGAAAAAAGCTTTTACACTTGCCGAGGTTCTTATTACACTCGGTATAATCGGGATTGTTGCAGCAATGACGCTTCCCGCAGTTGTTGCAAAATATAAAAGACAGGAAGCAACTGCAAGGCTTAAAAAATTTAATTCTATGATGGCACAGGTAGTTATACTTTCTCAGAATGATAACGGGGCTATAAGCAGCTGGGATACTTCCATGGTACCGGAAGATTTTGTAAGAAAATACTTTGCACCATATCTTAAACATCTAAAAATAGATTCATATGGCGGTGATGACGGAAAACATTACGGCAGAATGTACTTTGCGGATGGAAGTTTAGTACGTATTATGAGAGGCGACTGCATGGATTTTTACTTTGACACAAACGGCGACAAAAGACCTAATAAAGCAGGATTTGACCAGTTTGTATTTCTTGCATGCGATACAACCGCTGTTGCATGGTGTACACAAAAGGGATGGTGTACTTATCACAAGGCATCTATAACCACAAGAGAACAGGCTTATCAGGAATGCAAGAAAGATGCAAAATACTGCTCGGTGCTTTTAGAATATGACAACTGGGAATTTAAAGAGGACTATCCTTACAATCTTTAAAATTTTTAAGCAAATGTAAAATCTTGCGCCGTTTCGGGTTTTGCGCTATTCTGTAAGTATGATTAAACAGCTGAAGTTAAAAGATTACATTTTAATAGACGAGCTCACTGCGAATTTTCACGAAGGATTGAACGTAATTACCGGTGAAACGGGTGCCGGAAAAAGTATTCTGATAAGCGCAATCGATTTAGCGTTTGCACCTCGCGTATCAAAAGAAGTTATCAAAACCCGCTGCGACAAGGCTGTTATTGAACTTACAATAGAAAACCGCAAGCATAATCTCAAACCACTCTTTGAAGAATACGGTATTGATGACGCCGGCACTGAAATAATTCTTTCAAAAGAAATTACACAGAGTTCCGTCAGAACCCGCATCAACGGAACACTCATTAATCAGGACTTTTTAAAACAGATAAAATCGCTGTTTCTGGATATACATTCTCAGCACCAGACATACGTTTTTATGCAGCCGAAATACCACATAACCCTGCTTGATAACTATGCAAAAGATGTTTACGGCAGCAACCTTGAGGAATACAGAACACTTTACAGAAAATATCTTGATACAAAAAATCTTCTTGAGCAGGCAAAGAACTCCGCAGATACCACAGAATCTCAGATAGAATTTTTAAAATTTCAGGTAAATGAAATTGAAGCCGCTGAAATTCAATCAGAAACAGAGGATGAAGAACTCAATAACGAACTTGAAGTTCTTGAAAACGCTGAAAAGCTGAAAGAACTAACAGGCGCCTCTTACTGGGCGATAAACGGCGACGACGGCTCAATTATGGAAGCTCTCGGCAAAATCAAGCAAAATATTTCAAAAGCAGCCTCTATGGACAAAAATCTTGAAGAACTCGAACAAAACCTTATTGACGCAATAGAAAGGCTTCATGATGCAGGTTCTGAACTTCGCGACTACAGCCAGAACCTTGATAACGACACAGAAAGGCTCAATGAAATTCAGGAACGGCTTTTTCTGCTTGACAAACTAAAAAGAAAATACGGCGGGAGCCTTGCCGAAGTAATTAAAACCGGACAGAAACTCGCCGATGAACTTGCCGGAATTGAATTTTCAACACAAAATATTGAGGAACTTGAAAAAGAGGTTTCCAAAATTCACCTGGAACTTGTAGAAAAAGCCTCTGTAATTACGGAAAAGCGTCAGGATTATGCAAAAGTTCTCTCTGCTTACATACAGGAAAAACTCGAGCAGCTGGAGCTTCCAAAAGCCAGATTTGAAATAAGTGTCACATCGAAAGAGCTTTCATCTGACGGGGCGGATAACGTTGAATTTCTAATATCCACAAATGTGTCGGAAGATTTGAAACCGCTTGCAAAAGTTGCCTCGGGCGGTGAAATTTCGCGTGTAATGCTTGCCATAAAATCGATTTTTGCCCAGTCCGATGATATTGATACCGTAATATTTGATGAAATAGACACCGGTATCTCAGGTAAGGCATCGCAGAGCGTTGCAGATGAGATTAAAGATCTTTCAAAATACCACCAGATTATTCTGATTACGCACCAGCCTATAATCGCTTCAAAGGCCGACAAACATTTTTACGTCAGAAAATCACAGGCTGATGAAACAAAGGTTGAAGTTTATGTACTTACCGGTGAAAACAGGATTAAGGCGCTGGCTGAACTTGCCGGAGGCGAGATTAACGAGCAGTCCATTGAATTTGCAAAATCACTTGTTAATGCCTAAAGCCTGACTTTTCAGACAAGACAAGACAAGACAAGACAAGGCGGCACATTTTACATGCCGCCTGAAAAGTTTAATCCTCAATAAAATCTCTGAAATGCCTCAGTTCTTTTTTATGCCGGATTTTGGTAAGCGCAATATCCTCCAACTGTCTGATTCGTTCTTTAGAATATCCCATAACCCTTCCGAGCTGCTCAAGCGTCATCTGGGTCTCGCCGTTTATACCAAAACGACAGTTAATAATTTTCTGCTCTCTCTCGTTTAAGGTGCTTAAAAGATTGTTAATGCTGCCTTTCATTGCATTGTTTTTAGCCTGAACATCCGGTGAATTATAACTTTTATCTTCAATATAATCACCTACACACAGATCATCGGTTACAGGAGTTTCCAGACTGATTGGTTCTTTTATAATTGCCTTTTTTACCGACTGAATATTTTTTACGGTAAGCCCGAGTTTTTCCGCAATCTCGGCATCGGAAGGTTCCCGCCCGAGTTCAAATGTAAGATAAGAATACATTTTTTTGTATTTACGGATTTTATCTGCCATGTGGACGGGGATTCTGATTGTCTTTGAGTTGTTAGCAATGGCGCGCATAATCGTCTGCTTAATCCACCATGTTGCATAGGTCGAAAATTTAAAATTCTTTGAATAGTCAAACTTTTCCGCTGCCTTAATCAATCCGAGCGAGCCTTCCTGAACTAAATCCATAAACAGCACGCCCTGTCCTATATATTTTTTTGCAATACTCACAACCAGTCTTAAATTTGCCTGAACAAGTTTACGCTTAGCTATTTCAGCACTTTTATCCCCGCCTTCTTTAATTTCTCTTCCAAGCTGGCGTTCTTCTCTGGAGTTTAAAAGTTTGATTTTGCCGACATCTTTCAGGTACATCTGCAAAATATCATCTTCTTTAGCTATAGAACTGAAAGTTTTAACCGGGGCATCATTTTCAAGCCCGTCATCCTCAAAGGAGTGAATATTTTCCTCCTCTGCCGCCACAGTCGTTGTAAAATCACTGTATAGCGCATCAAGACATTTTGTTGTAGTAGTTTCCGGATTCATAGATAAACCTCTCTCATCTTCACAATTCCAACAATTATTACAGCATTACGCTGTAACACTGAGAACGCAGCATTGAAGATAATTAATCTTACTATGCTCAGGTTCTGTACAAATTAGTTGACGTATATTTACCAGAATTGTTGCAAGATTATTTTCGTGTAAAAATAAAATTATGGATGAGAAATACAAAAAAGAACTGGCTTGTGAAAGAATTTGCGGTGCGGAAGAACTCGAGAGTTTTGTAAGTTCTCTGCACAGGGAAAACTTCATGCCGGGGATGCGCAGGGATAAATATGTTCAGGACAGCCACGACTTTCGCATTCTGAAAAGCGGAAACTTTAAAGCAAACCTGCACGTACACACTAGAAACTCTGACGGTGCCGGAAAAACAGAACAGCTTTTACTGCACGCAGAAGCCATAGCAAAGTATAATTTCCGTTTTAATTCACAATTTATGCTGGCAATAACCGACCACGACACCATTAACGGAGCAAGAAAAGCCTTTGAAATATTCAGAGATAATCCTGACAGATTTCAGCACTTAAAATTTGTACCGGGGCTTGAAATTTCCACAGTTGAAACAAAACTTGAACATCAAACTGCCCCTAACTCGATACATCTGCTTGTTTACGGTATAAATCCTTATGACGGACAACTTGATGAATTTTTAAAAGAAAAAAGCCGGCTGAAACTTGAATTAACTCAAAAAACACTTGACGAACTTAACCGTGCACTTTCAAAGGATTTAGGATTTGAGTTTACGCTTTCGGAAGCGGCCCTGGTTCATGAAATGATTGCAAAAGGCTTTGATGAAGTAAGGCGGCCGCTTATGAAGTACACAACCGCGAAAATTCTACATAATTACTACATTGAAAATCCGGATTTCACATACGAAAAGCCCGTCAAAAAATATAAAGAACTTTTCAGAAGTTCTGCGCCGTACTGCATCGCTTATAAAAAAGCTCTTGAAAAATACACAGGGCAAGAATTACCTCCTGTTCCGCAGGAAATAGAAAACATGCTTCAAAAAGCTCAATCTATCTACGAAAAAGCGCACCCTACAATGGAAACTACTACCGCTGCCTTTTCATCTTTTGAAGAAACCGTAAAATTCATTTCCACACTTGAATACGGAGTTATGGCTGTTGCACATCCCGCAAGAATTAATATCAACTGCATAAAAAGCTCTCCGGAGGAAATTTTTACAAATATTTTTGAAAACTTCAAATCAGCAGGCGGAGAAAAAGCAATGTTTTATGAAGGCTACTACGGTTCATATTTTGGAGAGCGTGCAATTTCGCTTCTGCCGGAGATTGACAGAGCGGCTGAAAAATTTAGCCTTATTCCGTCCGGCGGCATGGATTCTCACGGACGCGACGTTATTACCAGAACCCCTTATACTTAATCACAAATTAAGCGCACGTGCAAAAAGGTCTCCTGCTTTAGCGTTATAAGCCCTGCCGTCCTCTTTTGTGAAAAGATTTTTCCAGTGGCTTTCAGGTGTTCCGTCTATTGAATAGGAAGGATTAGTCATCATAAGATGGTGGGTGCTTGTATCGTATCTGAGCGGAAACAAATCTTCCATCTGCATAAAGCTCGGAAGCTTGTCGCTTGCATATTCATAGCCGAAAAGACATGTATGAATCCTGTTCAGTCTGTCCTCATATCTTGAGCCGCCTTCATCGTTATCATTTGAAACTTCAATACCCGGAGCGTATTCCCGTGAATACTTAAACTTTTCAGACCACTGCTTTACATTTTCAAAGTCATCCGGCGGAACAAATGCAGTACCGGATGTAAGCCCGAGATTTTTGTATCTTTCAAAATCACCTGTAGACTTTTCTCCAACAAAGCTTAGTGTTGTTTTGCCCGAGCGTGCCCTTATCTGTTCCAGAATATACTGCATTTGAGCGTATTCAGGTAAATCCCCGACACCGGTGTAATTTTCGCAGTCATATCCACCTATATGTTTGGCAGAATCCACAAAAATCGCTTCAAATCCAAGCTTCACGAGTTTCACATGTTCGTTAATAAAGATTTCCTGATGTTCAGGATTGCACCAGTCAAAGCCTTCTTCTCTGTCCTGATATTCAACCTTAATCTGGTCTGCTGAAATAACAGTTCTGAAGCCTGTCTTAAGCCCGTGAAAATGCGCAAGGTCATTAAACGCCATAAACTGCTCCTCAGGAGAAATCTTATCAGATATTGCATAATCAATAATATTCCCGCTGTAGGCGGTATTAAGTTTTACTCCGTAAATTGAATTTTCCTCAAACGGGCCTTTATTGAAACCGTCGCCGAATATATTCGGGAAAATCTGCGATAAAATAACACAGTTTGCCCAGCTTTTTGCAGAAGGCGGAATTGCCGGCAATAATTTTATTGAACTTAAAATCCCGTTTTTGGTTTCATTGCCGTGCATTTCAGCTATTGCGCGGTTGTTAATTTCTATATAATTTGCAAGCCGTCCCCATTTGTCACCGTAATCCGGAGTTTCAATATTATCAGGAAAAGTTTTAAAAAATTCCCGACACTCGCAAAGGGTTACAAGAGATTCGACAGCCTGCTTAACACTTCTATTTAACAGCTCGCAGGGAAGAATATTAGCAATCCACTTTTTGTTTCCTGAAACATACATGTGCTCTTCGCTCCATTTGTCGTAATGTAGATGAGTATTGTGCCCTGTGGCTTCCAGTAATTTGTTGACTTTATTCATGACAAAATGATTATCAAAAAATAAATAAAATTTTTCATCAGACAAAAGAGCAGGCAGAATATTAGATATTTTAGTATTGTAAAGACAGGTATTTTAAGATACTATTCTGACAGGAGATATTATGACAGACGAACACGATTACAAATATTACACAAATCTCGGAATTGAAAAAACAAACACCGGAGATTTTAATGAAGCTCTTGAGGCTCTTGATAAAGCAATAGAACTCAAGCCGGATTACGCACTTGCTTATTTTTCAAAAGCAGTAGTCTTTCACAATCTTAATCAGCTTCAGGCAGCTTATGAGAATTACACTAAAGCGATTGAACTTAAACCTGATATGATTGATGCTTATTATAACAGAGCACAGACTATCCTTGCATTTGACAATCCGGATGAGAATGAATTAAAACAGGCACTCACTGATTTAACAAAAGCAGCAGAACTTGATATAAAATTCGTCGATGCACTATATTTTAAAGCAGTTGTGCAGAAAAAATTAAAGGACTATGAAGGTGCTGTTGCAACACTGGATAAAGTTCTTGAAATTACTCCGCAGGCACCTTACTCCAGAGCGCTTAAAAAATTAATACTGCAAAAATATCTAAACAAATAATTCAACAAACTACACGTTTATTTTGAATATAAGCGAAGTATTTATTCCGCCGAAGGCGAAGTTGTTTGACATAACGATAGACGTATCAATTTCGCGACCCTGACCTTTTATGTAGTCGAGTTTTCCGCATTCAGGGTCAACATTATTGAGATTAATTGTAGGGCAGAACCATTTTTTATGTGCCATATCAATTGTCAAAACAGCTTCCACCGCGCCGCAGGCGCCGAGAGTGTGACCTGTGTAGCTTTTGAGGGAACTTGTCGGAACCGCGCGCTTAAAGATGTCGTAAGTTGCGTTGGTTTCCGCTAAATCCCCCTGAATTGTTGCCGTACCGTGGGCATTTAAGTAGCCTATATCGTCCGGTGAAATTCCAGCATCTTTCAGGGCAAGCGCAAGTGCTGATTTCATAGTGTCGCGGTTAGGGCTTGTAATATGGGTTCCGTCGGTTGAGGTGCCGAAACCTATTATTTCCGCATAGATTTTTGCACCGCGTTTTTTAGCGTGCTCGTATTCTTCCAGAATCATTGTGGCAGCGCCTTCTCCTATTACAAGTCCGTCCCTGTCTTTGTCAAACGGAGCCGGTGTAATTTCAGGCGTCGCATTCTTCTGGCTGGTTGCGTATAAGGTGTCAAATATTGCAATCTGTGTCGGGTGGAGTTCTTCTGCGCCGCCTGCAATCATAATTGTCTGATAGCCGTTTTTAATGGCTTCATAGGCGTAACCTATTCCCATAGAACCTGATGTGCAGGCAGTTGAGGTTGTGATGAGCCGTCCTGTTGTTTTAAAGTAGAGCGAAATATTAACTGCGGTTGTCTGAGGCATCATTTTGACGTAACTGCCGGAGGTTACGCATTTAACCTCTTTATCCACCATCATTGAATAGAAATCTATGAGGGTATCTAAAGAGCCTGTAGAGGAGCCATGGCTTACGCCGGTTTCGCCGTTTGTGATAATAGCATCACCAAGTAATCCGGCATCTTCTAAAGCTTCTTCCGCGCTCACAACGCTCATAACGCCTACTCTGCCCATTGTGCGCATAACTTTTCTCGTATAATGCGGCGGGATTACAAAATCTTCTACAGGCGCGCCGAGGCGTGTGTTTAGCCTTGTATACTGCTCAAGTTCCGGAAGATATTTTACGCAGTTTTTGAAGGTTAAAAGTTTTTCAAAAGCTTTTTCTCTTGTGGCGCCGAGAGGGCTTATTTGCGACATACCTGTGACAACGACTCTTTTCATAGGTAAAGTCCTCCGTTGACGGAGATTACCTGACCTGTAATATAGGAGGAATCTTCACTCATAAGGTAATTTACAAGGCTTGCGACTTCTTCGGGTTTTCCGGCGCGCTTCATTGGGATGAGTTTTTTCATTTCATCCACCGGCAAATCTTTAATCATATCGGTTTCAATCACCCCGGGCGCAATACAGTTAACAGTAATTCCGCGTTTTGCAAGTTCTAAGCTTAAAGCCTTAACAGCTCCGATAATTCCTGCTTTTGAGGCGCTGTAGTTTACCTGCCCGCGATTTCCGGATAGCCCTGAAATTGAGGACATTGCAATAATTCTTCCCTTAACCCTGTTTTGAATCATCGGCATGACAATGGGTTTGAGGACATTATAAAAACCGCCGAGGTTTGTTCCGATAACGTCGTCCCACTCATTATCTTCCATTGCAGGGAAAACGTTATCTCTTGCGATTCCTGCATTCAAAACAACACCGTAATAAATCCCGTTTTTTTCTATATCTTCCGTCAGAATTTTCCTGCATTCTTCGCGGTCTTTCACATTGAACTGCAATATTCTTGCATTCACGCCGTAAGTTTCAATTTCTTTTTGAACTTCAAGGGCTTTTTCCATATTTTTGTTACAGTGTAATACTATATTATAACCGTTTTTTGCAAGATATAAGGCGGAAGCTTTTCCTATTCCGCGGCTTGAACCGGTGATTAAAACCTGTTTTTCCATTACTCTCATACTCCGTTATTCAGGAAATCAGAGGCGTTTTGGGGCTTGTATACGTTGACTGCTGCCTTTGCGCACTCTATATCATTATTATAAATAAAACACTCAAAGGAAACAAGTTCATTGTCGCCGAAAATTTCAACCGCTTTAATTGTGTAGGTTTTTCCTTTTTCAAATTTGTCGATATTGCATTTGTAAGAGCGCGTTCCGAGGAGAAATCCGATGGACGGTTCTTCTTCACCGGATTTGAAATGAGAATAGCACCCGATTGTCTGCGCCATAAATTCAATTCCTGTGACGTAAGATATTCCGTCGAGTTCTTTATCAAAGAAGACGCTGTCCTCGCGGATTGTGACTGTGGTTGTGACGCTGCCATTTTCGAGATTGATTTCTTCAATGTCGTCAATGAGTATCATCGGGTGATTATGCGGTAATATTTTTTCTAAATCGTATTTCATTTATTTTCCTAAAATCATAACTGCGTTTGTGCCGCCAAAGCCGAAGGCGTTGCACATAATATAATTGAGGCGTTCTGTTGTATCTTTTTTTTGTACAAGCTTGAGCGGCGGAAGTTTCGGGTCGTATTCGCCATCGTAAATGTGCGGGAAAGCCTGACCTTTTTCAAGCATAATGCAGCAAAGCGCGGTTTCAATGGAGGCTGACGCGCCGAGGCAGTGTCCTGTCATCGGTTTTGTGGCGCTCACCGGAACTTTGTCTTGGAATATTTTATAAACAGCGTTTGCTTCCATTAAGTCATTTGAAACAGTACCTGTGCCGTGGAGATTTATGTAATCGATTTTCTCGGGCGTCAATCCTGCCTCATTAAGTGCAAGTTCCATTGCGCTTGCGGCTTGCGTGCCTTCAGGGTCAGGGGTTGCCGCATGGTAGGCGTCGGAGGTTTCACCGATACCGAGGATTTTTATTCCGTCTGCGGCGTCTTTTTCCACAAGAAACAGCGCTGCGGCTTCTCCGATATTCATGCCTTTTCTGTTTTTGCTCAACGGAATCGAGCGTTCTTTTGATAAAACTTCCAGCGCGGCAAAGCCTGCAAGCGGAAATTTTGAAATTTCATCCGTTCCTCCGACGATTACGGCGTCACAAATGCCTGAACTGATAAGTTTTCTCGCGGTAGAAAACGCTTTTATCCCTGATGAACATGCCGTTGATACACCGCAGAAAAAGCCTTCCAATTTGAGGTAATCTTTTAAAAATTCCGCAGGGTTACTCATTTTTAAGTGTTCCGGATTTTTAGTTTCCTCAAACCTGTCAATCCCTGTATTGGTGGTGGCAATTACAACACCAATTTTTTTCCGGTCGTATTTGTTTAAAAACCGGTCAAGTTCCGGCTTAATCTGATTAACACAGTGCAGGAGAAGCCTGTTGCAGCGGATATTATATTTGTCATCCGTGATTTCAGGGAGTTCTGCCGTAATTCTGAGGTCCGGAAGTTTTCCTGCAGCACAGTTTGAGAAAATTTCCTCAGAATTTTCTCCCAGTGAACAAATTGCACCTGTTTTTGTTATCGTAATCATCTTTCCTCTGTGTTAATATAATAGCATGAACGAAGTTATTTTTGATATAAAAAAGTTTTCTTACGCCCAGGGTGATGAAATTGAAGTTTCATTTATCCCTATGCTTTTAAGGCGTAAGCTGAATAAATTCGGGCGTGCAGGACTTTATACGCTATATAACGCTTATGAAAACGGCACAAATCCGAACCTTGTTTTTGCCTCCTGCTACGGCGATATTGAACGCGTTGAAAAACTTATTGCGCAGAGAGAAGAGGATGGCGAAGTTTCGCCTGCCGGTTTCAGTTCATCCGTCCACAACGCGACGGTCGGGCTTTTTTCTTTATTAGAAAAAATAAAAACAGCGTATAATTCAATCTCGGCAGGTGACAGAACTCTTTCTGCCGGATTTCTGGAGAGTGTGGTTTCGGGAGAATCTCTGTTCTGCTACACAGAAAGCCTCGGCGGGGTAAAAAGTATTTCTGTTTTGACAACTCCTCATAAAGAGGGTAAATTTTTATTGTGCGAAAATACTGAAAATTTCCCGCCGCAGGACGGTTTTGAAGATTTGAAAGCATTTTTGGAAGGTAAGACCAACCGATTTGTCAGCGGTTTATATATGGTTAAACGAAGATGAGAATTTTGAGGGCTGTTCTTGTAATACTTGAAATGAGTTTTTTTGCGCTCGGCGCCATGTTTATCGGCTGCGTGCTTTTTCCTCTGCTCGGGATTTTTTATAAAGGGAGTGAGCGCAGACAAAAATTTGCAAAAATTATCCATGATTCGTGGAAATTTTTTATAGGAGTGATGGAAGTTTCAGGAGAAATCAAGGTGCATATCGACGGGAAACTTTCCGGTATAACAGGCAAAATTATTGTGGCATCTCATCCGAGTTTGATTGATATTATTCTTTTAATCGGGAATATGCCGCCTTCCCTTTGTCTTGCAAAAAAAAGCCTTTTAAAAAATCCTTTTATGCGAAACATTGTAAAATCACTCTATATAATTAATGATGTTGAACCTGAAATCTTTGAAAAATCCGCAACAGAAGCCTTAAAATACGGGTATAATATCGTAATTTTCCCGACAGGAACAAGGACACTGCCGGGGGATGATGTGAAATACCATAAAGGTGCTGCGCAAATTGCGATTGCGGCGGGTGTGGATATTGTGCCGGTGAGGATTGAGACGGATTACCCTTTTCTTATCAAAAACCATTCGCCGCTGGATGCGGGTACAAAACCCGTGAATTACAAATTAACTGTTCTGCCGGAGATAAAATTATCGGATTTTTCGCCGGAACTCACCGGCATAAAACTCCGCAACCATATAACCGCCCGCATAAAAGAATGTATAAATTGACTTTAATTTCCACTTGGGGTATAAATTTATTAAAGGAATTAAGCAGATGACTCTGGAAAACGAAATTAAAGAATTAATAATAAAATCTCTGGAACTTGAAGATATTAAGCCTTCCGATATAGAAGATGACGCCCCGCTTTTCAACGACGGATTGGGACTTGATTCCATTGACGCTTTAGAACTCGGTATGGCATTAAAGAAAAAATATAATTTAACACTTTCTTCAGAAAAAGAAGAAAACAACGAGTATTTTTATTCCGTAAAAACAATTGCGGACTTTATCAGGAGTAATAAGGTTGAGTAAGACTTTTACACGCGAAGAAATCTTGAATAAAATAACAGAATTTCTTGTTGAGGATTTTGAAATTGACGGGGAATTAATCAAGCCGGAAGCAAATCTTTTTGAAGATCTTGAACTTGACAGTATTGACGCTGTTGATCTTGCAGTTAAGCTTCAGTATTTTACCGATAAAAAAATTGCGCCGGAAAATTTCAAAAAAATCCGTACCGTCAATGATGTTGTTAATGCAATCGAAGAATTGTTGAAATGAAATTGAGATTTATCCTTCCGTTTTTCTTGACGCTTTGCGTAATTTTGCTGTTCCATTATACGCATTTTTTTGCGGTGAAATTCTACCCTGTGATTGCTAATTTTACAGCATTTGCGGTATTTCTTGTGTCGTCGTTTTCTGAAGAAACCGTTATTCAAAAATTTGCAAAAATGCTGGAAGGCGGTACGCTGGATGATTTCACGAAAAACTATACCCGCAGGTTGACATATGTGTGGTGCATTTTTTGTTTTTTGAACCTTTCTATATCAATCGCAACTGTCTTTATGGCGGAAAAATGGTGGGCGCTTTATAACGGATTTATTTCTTATCTTGCATTAGGAACTATGTTTGCGGTTGAATATATTGTGAGAATAGTTTTAAGGAAAAAATATCAAAAATGATTCTTGAAAAATTTTTTACTGATAAATATGATGATTGGACGGTTTTCGTAAACCCTGATATGACGTTCGGCGAATTTAAAAGATACGTTGCTGGGCAGACAAAGGCGTTTGAAAAATCCGAAAAAGAAAATGTTGTATTATTATGCGAGAATTATTTTGATTTTGCGGTGAACTTTTTTGCGGCTGTTTTTGCGCGGAAAAATATTCATCTTTTGACAGATAGAACCCGTCTTTCTCTGCTGGATTTTGAATATATTCTGCCTGATGCGCCGGAAGATACTTTTGAGGAAAATTTGGATATTTCCGGTTACAACCCCCTCCTCGAAATCAAAGATTTCGGTCCTCCCGCAAGGGGAGGACAAAAGGTAGAGGGAGAAACTTTACCTAAAATGAACAAGGATTCTTTTATAAGAGATTTTGACGCGGCGAAAATTCAGGTGAACCTTTTTACGTCAGGTTCTACAGGTGTTCCGAAAAATATTATGAAAACTCTTTATAATTTTGAGGCGGAAGCACAGTCCGTTATTGATGAATTTAATCTTTCAGGGGATTATATGATTGCCTCGACAACCTCTTCCGCACATAGTTTCGGGATGACTTTTAATTTTATTCTTCCGTTTTTTGGCGGGTATAAAATTAATCGCAAAAAAGTTGAGTTTCCTGAACATTTGAATATTAAAGATAAGTATATTCTTATTTCAACCCCTTCATTTATGGAAAAGCTTGCAAAATACGATTTTGAGTTTGAATATTCACCTGAGAAGATTTTTCTTGCCGGAGCAAAAATGAAGCCGGAACTTTATGATTATTACAGCAGATTTACGGAAGTTATCGACATTTATGGAAGCACTGAAACCGGCGACATCGGCTGGAAACGGGGCAGTGATATTTTTAATGTTTTTGATGCTGTTGAAGTTGATGCGACAGACGACGGAAGAATTATTGTTAAATCGGAATTTTTCCCGTCCGGCGAGGTTATTTTGAATGATTTAATTGAAAAACTTTCTGAAAATAATTTTATCCTGAAGAAACGCTCCGATAGGATTGTGAAAATTCAGGAGAAAAGAATTTCACTTGACGAGATGGAAAACAACTTAAAAAAACATAAGTCAGTCAAAGATTGCAGATGTTTTGTGTACGATGACAAATTTTGCTGTGCGGTTGTGACTGATGACGTTGAAATTCAGGCATCGGCTTTGCGGCATTTCCTTTTGCAATTCAGTGAAATTGTTCCGAAAAAGTGGCGTATTCTGGATGAAATTCC
>CASFGU010000026.1 GCA_949294395.1 uncultured bacterium
GCCCGCTTCCAACACCCAAACACCCCACAAAACATCAAAACATACATCACAACCCAGGACCCCCCCCCCCACCCCACCGCAACCGCTCCACAACCCCCCCGGCGGGGGGGCCTCGACCTTCTGTAAATCCGCTCAGGACAATGGTTTCCGGCGGACAATTTTAGAGTATATTAAGCGCTTTGATTTTTTCAAATCTTTTTCCTTTGCGGGCGCTATTAGAAAGGCAATATGGCTATCCGGCGATAAGGCTATAAGGCGATATGAGGACAACAGAACATGTCATCCTGAACTTGATTGCCTTCTTTTGCCGAAAACTTGTTTTCGTGCAAAATGGCTCCCGGTGACAGGATCTCATAACAAAGAGATTCTGAACAGTCACTACTCTTGTGAGACGCAACGATTTTCGTTTCAGAATGATATAGTTCTACCTGTCGGATTGGTAAATCCGACCTACAGTTTTTCTTGTCATCCCCTTGAGGGAGGACCGAAATCTTCGATTTCGAGGTGGGGTCTTTTGGGGTTCCGACATCCTCTCTTAGCGCCTTATCGTCCTGAAGTCTTTAATAAATTAACCCCTCACCCTAGCCCTCTCACCTGCACTGTGTTCCGGAAGCAGGCTCACAAGGCGAATTCTTCGCCTGTTCGCTTTGCTCCTCAAGGGGAGAGGGAACAGAGCTTCACCCCTCATCCTTCATGCTTCACCCGAAGAAAAGCCGTTATCCGGATTATTCGGGATGTCGGAAAAGCGTGGTTTTCCGACACCTTACGGGCTGGGTTCGCTTTCGCTCACACGGCGCCCTACCGAAAATCCGGTTTTACTCTGGCGGAAGTCCTCATCACCCTCGGAATTATCGGTGTGGTTGCCGCGATGACTCTGCCGGCACTTGTGAACAAAACCAACAACAAAGAACTCCAGACTCAGTTCAAAAAAACTTACACTGAGCTTAATCAGGTCGCAAGACTGTTCTACAACGACAACGGAATTTCTGTATCGGAATATGTTGCAGGCAACAGTATGACTAAATTTTTATCTCAGTTACCTAAATACATGAAAGGAGTAAAGTCTTATGACGACTGGACATTTAATGATACAGATGAAAATAACTCATACCTGACAACTATGCCCTATCCGGTTCATAACATAAAAGGCAAGGAGGTGAAACTCCACTGTGATAACTACGGCTTCCGGTCGGATATTTCGGGAAGGGTTTATACATTTAATGATCCTCCTGCAGCCGGCGTAAACGGCCCCACAATATGCGTTGATATAAACGGAGAAAAAAATCCGAACAAATACGGTATTGATATTTTCCTTTTTGAATTCACTACTGACGGTTTTGTTATTCCTATGGGACAGGAACACAAAAATAATCCGCCATTTAGCAGCGGCGGAGGAAACGCTGCTTTTGTGCCTGCATCTGAATACTGCCAGCAATCCTCCAAAGATATGGGGCAATACTCCTGTGCAACATTTGCTTTGAGTGATACGCACCCTACTGAAAGCGGAAAAAACTACTGGCAGGATTTTTTAGGAAATAAATAACTTCAACAAAGAGAAAAACTGCAGGCAAGACTCTGAAACAAGTCCATGGTGGCAAATTTAACCATTTTTAATGGATTTTTCTATATAATTACAGGAAAAACAGTAAATAAATTTACTGTTTTTTCTTTTCAAATTTCACATCATACCCGAGAAGGTTCACTATCAACTGAACTTCTGCAAATTTAATTGTTCCTTTTCGCAGCTTTTTTGAAAGATTATTCATTGTAACAGGTTTTGCCGATACCGCGCTCATCTGTTCGGCTATATTCGTTAATGTATCAGCTTCTTCTGCCAGAAGTTTTTTAATCTCTTTTCTTACGTCCATTCTACCATTATATTAGTTATTGACTTGTTTAGCCCTATATGATAAATTAATAAGGTTTATAGTCGATTTATCAACTATAAATCTTATTAATTTAAAGAAAGGTTAAGAAAAATACTATGATGTTTGAACTTTATGAAATTATAGATCTAAACAAGACTCTGATTAACGCACTCGAATACTCATGCGAAAACGGCGAGGACAGCAGCTATTCAATAAGGCTTGCAAAAATCATCTACGAAAAACTTCTCAAGTTGAAAGAAAACCTCGACGAAGAAGGCTAAATATTTAATTTGTAACCGCCGCCGTAGATTGTTTCTATATATTTTTTGCCGTCTGAGATTTTGTCCAGTTTTGAACGCAGGTGTCTTATGTGAACTCTTATGGTTTCAATGTCATCATCCGGTGCATACCCCCAGATGTCTTTTAAAAGCTGCGCCGAGGATACCATATTGCCATGGTTTTGAAAAAGAAGATTAAAAATATCAAATTCAATAGGGGTAAGTTTTGCAGTTTTTTCGCCTATCTTAACAGAGTATGTTTCAGGCAGAAGCGTAATTTCGCCGAGCGTCAAAAGTTCTCGGGTGGAAGCCGATTGAGGTATCTGTCTTGTCCTCTTCAACAACGCTCTTACACGTACCTGCAATTCTTCCATCTCAAATGGTTTCACCAGATAATCGTCAACCCCTATATTAAAACCGTTAACCTTATCATTCAACTGTGAAAGCGCTGTTAGCATCAATATCGGAATGTCTTTTGTTGCGTCGTTTTTTCTTATCCTCTGCGCAACCGTAAACCCGTCAACTTCCGGCATCATAACATCCAGAATTACAAGCGACGGCATCTCCTGTTTACACAATGCAAAACCCGTGGTTCCGTCAAATGCCTGTATCACTTTATATCCGCCAAGTTCAAGGTTAACTTTTATAAGTTCATTTATCGCTGCATCGTCATCACACACAAGTATCTTGTTCATATTAGAATTCTATAAATAAAATAAATAATTTACAATACAATTTTTATTAAACTTATATCGCAGTTTACACAAGACGCACAAATAGTGTCATGCTGAATTTATTTCAGCATCTCTATACTGTTAGACACTGAAACGAGTTCAGGGTGACATGTATTCGTTTTTTAGTGTAAACTGCGATATAAGCCCCCGTTTTATTAAAAAATATTAACAAATATCACCTGTATGTATGATACATTCCATCTGATTTTCAGGCATATTTATTGTAAAAATTTTGTAAAATTCAAATTTTTAAGTGTTAAATTTACAAATTTTTGGTTTTTTATTGTAATATGTTTATTGCGAAAGCAATTATTTGATGAAGGTAAATATACATTGTATAAAAGGAGGCACATGAATTGGCAATAACATCACCATTTACAGCGTTTCAGGAAAACGGCAAAAAAGAAATCCACTTAGGACAACACGTTTTAGCAGAATTTTTTGAATGTGATCCAAACACATTAAACAGTATTGATAAAGTAGAAAAGTACATGGTGGATGCCGCCCTTGAATGTGGTGCTACTATTGTCCAAAAATGTTTCCACATGTTTAACCCTTACGGCGTGTCAGGCGTTGTTATTATTTCAGAAAGCCATCTGGCTATTCACACCTGGCCGGAACTCGGTTATGCTGCAGTTGACCTGTTCACATGCGGAGACAAGTGTGACCCGAAAATCTCTTACGAGTTTTTGAAAGAAAAATTCAACTCCAGAAAAGCTACTTTCACCGAACTCAAAAGAGGAATCATAGACGAAGAAACTATGAGAGTTGCGGAAAAACCTTTTGAAATTATGCAGCAGTTAGTTGATTAATTTTAATTTAAAATAATATTTACGTAAAACCTCACCATGCAGTTGTGGTGAGGTTTTAATATATTTACAAAACTTTACATCAAAATATTGAAAAGTAAATTTTTCTCATTAAATAAACTTTATATATATGTTGGGTTAAATTAATCGGAGATAGTACCATGGGGTTATGGGAAAACAATTTAGCTGCGTCATTGACGTATCAGGATCTGGGGGATTGTTCTCTGGGCAGCATTCCTGCAGTAACAGGGTTGGATGATGCCAGAGAACCGGAAAAAGAACCGGTTAAGCCGGAATCTAAAAAAAGAAAATCAACTGTTATCAGCTTTATGAAAAAAGCGGGCGGACTGCTTATTCTGGCGGCTGTAGGACTGATTACAAAATTTCTGTAATCAATTAGCGCCGCACAAAAATTCCACAACAGATAACAGAAATTTTTCGGGCAAAATGGAGTTTAAGGAAAATGTCGACATCAGATTTCAGTATTTATTCAGATATAGCATCAAGCAGCATGAAAATGATGCCTGTACCTCTTATGAACCCGTTTTTAGGCGGAGTACATTATAACACAAACCTTCTCGGCGGGGCTTCTCTTAAAAGTCATGAACTGGATTCCGACAAACTTGAACTGATGAACAAAGTTAAGAAAAAAGATACTAACGTATTTTATAAAGCAATTGCCGTACTCGGGGTGCTCGCAACACTGGGATTTTTACGTTTTGGCAAAAGTCATGTGCAAATAGGACAAATCAGCGGGAGCGGAAAATTCTGGAAAAGCATTCAAAACGCCTTTAAAAGTGCCGGCAATGGAATAGCTTCCGGATTTAAGGCTACAGGCAACGGAATAGCTTCTGCATTCAAAGCAACCGGACGGGGTATTAAAAAAGGTGTTAATGCTACAGGTCGAGGGATTGCAGCACCTTTCAAAGCTATTGGCAGAGGAGTTAAAAAAGCCGGAGAAAAAATATCAGAAGGTGCAAAAAAACTTAAACAAAAGTTTGCTGAAAGAAAAGCCGCAAATTCCTAACAGCCGGGGGAAAAGCTGGTAAAAAAAAAATTAATGTTCCGAAAAAAAAGATCCCCCCCTATAAGAGCCATAACTGCAGCAACAGGGTTAAGTCACCTGATTATAAAAATTTTTAAATGCAGAAAATCTTTTAATCCTGCATTTTTTGTGTTATTATTTATAAAAAACTGAAGGGGGAATTTATATGGCAAAAGAATGCAGTTTTGATGTAGTTTCAGAATTTGACAAACAGGAATTGCTTAACGCAATTGACCAGACACGAAGAGAAGTTTCTTCAAGATTTGACCTTAAAGATTCGAATTCCGAAATTGAACTTGAGGCGGACAAGGCTATTACTGTTACAACAAGCGACGAGATGAAGATTAGAAACATTTACGATATTCTTCAATCAAAGTTTGCAAAACGGAATTTGAGTATAAAAATTCTTGACCCGCAGGGAATTGAAAACGCCCTCGGAGGAAGGGTTAAACAGGTTTATAACCTTAAAAAAGGCCTCACCCAGGAACTTGCAAAGAAAATTGTCGCTGATATTAAAGAAACAAAAATAAAAGTTCAAGCCTCAATTCAGGGCGATCAGGTGAGAGTTTCCGGAAAAGACAAGGACGACTTGCAGGCAGTAATAAAAATGCTCAGAGGGAATGAGGATAAATACAATTACCCGCTGCAATTTACAAATTACAGATAACAAAAACGACCGCTTTTGCGGTCGTTTTAACTTATTACCATTCAAATTTATCGCCGGAGTTGTAATTAACATATACAAACGGATTTTTCTTATCCATTAAAATATTATGCAGGCTCTGCGTACCAAACGCAGCCCAGGTTGTGTCACCAACTCTGTCTCTGTAGACATCTACCCTGTAAACATCTCTGCCAAACTGATTCGGCAGTTTATTACCGTTTACATCAAAAAATATCCCCGCACATACTGCTCTTGTTCTGGTCCAGATGACAGGATTTCCATCTTCATCTGTTTTAATCGTGCCGTCCGGATTAAAAGACGTACCGGTTTCCTCAACTTCATCGCAGCCGCTCTCTTTTGACTGAATAGCCAGCACAGCACCGTTATTTAAAACGATTCTGGGATAATTCAGCAACTCAGTTGACATACCCATATTGCCGGATGATGACTGTTGCTTTGTTGCATACTTTACTTTATAATTTAAGTCTTTACAGCCTTTTGCATTTGCCCCTGCTTCACAGTAACGGGCGCCGTTAAAATACGTTGCAAGTTCTTTTGTAACTGCAAAATGGTCTTTACTTGCGGCAAACAATCCGCTGTTATCTCCCGGGGTCCCGTATTTAGTCTGCGCAAGAACAATCGCCTGATTTATCGAGGAATAAGTCTTTTTGACCTGAGTTATAATCTCTTTTTCTTTATAATTATTCACAAGAGTCGGCAATGTCATTGCGGCAACCACACCGATAATCCCGAGGGTTATAAGCACTTCTGCCAACGTGAAAGCTGCCTTTCTGGAAGTGAAGCGTGAAGGGTGAGGGGTGAAGCGGGAATTCTTTACTCTCCCTCGCCCCTTGAGGGAGAGGGTAGAATTACTTAATGAACTTAGTGAATTTAGTAATTCGGGTGAGGGGTTTCCCTCCGGCACTTCCGTTACTAATCCGACAGGCTCATTGTAGGTTGGGATTTCTGCCTTACAATTAAGACCCCTCCTCGAAATCACAGATTTCGGTCCTCCCTCAAGGGGAGGACATGGTAAACCCTCCGGCACTATCGTGCCGCCTCCGGCTTGGTTGCTCGCACTAAACGGGTCTGCAACGACATCGCCTTCGCCTATACCTCTCGCAAAACAATTCACTGGATTGTTTGCTCGGCAGAGTGACCTCTGCTCGCAATCCGCCTTACGAAGGGAGGTTTTGTTATTACCCTCTTTCGAGTGCAGGGGGAATTTTTTCTCGAACATCCACCACCAGAATGCACGCCAGCTAAAGGCTTTGCCGCTCTCGGCTGCCTGCAACCCTTGTTCTGTGCCGGTTAAGGAGCTTAAACTACTTGCCCCCCCCCCCGTAAATCCTTGCTATTCCTGCGTTTTCCATTGTTTAATCTCCTTTGCTTTTTTCTTCTTTTTGAGATCCTGTCACCGGGAGCCATTTTGCACGAAAAACAAGTTTTCGGCAAAAGAAGGCAAACAAGTTCAGGATGACATATACTTTTATTTTGGAATGTTCTACATTATTTTGAGGTTAGCGCGAGCGTGTTCGAGAAAACATTTATAGATATTCCTCTTCGTGTACTCTTTATCTTGCAGATCCTGAAGCAAGTTCTGAGCCTGACCTGAATTTAGTTCAGCATCTCTTTGGCTTTTCCGCTGTCTTTTTTATTATAACTTATTTACCGTTTTTTCGCAAGTTAATGAATTATTTTATTTTTATCATCCACCATTACAATTGTCGGGGTATGGCGTTCGGCTTCCGCTCTTTCAAAATATGCGTACGAGATAATTATTACCTTATCACCCGGCTGAACTTTTCTTGCAGCTGCACCGTTTAAACATATACAACCGGAATCAGGCTCTCCTTTGATTACATAAGTTTGAAATCTTTCACCGTTATTTATATCTAAAATATCAACCTTCTGCCATTCCTTAATCTTTGCAGCATTCATTAAAGCTTCATCTATAGTAATTGAACCTACGTAATTCAAGTTGGCATCGGTTACTGTGGCTCTGTGTATCTTTGAATACAAAAATTCCTGTAACATCTTTTTTACCTCACACAGATTTTATACCAAACAAAATTAAATAACAAATAAAAAAACGGTATCGAGAGATACCGTTTTTTTAGAAAAGGGAAAAGTGGGAACCAAAAAGGGTAGATACACCGGCCTTAGCAAAAGGCTTAAGCTTTTTATACTGCAGCCGTATGTATATAAATTTTGTTTGAGAAGA
>CASFGU010000027.1 GCA_949294395.1 uncultured bacterium
AATTTTCTATAAGAAAATTTATCGGGTTAGCTCCGCATACTTATTCGTATGGCTCGAATATCCAATTCTCGCCAACGACTAAGCAAATTCCCCTTACCGCCGATTTTCTGTTCTGGCTTACCTGTAATGGAAACTTTTGTGTACCGGCGGTTGTGAAATTGAACCGATGAATTTTCTATAAGAAAATTTATCGGGTTAGCTCCGCATACTTATTCGTATGGCTCGAATATCCAATTCTCGCCAACGACTAAGCAAATTCCCCTTACCGCCGATTTTCTGTTCTGGCTTACCTGTAATGGAAACTTTGGAGGTTATAGGTTGGGGGTTCTATTCTGAACTTGTTTCAGGAGCTTACACAGGAACAGTAGTATTAATTTTCTCAACCCGCTCCCGCATCTGCTCCCGCTATTGTTTCGAAAACTAATACTACAGTTCCTAAAAATTGTGCGCTAAGAAAGTAATGTATGTCAGATTTACTAATCCGACATAACTACCGGTTAAAAATCCAGCTTTTCTCCAGATTTATAGTTTGTGAATATTAGTTTGCCGTTGGTCAGCAAACTTTTCAGACTCTGTCCGCCCATAGGTGACCAGTTTGAAGGTATTATTTTTGTGGCAAGTACCTGTATTGAAAATCCGTCTGCCCCGAATTTGTTCGGGCGTTTTGGCCCGTTGGTGTCTACTATTATATCTGCGCAGATTCTGCTCATAGCTGTAGTTGTTAACGGGTTCCCGTTTTCATCTTTTAATATATTCCCGTAAGCATCTGTTTTGTTTGAGGTCTGCTCCCAGTAACATGATTTGTATTGTTGTATTCCAATAACCGCACCGTCTTTTAATATAATTTTGGGCAAATTGTTGTTCCACTCGGTCAATGTACCGGTGCTGTCAACACGAGGGGCCGCGTATGCAATTTTGTAATAATAAGGACTGCAGCCTTTATCCGACTTGTTTTTGCAAACCTTTGCACCGCTGAAGTATTTTGCAAAATCCTGTGCAAGCTGTGTACTGTTTATTGTTTCATTTTTTGCCTCAAATAAGCCCCTAATATCTCCGGGGGTGCCGTTTTGAGCTTCGTAAAGCTTTATTGCTTGATTCAGTTCGGAATATGTTCTTTTTGCTCTTGTTGTTAGCTCTGTTTCCTGATTTTTCTGTATCAATGCAGGCAGTGTCATGGCTGCAACAATTCCGATTATCCCCAGTGTTATAAGAACTTCCGCAAGTGTAAAAGCTTTAATTTTGTTAAAAACCATAAAAAATCCTCCAGTTAATTATGTATATATACATAATTATAACACTTCTAAAGGTAATAATGTATATATGCAATACAAAAGTCATAAAACGTTACAAATAAATAAAGAGTTCGGACAGGTAATCGCGGCTCTGAGGGTTAAGAAAAATCCCGAAAAATCGCGTCTGCAGTTCTGTTATGAATATGATCTGGATGCAGGTAATCTTTCAAGGATAGAAAACGGGTTAATTGACCCTAAACTTTCTATGTTATGGCGGTTATCAGAGGCTATTAATATTCCTCTTTCTGAAATTTTTAGAGTTCTTGAAGAACGGCTTGGAAAGGATTTCTTTGTAATTGACCGGTAAAATTTAAGCGATTACTGTCGAAAATCAAGTTTTTAAAGATGTTATGATTTTTATGACCGTAGCATTTTTAGTCTTTGGTTTATTTTATGTAAGGTTTTGCTTCCGGGTTATGTTGTAAAATTTTCGGAAAGTATTCTACAATCAAGTCGTTAACTTTCTGTGAAATTTCTATGTTTGTATTTTTTCTGCTGTCGAAAGTCCTTGTTGTCGCGCTGCCAAAATCTGTTCTTACTGCGTGTTCATAGGTAAATGCGTGCGGAACATTTCTTTCTATGATTACTCTATCTATATTTTTATCTTTTTCTATCTGTAGCAGAATTGTATTTTTTAAATTGTTGTAAAGCGGTTTTACAGTTATAGTTGAATCTTTTTTCCCTTTATGCACAAATTCCGGCATAATGCCAACTGCTTTTTTCTTTTTAAGTTCTATCCATTTTTCGTCAATCAGATTGTTCATTTTACGGAGTAGTCTTTGCGCTTGCATTGTTAAGTAAGAGTCCTGCGCCATGACATTTTTTAATTCAACCATTTCTTTTGTGATGCGTGCTGTGAATGAAATATTATTTCTGCTGTTTGTGTAATTAATAGAAGGTGTTTGTAACATATAAAATTTCTCCATACTTAATTTTGTTGTATTTTAAAAGTCTGTAAATTTTAATTTTTGATATTTATTTTACAAAAATTAACATAAATCTATAAATATGGAAAAAGGTGACTAAATGTCACGTTTTGCGAGAGGTAGAACCGGCCCGGTGAGAGCCGGCCATCAAAAAAGGCTCCCGAAAGAGCCTTAAAAATTTGCCGATGGCCACTGTGCCGAGCAAAAGGTGACTAAATGTCACGTTTTGCGAGAGGTAGAACCGGCCCGGTGAGAACCGGCCATCAAAAAAGGCTCCCGAAAGAGCCTTAAAAAATTTGCCGATGGCCGGAGTCGAACCGGCACGAGGCGTAAACCTCACAAGATTTTGAGTCTAGCACGTCTACCAATTTCATCACATCGGCAAGTTTCCGTGTATTTTTATCTTAGCAAAAACAAAATAAATATCAAGGCTGTTATATCTAATAGCGCAACAGGGCGATTTTATTATTTAAAAGAGTGTTTTAATATTCATTTGAAAAGAGGGTTTATGAGAAAAATAATTTTGAGTATTTTAAGTTTAGTTATAATTTCATCCCCAGCCCTTGCAGACGCGCTTACAGGCGGGGTGTCGACAACGGGGCTCGGAAATAAGGTTGTAGATGCAGCTACTCAGTCGCCTGTTTCAGGTGCAACAGTATCGCTTCCGCAGAAGAATTACCGGACAAAAACCGACAGTAACGGCAATTTTACACTGTCTGCGGATATAAAAGGTGATACTGTCATGTCAGTTGAAAAAGATGGTTACAGGCCGTTTTCTCTGACAATAAATAATCAAATCGCCGCAAAACCTATGATTGTCGGGATTCAAAAAAGTAATGTAACAGATCTTCTTCTTGAATCCGCTATGATTCATCTCGGTGATGATAATTTTTCAAACGATTCTGCAAATGCCGGCGAGTTTAAATTAAAGTCTGTCGGACCGTTTTATACAAAAATATTTACTCTTGCCGCGTACACGCTTACAAAAGCAAATTATATTGTAATAGGTTCTATAATAGGAATTGATACAGCACTTGCAAGATCTCTCAAGCAGAATAAAATCAGAAATTCTTATGCAAGCCCGCCTGAGGTCTATTTTAACGGTCATAAGATTGCAGAAATACAGTTAAACGGTGATAACCAGAAAATCCGCATTCCGAATAACCTTATAAAACCTGATATGCCTAATGAAATTACGATAAGGACAGGCCGAAACCTTATGCAGACAGCTTACCTTGATTATGACGATATTGAAATTATGAATATTTCAATTCAATCAGAATAAAAAAACGGTATCGAGAGATACCGTTTTTTTAGAAAAGGGAAAAGTGGGAACCAAAAAGGGTAGATACACCGGCCTTAGCAAAAGGCTTAAGCTTTTTATACTGCAGCCGTATGTATATAAATTTTGTTTGAGAAGA
>CASFGU010000028.1 GCA_949294395.1 uncultured bacterium
CACAAAATCCGCACATATCCGTTCGCGATAAACGGCACCGCTCCACCAGCAACACCACCGCCTTCGCGGTGGCTGTTTCGTTGTCGCCTCTCACTTCGTTCGTGCCTCTGCTCACGGATTTCTTGTATTATTGTTTCACTCGGACAAGCCGCTCATTACGCGTTGCTGCCATTCGCGTTTGTCCTCATACCTTCGAGTTTCGGACTTCGTCCTCACTCTACACAAAATCCGCACATATCCGTTCGCGATAAACGGCACCGCTCCACCAGCAACACCACCGCCTTCGCGGTGGCTGTTTCGTTGTCGCCTCTCACTTCGTTCGTGCCTCTGCTCACGGATTTCTTGGATTATTGTTTCCCTCGGACAAGCCGCTCATTACGCGCTGCTGCCATTCGCGTTTGTCCTCATACCTTCGAGTTTCGGACTTCGTCCTCACTCTACACAAAATCCGCAAAAAAAAGCTATGTACTTTGAGGTGCATAGCTGTTGATTAGGGATATGTGTATCTTAGTCTCTAAGGAGTATGGTTTTATATTAGCAAACCGGATTTAAATTGAAATCATACGTTTTTACGATTTAACTCTTACGGAATTATGTAAAATAATGTAAAATTTTTGTTACGCAGGTAGCATAAATTTTTATTCAGCAGTTTATAATTCATGTCAAAAAGGAAGTTTACTCTATGAAAGTTAATGCTATAAACTCATACAATACAGGTCTTGTTTACACACACAATAATAAGAATAATAACAAATCAGTAAGTTTCGGCTACGGCGGAGATGAAATTTCTCCTGTTCCGGACAGTGAATTTAAGGATCTTACAGGTGCCAACAAAGGCAGCACTAAAGAAACTATAAAGCTGATATTTCAGATTCCTTATCAGATAATTAAGGAATCTCTCGGCATAAAACCTCGGAAAAATCCTAATGAAGAAGATCCGGAAGATTTCTTTAAAACAGTTTACCCTACTGTTGTTGAAGATGATACAATTTATGATGATGAAATAGATGAGGATGCAGATCCGGAAACGGATAAAACGTCTGAAACATCAGAAACTGATACTCCGGATGACGCCGGTCAAAAAGATAAAGCTCCTCAAGGTATAGGTAATACTGATGATGAAGATAATATGGGAATTTTAATGCTTGTAGGTTAAGTTCTTGTATTTGACTGTAATTTTTGCTACAATTATTTTATAAGGTGAAGGATGTTTGATAATCTTAGCGAAAAATTACAGGATATTATAAGCCGCACAAAGGGTAAAGAGCTTACGCAGGACAATATGCAGGAGGCTCTGCGTGAAATAAGACGCGCACTTCTGGAAGCAGATGTTAACCTCAGAGTTGTAAAAGCTTTTATTTCAGCTATAAAAGATAAAGCTGAGGGTGAAAATGTTATTCAAGGGGTTGACCCGTCGCAGCAGCTTATTAAGATTGTCCATGACGAGCTTGTTGAACTTCTCGGGAAAGAACTTAAACCGCTTGATTTGTCCAGGAAGCCTTCACTTATAATGATGCTAGGGCTGCAAGGTTCGGGCAAAACAACCTCGTCTGCCAAGCTAGCCGTCAAATTAAAAAAAGAAGGCAAAAATCCTCTGCTTGTAGCTTGTGACGTGTATCGTCCGGCTGCGGTAAGCCAGTTGCAGACTTTAGGCAGTGAAATCGGGGTTGAGGTTTTCACAATTCCTGAATGCACTGATGTGCAGCATATTGTTCAGAGTGCAATTAATTATGCGGATGAAAAAGGGTTTAATGTCCTTATTTTGGATACGGCCGGCAGACTCCAGATAGATGTTGATATGATGGCCGAACTCCTTTTGATAGACAGAATTTTTAACCCGCAGGAAAAACTTCTTGTAATAGATGCCATGACCGGTCAGGAAGCTGTTAATGTAGCAGAAAACTTTGATGCACAGCTCGGGTTGACCGGACTTGTTTTAACAAAGCTTGACGGGGATTCAAGAGGCGGCTCTGCACTGAGTGTTGTATATTGTACAGGAAAGCCTATAAAACTTACCGGCACAGGTGAAAAGCTTAATGCACTTGAGGACTTTTATCCTGAGCGTATGGCAACACGAATTCTCGGAATGGGAGATATTGTATCGCTTGTCGAACGCGCTCAGGAAGTTTTTGACGAAAAACAGGCGCAGGAACTTGAAGAAAAGATGCGCAAAAATGAGTTTTCCTATAACGACTTTTTGAAAATGCAAAAACAGATGAAGATGTTTGGTTCGGTCGAGCAGCTGCTCGGAATGCTTCCGGGGATAAAAATTAATAAAGACGACAGGCAGAAGCTTTCGCACGAAAGCGACAAACAGCTTAAAAAAATGGAAGTCTTTATCGGTAGTATGACACCGGCGGAGCGTGCAAATCCTGACCTGATAAATACAAGCCGCAAAAAACGTATTGCAAAAGGCTGCGGTATGGAATTATCCGAGATTAACCAGTTTATAAAACAGTTTGAGCAAATGCGTATGATGATGAAAGGCATGAGCGATATTAAGAATATGATGGGGAAAATGGGTGCAAACGGTTTTAATCCGGGCGGTAAAATGGGCAAACATGCCGTTAACAAAGCACTCAAAATGATGCGGAGATTTAAGTAATATGAAAAAAGGGTTCACTCTGGCAGAGGTTTTAATAACAATAGGAATTATCGGGGTGGTGTCAGCACTTACTCTGCCTACACTTATTCAGGACACACAGAATAAAGAACTTGAGGTTCGTCTGAAAACTACATTTAACCAGATGAATCAAATAAGCCAGAGATTTTATGCAGATAACGGAATTTCATTTACGGAATGGGCATCCGACAGAGGAAATGTCCTTGATTATGCAGCAGAGTTTATGAAATATTACAAAGGAAACCTTAAGGCGAATGATTACACATATCAGGACGATATATCAACAGCGCCGTATCCGATGTTTCTTCTGGGTGGGCAAAAATCAGAGTCGGTTCTGTGTGATGACGGCGGCTTCAACACGGAAGTCGGTGGAAGGTTGTTTTTCTTTAATAATACCCCTCCTGCAGGCGTGAACGGGCCTATAATCTGTGTTGATATAAACGGTTATCAGCGGCCGAACACATTCGGACGGGATATTTTTGTATTTCAATTTACGACAGATAATATGGTTATCCCTATGGGGCAAAGGCACAGGACAAATATTCAGCCGGAGGATGAAGGTTTTAACGACGACCAGCAGTTTTTCTATGAAGGAGAAACATACTGCTCCAGAGCTGCAACAAAGCCTCTGTTGAATTCTGCATGTGCTTATTACGCTCTTCAGGATATGTCACCTAAAGATCCTGATAAGAGTTACTGGCATGAATTTTTGCTAGGCAGATAAAATGTAACGAAATGTAAATATGCGTTTAATCCCGTCTGAAACTCAACTATACTCTTAGATAGGATAGGATGGGTTGGGTAAATAGCAATTTTTTGCCGTAATTTTACTTTATAGAAATATGGGGAAATAAAAGATTTTTGGTTTTCAAAAATCAGGGGATTTACGAGGAAACAAAAAGGAGAAAAATTATGGCAGGAGTTAGAACCTCACTCACAGAGGCTCAGATTGAGTCACGCAGAAATCATTATCTGGAAAGAATTGGTCAGGGTAAACCAAAAGCAAAAGGAACAAAAAATAACCCGCTTAAAAACAAAGATTTAGCAAGAATGCTTCAGGAACGTTTCGGCAGAAAAGGTAACAAACCTCAGAAAAAAGGAACCGGTGAAGCTATTACACAATTAAATCAGCAGGCTTCACAAACACCTGCCGTAAATGCAGAAACAGCCACACAATCTCAAAAACCGGCAAACAGACCTGCAACTGCACCTAAACCGACTTTAACTCATGCAGAAGCTCATCAGATACAGAATATGGTATCGGATGAAAGCCTTGCGAATTTGCAAAGAGCAAAAGCTAACCTTGAAGCAGAAGAAGCTGCTGCTAAAAAGACAAAACCTGAGGCAAATGCACAGCAGACAAAAGCAGAAACACCGGCACAGAAAAAATCTGCACAGCCAAAAACATGGAAAAGTTATTATGAAGCAAGAGGTATGGAATACACCCAGCCGAAATCAGGCGTAGGTGAAGCAGACAGACGTGCCGCTGAAATTATTAAACAGAACGAACAGCGTCAGGCAGCCCAAAACAGTGCTCAAACAAATATACCGCCGCAGAAAAAGCAGGCAGAACCAAAAACATGGAAAAAATACCTTAACGACAGAGGTATGGAATACACCCAGCCGAAATCAGGCGTAGGCGAAGCAGACAGACGTGCCGCTGAAATTATTAAACAGAACGAACAGCGTCAGGCAGCCCAAAACAGTGCTCAAACAAATATACCGCCGCAGAAAAAGCAGGCAGAACCAAAAACATGGAAAAAATACCTTAACGAAAGAGGTATGGAATACACCCAGCCGAAATCAGGCGTAGGTGAAGCAGACAGACGTGCTGCTGAAATTATTAAACAGAACGAACAGAAAGCTGCCGCACTCCGTCAGGAAGCTCTCTATCATGCAGAAAGAATTAATAAACCGTTTACTACATCTGCTGCTCAGATTGATAAACAGTTAGGTATGGGACATAAATATCCGGTATCTCCGGATTATGCGGAAGAATATGCAAAATTAATGGATGAAAAATATGGAAAACTCCCTGAGCATACAGCTCCGGCATACAGTCCTTCAAAAGCAGAACCCCCTGTACAGAAAAAACCGGCAGATAAAAATAAAAAACCGGTAATCCCATCGGATGAAGCTGAAAAACCGGTAAAGAAAAAACCGGCAGAAGTTCCTTCTAATAATACAAGCAAATATATGGATTTGCTGGATGAAAAATATGGAAAAGAAAGCGGGAACCCTTCCGGTGTTCCGCCGCAGAAACCGGGCAAACCTGCAGAAGGTGCAGCTGAAAAAGCTAAAAATGGCGGTAAAGATGCCGTAAAAGACAGCACTAAAAAACCGGGATTTTTCAAAAGAATAGGAAATGCGATGAAGGGTAAAAAAGGTAAATTTGCTCTTGCCGCAGCCGCAGTTGCAGTATTAGCCGGCGCAGCAGCATTAATTAAAGGCTGCAGCGATGATAATAAAAAGAATGAAAATATTGTAACTCCAACTCCAACTCCTGTTATTCCGGACAAAGATGAAAAACCGAAAGAAAGCAGGTATGATGTACTGCCGGAAGAAGGCAAAATGCCAAAAGCTTATACAATTAAAGCCGGCGACTATCCGTCAGCAATTATTGAAGCAACTTACGGCGTAAAATACGGTACTCCTGAATTCAACGCAATTAAAGAAGCCGTATATGCAGCAAGCGAATACCAGCCGAACACAAATATCTACGCAGGCGACAAGTTTACACTGCCGGATGTAGAATTTAACGGAAAAGTATATTCAGCAAATCCGGAAGCCGAAGTTAAACCCGGAATTGTTAAAGATAACGGTCTGAAACTTGCTCACACAAAAGAAGTTGTAAAAGAAGCAGATAAGTTCTACATCATCTACAAAGAAACAGGTGAAAAAGTTCCGAACGAACCGGCTTTTGACAGCGAAGATGCAGCAAGAAACAGAATCCTTGAACTTGATGCACAGGATGCTGAAAATGAAGAAGTTCCGGAAGAACAGCCGCAGGAACAGGTTGCATAATTAAATAAAAGTATAATAATCAAAAAAGAAAAACCGCCCCTTAAGGGGCGGTTTTTCTCCGGCAAACGAATGAATTAACTTTACATCCGGCATAGCCTGTCTGAATTATTCAGCACAGCCGAAAGCAATAGTAACGTGTTCTCTCGGGTTAACTGCGGATATTTTGTATCCTTTAGGGTCAACAAGGTAAGCAAATTCGTCGCCGGTAGTCTGGAATAAGCCCATAGTACCTGATAATGCTGTTCTTGTAACGTCAACCGGAGCTTTAACAGTTTCCCACAGGCCGTCGCCGAGGTTACGTGCAGCAGCACCGAATTTACCCTGGAATACATGGCCTAACATATAACCTGCATCGTTTGAGATATTTTCTGCAGCGTTACCTACGTTAGAAATGATACCGCCTGCTGTTCTGCCGACAACACCAACAAGTGAACCGGCAAGTGTGAACGGCATTTCAACCAGTCTTGCAACAGGGTTAACCTGTCTTGATTTATTGACCTGTGCCTGCAAAATCTGTTTAGGCAGATTTGCTTTGCAGTCACCGTTTTTAATTGAAGTGAATGCTAATTTTAAAGCACCTTTATCGCAGCCTGACGGTCTTACAACTTCAACGACCTGACCGGTTACGGTTGAGCCGCAAGGGTAAGTTACACCGTTGATAGTAATATCTTCAAGGGTATTTGCTCTGAAGTACTGGCCTACGTGAGATGATTTAGCTGTAAGCTGGTCAATCATAGCAACTTTCAGTGTAGGAATTTTAACGATTTCTTCATTTTCAACAAACGCGTTTTTGCTTACAGGACATGCAGGGCAAATGTTGTTTGCTGTTTTCGGGTTGGTATCGTAACCGAGCGCTACGCGGACTGTCTGGAGCATAGATGCAACATCAGCACGAGAAGCTTCTCTGTTTGGCATAATCATATTAGGGTTCGGCGAATCTTTTAATGCACCGTTTTCAAGTGATTTTGCAATAGGTATTCTTGCCCAGTTTGGAACTGTGTTACCGTCAGCGTATTTGCTTAAGATTTCATCAGCCTTGCACGCGTCGATGTCGCAGGTCATACCTTTTGCAATTGATGTTAAAGCTTCGGCACGGGTTACCTTGTGTTCCGGTTCAAACTTTCCGTTCGGATAGCCTGCCAGCAAATCTTCATCTACTGCCTTTGCAATGGCAGCGTTAGCCCAGTTGCTGGAAGGAACATCTTTGAAAAGACTCTGTGACGGCATTCCGCAATCGTCGAGGTTGAAGCCTTTAACCAGCATAGTTGCAAATTCTGCACGGGTAATATCTCTGTTAGGTTTGAACATTCCGTCAGGGTAGCCTACTACAACATCGTTGATAGCTAATTTGTCGATGTCGCATGCTGCCCAGTATCCGTTCGGAACATCAGGGAACATACAGCCGTTTGATGCAGGAGCAGCACCGCCTAAGGGACAGCCGCTTTCTTTTATTTCGTAGGGAACAAAAGATTTTTTAACAGCATCAATGGAATTTTCTGTTTGTATATCTATAGGACAGTTGTTGCCGTCCATAATTTTTTCATTTCTGTCGATAAGGATACCGTTATGTCTTGTAGGGGCTTCATTCAGGCACGGAAGCTGGCTTGCGGCACCTGTAACCTGTCCCTGAGAGGACACGGTAACCCCGTTAATATTTGACGACATAATCTGCGGTGCGCCGTTAAGGGCTGTTTCTGTCTGGAAGATAGAATTAGCAGGTTCGCCAACATAGTTATTTGTGCCGTAAATGGCATTCGGGTAGCCGTAAACCTGTTTCATGTCTTTTCTGTCAGGTTTTCCGGTTCCGGGGCAGACAGCACATGCAGGTTCTGCAGGTTTGTCGCATGAAATTTCATCCGGACAGCCGCAGTCGCTCTTTTTCGGCGGACATGGATCATCGTCCTTGCAAGGATCTTTGCAAGGGTCAGCCTTCTGACAGTCGCATTCGTCAAATGATTTGTTGCATCTGTCGCATTTCGGCGCCGGATCGCAAGGGCATGCAGGCCCTGTTACTACAGGCATAGGTTCGGTACACGGTGCCGGAGTTGCCGGCTGTGCACACGGGCAGGCTGCCATTGCTGAATTCAAGGAACACGTTGCTATTCCAACGGCAATTGCAGCTGCCACAGTAAGTTTTTTAATTGTCATTTTTACCTCCTTGTGTTATGGGTTTTTACATTGAAAAACCCGAAAAAAGTTTAAAAAACAAACTTATATCTGATTATGTACTTCAATTATTTTGATAAACATTGCCATAAGCGGTTATCCTGTCAGGCTATTTGGTTTTTAAAGTTATTTATTGACTTTGTCCGGAGATTTAAAGTATTATTTTTACAGAGCGGGCTTTATTCTGCCGGCAGCGTCAGTGGTACCTGAAAAACAGGAAAAGGAGCTGTATGTTCAAGAAACTGATTTGTACACTTTTACTTGTGGTATTATTTACATGTGCGTGCGGGAAGGAAAAGCCTGCGGATGATCTGGATGTGATTACAAAGCGCGGTAAGCTGATTGTCGGGGTCAGAAGTGATGCAAAGCCTTTCGGGTACAAAGATATTAGCGGCAATCTTGTTGGATATGATGTTGATTTAGGCAAAAAAATTGCAAAGGAAATTTTTTCAACAGAGGAAGCTGTTGAATTTGTACCGGTGACAGCGTCGAACAGGATTTCAATGCTTACTACAAAGAAGGTGGATATGCTTATTGCAACGCTTTCTGTTACAGATCAGAGGCATCTGGTTGTAGATTTTTCGATTCCGTATTTTATAGCGGGGCAGGCTATAATGGTTCCGGCAAGTAGTGATATTACGTCGCTTAAAGAACTTAACGGGCGTCAGGTAATCATAATTTACGGTTCTACCGGCGAAATGAGTTTAAGGATGAATGTTCCGGATGCAAAAATTGTCGGGTACACCGATTATATAGAGGGTTATAAGGCCTTAAAAGCCGGCAAGGCAGATGCAATGCTTGCTGATGATACTCTTTTATACGGGCTTGCGATGGATGATGCATCCGTGAAAATTCTGCCGAAACGATATTCAAAAGAACCTTATGCGGTTGCTTTTCGCAGGGGAGAGGAATCCGACAGGCTTAAAGCAAAGACGAATTATCTGATTGGTCTTTTAACCAGAACAGGCGAACTTTCCAGGATGCAGAGAAAGTGGAAAATTAAGTAAAGTTTGATAAGTTAATTGCTTCTATTCATGTTATAATCCTTAAAAAGGAGGGCGGATATGATTGATAAGGCTAAACAGGAACTAGATAAACTTTTGAAAGGCAACGAAAACTTTGTCAGCGGGAAGCCGCAGGCTGTGACAAAAAGTCTTGAAACTCTGCAAAAATTTGAAAAATATCAGGCTCCTTTTGCTGTTGTGTTGACATGTTCTGATTCGAGGGTTGTACCTGAGATTATTTTTGACTGCGGCATAGGCGAACTTTTTGTGGTGAGAGTTGCCGGTATGACAACAGGGCCAAATGTCGTTGAAAGTCTTGAATATGCGGTTAAAAAGCTTCATGTTCCGCTTCTGTTGCTTCTGGGACACGATGACTGCGGGGTTATGAAGTTTGCTGCGGAAAATTATCCGGATGTAACGGAAAATTTTAAAGCTTTTGCCAAATGCGTTTATCCGGTAATTGAAAACTACGGGCCGTCTGTCTGCTCCACCGAGTTTGCCAAAAAGCATACATTCTGGGTAGAAGAATTTCTTCTTACGCACTCAAAAATTATTAAAGATGCAGTTGACAGTAATGAACTCTATATTGCGAAATGCCATTTTAACCATGCAACAGGAAGGGTTGAGGTTATAGATTAATTCCGGGGTTGCTGCGAAAATTAAAACCGCCTTTTCAAGGCGGATTGCGAGCAGAGTGCAAATCCGCTTTATAAAAGTGGGTCAGGTTGTTGCCTCCCTTCTAAGGGAGGTGGCGCAAAGCGCCGGAGGGTTTTAATGCGGGCGTGTATGTCACGCCCGCAGGCATTTAATTTGAAAAATTTTCGTCCGGCGGTTTTGTTTTTGTGATATAAAATAATTACTATGGAAAGAATTTACGAACTAACCGGCTTAATTGATAAAGATTTAAAAGACAATTTACTAAGTGAATCAGAGAGAGAAAAAATTGCCGCAGAACTTAACGGACTTTTGCCGGAGGGGTCAATCGTGCTGGCTCAGGTAAATCCGGTGTCGGGTTATGTTGAATATAATGCCCAAAAAGCTGCAAAATGGATAAGGCAGGCGGAAAAGCTTAAGGTTGATGCTGTAGTTTTTCCGGAAATGTATTTGATAGGCTATCCTATAGGCGATTTTATTGACAGATTCCCTGTTGTTGCGGAAGAAAATGTTGAGTGGCTTGAGGCTCTTGCACGTTTGAGCGGCAGGGTAAAAGTTATAATCGGTTTTGTGGAAATTAACAAAGAAAAAACAGGAAAAAGTTATTATAATTCAATTGCTGTACTTGCACAGGGCAAAGTTCAGCAGGTTATAAGAAAGTCGCTTTTGCCGAATTACGCTGAATTTAACGACTACAGACATTTTGAACCGGCGCCTGTGGACAGTGCTTCAAGAATAGTTAATCTAAACGGCAAAAGGGCAGGTATAATTGTTTGCGAGGACGGGTGGAACGATTTTGAGTTTTTTGATAAAAATTTATATAAGGAAGATCCGGTAGAAATTGTTGTGAGAGAACAGCATCCTGACTATTTGATTAATCCGTCGGCATCAATTACAAGGGCAAAAAAAGAACAGTTAAAGCACAATATGCTTTCTTTTGCCGCAAAAAAACACAGAACTCCGATTGTTTATTCAAATCAGGTAGGTTCGGGCGGGTGCCTCTCTTTTGAGGGTGCAAGCAGAGTTTACGACGCGGAGGGAAATTTGACTTTTATGGCAAAATCATATCAGGAGCAGTTTTTTATTGTAAATCCTTTTACTCCGTCAGGCAAAATCTACCCGCTTCCTGAGGGACTTGAGAAAACTCTAAATTCGCAAAAAGCCTTTACGCTTGACCATGAGCCTGATTTAGAGAGAACTTATCTTACCATAGTCCAGTCAATCCGTGATTACTTTAAAAAGACAGGTTTTAAACGTGCGGTGCTCGGACTTTCCGGCGGGCTGGATTCCACTGTTTGCGCTGTGCTTCTGACGGATGCTCTGGGGGCTGAAAACGTGCTCGGGATAAGTATGCCGTCAAAGATTACAAGTACAGAAAGCAAAAACGACGCAAAAGAACTTGCACAGAATTTGGGTATTAATTTTGCCGAAGTTTCCATAAAAGATATGTACGAAGCAACACGTACCAAGTTTGATGAAGTTTTTGCTGATGTTGATAAAAGATGGGATTGCCGTTATAAGGAATGTTTTACTAACGATAATATTCAGGCGCGTTCGCGTGCGTTGATTTTGTGGGGTATTGCAAACGAGTATCAGGCAACACTTCCTGTTGCAACTTCGGACAAATCAGAACTTTATATGGGTTATGCCACAATAAACGGTGATATGTCAGGAGGTTTTGCACCGATTGCGGATGTCACCAAGACAAAACTTTTCGCGCTTGCAAGATGGATGAACAAAAAACGCGAAAAGAAAAATGCAATTCCGGAGGCGATTATTGCCAAACGTCCTGGGGCAGAGCTTGCCATAAACCCGAAAACCAACAAGCCGCTGCTTGCAGAAGAAGCTTTAATGCCTTACGAGTTTCTGGATGAAGTAATCTGGCGCGTGGAAAATCTTCACCAGTCAATAGGCGATATGATTGAGGCAGAGTTCCGCTATGAAATAAAAGAAAAAATTTCGCGTGAACAAAAAATGCAGTGGCTGGAAAAATTCTTCCGCAGAATGTCAACCTCTCTGTACAAATGGACAATTATGCCGCCTTCTCCGATAGTTGATGCACGTTCTATCAACAAAGCGGAGTACAGGCATCCGATTATTGCGTCAAAAATTAATTTCAATAAAACCTCTCTTGAAGAAAAAATTCAAATGTTAAAAAATGCTTAAGGTTATACGTTGTATAACAATTTGCGTGCTAAAATTTCATTGTAAAAGGAATAAGAAAGGGTAAGAAAAATGATTAGCGAAAAAATGGAAAAAGCTTTTAACGAACAGATAAATGCAGAATTGTATTCAGAATATTTGTATCTTTCAATGCAGTCATATTTTGAAGAGTTAAACCTTAAAGGGTTTGTAAACTGGATGACAGTTCAGGTTCAGGAAGAACACGCACACGCTATGGGTATGTTCAATTACGTTCACGAACGCGGCGGAAAAGTTGAACTGGAAGCTATTGCAAAACCTGAAACAAAATGGGCTTCTCCTCTGGAAGTTTTTGAACACGTCCTCAAACACGAAGAACTTGTTACTTCAAAAATTAATGCTTTGATGGATGTTGCAGAAGAGGTTAAAGACCGTGCAGCGCTTTCATTCTTAGACTGGTATTTGAAAGAACAGGTTGAGGAAGAAGCAACCGTAGGCGGAGTTCTTGCAACATTGAAGCTTATCGGAGATGACAAAAAAGCTCTTCTAATGCTTGATAAAGAACTTGCCACAAGAACTTTTGTTGCACCGGTTATAGGTTAATTATTTATAATCAAATAGGAAAGACGGCTGTTTATCAGCCGTCTTTTTGTAGTTGAAGTTTGTACAATTATCCGATTGCTATTTAAAAAATTTGTAGTAATATACTTTTATGATTAAATTTTTTACAAAAATACTTGCAGTTATATTACTTATGACAGGCATTGCGTTTGCGGATGAGGATTTCACCGAGGTTAATGCAAGCCATATTCTCGTCAAAACTGCTGCGGAAGCGCTCCAGATTAAAAAAGATATTGATGAGGGCGGAAGTTTTGAATATTATGCACAAAAATATTCTCTTTGCCCGTCCGGCAGAAACGGCGGCAACCTCGGATACTTTACACGCGGTCAGATGGTTCCGGAATTTGAACGTAAGGCTTTTTCTATGCCTGTCGGCGAAGTTTCCGATCCTATCCATACCGATTTCGGCTGGCATTTGATTAAAGTTAACGAGAGAAGATAAGCCGGCGTGCGGATTACTCATTGGATAAAATTTGTGCGCAAAAAATTTTTTTTATCAGTTTTTATATTTTGTAATGTAAATTGCAATATGTAATATTACTTAAAAAAAAGATTGTGTTTTGCATTTGCAGGGGGTATAATAATCCATGCAAAGCCGTCAACCGTGTGTAGTCAGAGCAAGCACGGGCGTGGCACCTGTAAAACAACAGAAAGGATAATGGAAGATGGTTTCAGAATTGACATTTCCGCAGTTGGAACGCGCAATTAATCCGACACATGATATTAAACTTTTTGCCGGGCGCTCAAACCCTAAACTCGCTCAGGAAATAGCAGATTATCTCGGTACAACTATAGGCCCTATGCTGGTCAAAAATTTTGCTGACGGGGAAATTTATGTTCAGGTAAAAGAAAGTGTCCGCGGAGATGACGTTTTTATTATCCAGCCGCTTTGCAACCCTGTTAACGAAAATTTGATGGAATTATTAATTATTATTGATGCCTTCAAACGTGCCAGCGCAAAAACGATTACCGCTGTAATTCCTTACTACGGCTACGCAAGACAGGACAGAAAGACTTCCGGCCGCGAGGCAATTACTGCAAAACTTGTTGCTGATTTATTAACTACGGCAGGTGTTGACAGAGTTCTGGCAATGGATTTGCATACGGGGCAGATTCAGGGCTTTTTTAACATTCTTGTTGACCATATTTTTGCAACTCCTATTCTTGTAAATTATATAAAGAGTTTAAACATAAATCCGGACGACATGGTTGCGGTAAGCCCTGATACCGGCGGAGTTCAGAGAACAAGACACTTTGCAAAATCAATCGGCTGCACCCTTGCGATTATTGACAAACGCCGCGACAAGCACAACGAGGCGATTGCTTCACACGTTATCGGTGATGTAAAAGACAAAATTTGCGTTATGTTTGATGATATTATTGATACAGCAGGTACAATCTGCGAGGCTGCAAAACTTTTGAAACGTGAAGGGGCAAAAGATGTTTACGTATGCGCGGCCCATCCGGTGTTCTCTGGCCCTGCAATTGAAAGGCTTGCAAATGCACCGATAAAAGAGTGCATTGTAACAAATTCTATTCCTCTGGATATGGAAAAAATGCCTTCTAATATTAAGCAGCTTTCGGTTGCTCCTCTTTTGGGTCAGGCAATCTCAAGAATTCACGATGATGAATCCGTAAGCTCTTTATTCGGATTTGAAAAAGAAATGCAGGTTTCTTAAAATTCATAAATGCCCTACGGGCGATAATTTTTGGAAGATGAAAAAGATAATGGCGGCGCGGTGAGTGAATTCTGCGCCGTTTCATTATTGCACAAAAATTCCTTGATAGACTGGCTGAGGCGGATATAGTCCGGGAAAATGTAAAAAAAATTGTAACTTTCTTGCCCGTACGGATAACATATAGTATGATGTAATTATTAATCATTAAGGATAAAATAATTGTCCGGATACAAGGTGAATTACAGGTAAAAAATCAAACCGTAAAAACAATTCACCGGATTAGGGATCAGATTTGGAGGAAAGTTTTAATGCCGGAATTAGCACGGAAATACGAAAGGCATGATAGATACTATTACGGAGAAGTCCGGAATGTTTCTGCCGTCAGAACCCCTGTTCAGCCGCGGAGGGTGCAAAGTCCGCGTCCTGTTCCTAATCAGAAAAAGATTAAAAAATACAATACAATTCACCGTATTATTTCGATTGGAATAATGCTCACTATCGGGTGTACAATTTTGCCTTCCGCATTTCACAGGGTTACAAAATCAATGATATTCAAATCCCCTTATCCTGAGGTCAGGGCAGACTATAAACAGCTTGTATTCCCGACTGTAAACTATCTTTCTAACCATTTGTTCAATAATGAACCTGTTTTCAGGAGTGTAGAGGTTAAAAAGCCTCTTATGGAACCGCTTGTTGAAAAAGCAAGAATGGTTGGAATTGAAAACGGCATAAAAAATCTTATGGCTGCTTATCCTTCGATACATCCGTCTGTTTATGTCTGGGATTACGATACCGGAAACTATGCAGATGTAAACGCGTCAGAACTTTTCTCCGCGGCAAGTATAATAAAGATTCCGGTTCTGCTGCAGCTTTTTCGCTCGATTGACTTAAATCAGGTGTCTCTGTATGACGAAATGCCGCTGACAGAGTATTACCGTTCCGAAGGTTCCGGCAGTCTACAGTTTAAAGCTGCGAACTCCAAATACTCGCTGGATACGCTTGCAAGAGTTATGATAACAGATTCCGATAACTCCGCAACGAACATGATTATGTCGAAAATCGGCTCTATGACAGATGTAAATCAGGGGATAAGAGATTGGGGCTTGAAACATACTCATGTAAAGACATGGCTTCCGGATTTGCAGGGTACCAACCATACCACAGCACGGGATCTTGCCGTAATGCTTTATAACATAGATAATCCCGAATTCTTAAGTATGTCGTCGCGTGAGAAAATCTTTGATTACATGGGACATGTTAAAAATAACAGACTTATTCAGGCAGGATTAGGAGCCGGCTCGTCATTTCTTCACAAAACAGGCGACATCGGAAAAATGCTCGGAGATGCGGGCATTGTCTATACACCGAACGGCAAAAAGTATATTGTTGTAATTCTTGCTAACCGTCCTTACAATTCTCCTGCCGGCAAAGATTTTATAGTGCAGGCATCAAAACTTATTTATGATTATATGGTGAAATAATGCTTCCGGATATTCTGAACGGCAAATGTTTTAAACTTGTGTGCGGTGCGGGAAACGAGGATGCTGCAGAGGTTGAAAAACTTGTAGCATTATATTATGCGGCAGGCTGCCGGTTCTTTGATGTTTCTGCAAAGCCTGAAATTGTTGATTCTGCAAAACGTGCCCTGAAAGGGCGGGAGGCTTATCTCTGTGTGAGTGTCGGGATTAAGGGCGATCCGCATGTTAATAAGGCCCGAATAGATTACGAAAAATGCGTTGGCTGCGGTAAGTGTGATGAAATCTGTCCGCAGGGTGCGATTAAGTATCATAAGGTTAAAACAATCCGCTGTATCGGCTGCGGCAGGTGTGCAAAAGTCTGTTCAAAAGGTGCAGTTTCGTATATTTCACAGGAAGTTGACCTGCGGGAAGTTTTGCCGCCGTTGATAGAAAAAGGAATAGACTGCATTGAACTTCATGCAATGAATGATAACGATGCTGAAACCATGGAAAAATGGGCTTATATTAATGAAGTTTTCAACGGAATGCTGAGTATTTGCACTGCACGCGGAAAATTAAGCGATGAAAAAATGATTTCACGGATAAAAGAAATGATTGCAGAGAGGAAGCCTATGACAACGATAATTCAGGCAGACGGTTTTCCAATGAGCGGCGGCAGGGATGATTACAAAACAACGCTGCAGGCGGTTGCGACGGCAGAACTTGTACAAAATGAGAACCTTCCTGTCTACATAATGCTTTCAGGAGGAACAAACTCTAAAACCTCCGAACTTGCACAACTGTGCGGGATAAATTACCATGGAATAGCTATAGGAACGTTTGCCAGAAAGCTTGTGAAAAAATATATTGAGCGCAGTGATTTCCTGACTAATGAGAAAGTTTTTAACGATGCCGCAGGGGTTGCAAAGAGTCTGGTATATCGTGTTTAAATAAAAAAACTTTTTTCTGGCACGCTCGCGCTCTGCTCCCGCTATCGCCTCGAAAAGTTTTTACAGGTTGAAAAGAAACGGAAGATTTGATATAATAAAAAAAAGACAGTGGAAAGTCAAAGAGATGCTGAAACAAGTTCAGCATGACAAAATAAAACATTATGTCATCCCTGAAGTAAAATCAGAGCAGGCTCAGAAAGCAGTGTCATAAAAAAAGTATATGTCATCCTGAACTTGTTTCAGGATCTCAAAAAGAAGAAAAAAGCAAAGGAGATTAAACGATGGAAAACGCAGGTATAGCAAGGATTTACGGGGGGGGGGGCAAGTAGTTTAAGCTCCTTAACCGGCACAGGACAAGGGTTGCAGGCAGTCGAGAGGTGTAAAGCCTTTAGTTGGCGTGCATTTTGGCGGTGGGTGCAAGAAATAAAATTCCCCCAGCCGCATTTTAAAAAGGTGGTAGTATCAAAGACCTCCCTTCGTAAGGGAGGAGGTGCGCAGCGCCGGAGGGTTTTAATAAAAAATCCCCCTTTGATTCCCCCTGTCTTGG
>CASFGU010000029.1 GCA_949294395.1 uncultured bacterium
CACAGCCTGTCAGATCCCCCTGACAGTATATGTGAATTTTATTAACTTATCAAACCCTTGTTCAGTTGGTAGAACTTATATGAACTAACGCAATCCCGACGGCTTGCTGGGCAACTGAACTAAGGACGCACAGCCTGTCAAGATCCCCCTGACAGTATATGTGAATTTTATTAACTTATCAAACCCTTGTTCAGTTGGTAGAACTTATATGAACTAACGCAATCCCGACGGCTTGCTAGGCAACTGAACTAAGGACATTCAACCTCGATAGATATTCTCGGCTGTCTTGTTCGCTCGCGATTAACGGGTCTGGTCTTTGTCTGCTCGTCTTGCTCTCGCAAGCCGACGCCGCAAAGACGTCGCCCTCAGCTCGCTCACGCTACTTAGTTTCCTTGTGGTTGGTATGTTTTCTGCAAGTCGGGCAGTATTTGCTCAACTCTAGTCTTTCTTTTGTGTTCTTTTTGTTTTTTACTGTGGTGTAATTTCTTTCCTTGCAGTCCTCACAGGCTAGAACTACCATTCTGTCATTTTTCCCTTTGATACCCATAATTTTATTTCCTTTTTGTATTTAGATTTAAATTCTTCCTCTTTAAAAAAGAATGTGAGTTAAATCACATTCTTTTTTTCGGCTTACTATCATCATAAAACAAAAAAAATAAAATGCAAACAAATTGTAAACAATCTATAAGCGTTTGCCGGCAAATAAAACAGCGGCCGCTAGCAGTCTGCTACTGTATTCATATACCAAAAAGACCGGTTTGTCTGCCGGTCTTTTTGTATTTAAAATATTAAAACATTTTACTTAATTACGTAATTATTAGTCTGGGATGAACCGTAGTTTGCCTCATATCTTGAAGGGCTTAATGATTCGCTGCGGAGTTTTTCCATATAAACCTGACCGTTTTTTACAACCTGTTGTAACTGTGTCAGATTTCCTTCAAGATTTGTCAGAACCTGTTCTGCGTAAAGTTCTGCGCCTTCTTTTGTCTTAAGCGCATCTTCTGCCGCCTGCATTCTGATGTTTTCGGCCTCTTCAAGTGCTTTTCTCTTGATTTCTTCACATTCTTCCTGAACCTGAGTTCTTATTCTGATGCCTTCACGTTCAACTGCTTTTATAAAATCAGCCTCTGAAAGTTTTCTATCAGCTTCCATCTGGGCATCAGCAACAATTTTCTCAGCTTTTTGCTGCGCTTCAAGCTGCATTTCATCTCTGCGTCTTAAAAACGCTCTTGCTTCCTGAACTTCTACCGGGAGTGAAGCGTATATTCTATCAATTAATGTTTCTATCTCTTTTGGTTTTACAACTACAAATCTTCCAGGAATTATCGGAAAGCTTTCATCCAGTGATAATTCCAACATTTTCAGTAAATCAAATACTCCATTTTGCTGCATGGTTGTCACACATATACCTTTCTTAATATAATATTATTCTACCTGAGCGAAATTTAATTGTCAAATAGTTTGCGCTGATATTTCAGGATATATTAACTTACTTTACGATTTTTGAGATATTCATAAACAGCTTCCGGAACAAATTTTGAAATATCGCCGTTATTCAGGTAGATTTCTTTGATAGTGCTGGAAGAAATAAAGTTGTATTTGGGTTTTGTTGTCAGAAATACTGTTTTAATATCGCCGGAAAGCGCGCTGTTTGCCTGTGAAAGCTGAAGTTCGTATTCAAAATCAGATACGGCTCGAAGTCCTCTTAAAAGAACCTTTGCTCCTCTTTTTTTCGCGTATTCTATGGTTAAACCTTCAAAGCTGTCGACTTCTGCATTTTCTATATCAAGAATGCTTTCTTTTATAAGTTTTACACGCTCTTCTACCGTTAAAAATCCTTTCTTTTCAGAATTTCTGGCAACTGCAATTATTACTCTGTCAAATATTTCGGCGCCGGTTTTAAGGATGTCCAGATGTCCTTTTGTTATAGGGTCAAAGCTGCCCGGGTATATAGCAATTGTCATGAAAAAGTCCCCTTTCAGATTTTATGCCTACTTATTATATGGCAAAATAATCCGGCTGGCTGTTAAATTTTGTAAAGATAGTCAATCCGGCTAATATGCGTTTGTGCCGGTGTCTGCTCTAAAAGAAAAAAGGGTGCTGTTCATATAGCCAACAGCCCCTTTCTCTTTTTATGGTCATTGTAATTCTTATAAGCATTTTCCTAATGCTTCGACAACATCTTTATCCCATTTTTTGCCGGATTCTTCCAGCATAATTGAATAGGCTTTATCAGCCGGCATGGCTTTTCTGTAAGGTCTATCTGATGTCATTGCACTGTAGGCGTCTGCTACTGCAATAATTCTTGAGCCGAGCGGGATTGACTGGCCTTTTAAGCCTTCCGGTTCGCCGGAACCGTCCACTCTTTCTTTCTGGTAATTTATGTACGGCACAACTTCCGAGAGGAAATTTATGTTCATCAAAAGGTTTACGCCGATATTTGAGTGGTTCTGGATTTTTTTCAAATCTTCCGGCGACAGCTTGCCGTTTGTCGCAAAGATTTTCTCAGGGAGTGTAATTTTCCCGATATTCTGCAAAAGTCCTGCATAATATATTAAGTCGGTTGTTTTTTCGTTCAGGCCGAGAGCTTTGCAAATTTTGCGGGCAAGGTTGGCTGTATTTTGAGAATGTGACACCTTGTATTGCCCTTTTGTGTCAACAGCATTTGCAAGCTGTTCCACAAAGTTCTGCTGATAATCGCATAAATCTCCGATTAGCGCGGTAAGTTCTGCTCTTTCGTGCTGCATGTCGCTTACACTTGAATCTTCATCTGCGATTAATTTATTTGTAGTATCAATTTCGACCTGTAAAGTAATTGATGTTGCAAACAGCGCTGCAATACTTTCTACGAGGTTCAGGTACTGCGGCTGGACAGGCTGGGCGCTTTCAAGTGCTATAACCCCTATGGATTTTGAGTTGCAGCACATGGCAACTGCTGTTACATTGTCTTTGGCAATTGTGTCCTGTTCGTTAAATGCTACACTGATTATGGAGTTTTCGTTTAAATTGTATCCTTTATGTTTCAGGTTTTCTACCGAACTTCCTGTTAATATAAGATCGTTTTTGTTATCTTTAAAATCTTTTACGAAAGATTTTTCAAGATAAATGTTGCAATTTTCTATCTCGAGCATCTGTTTTATTGAATGTGCGATAGAAGTGTAGATGGCATAATTCTCTTTTGAATTGAAGTCAAGAACGCAGAGCGTATTGTTAAGAGAATAAATAGAAATAAGCTCTTTCAGCTGATTTTTCAGGCTGACTTTTTTGTCTTTGACGTTAGAGCCTATTTTTTTAGCCAGATCTTCTGAAATTAAATGTTCAGAGATAAAGTCGCCGAGGTTCAGCGCAAAAATTTCCTCAATAGGATCGTTTTCCATGAGGAATTCTGACTGTCCGAACAGTGAAACACCGCTGTTTGTATCTTTATTTTTCATTCAATCTATCCTTCTACTTGCATGCTTTTGTATATATATACGGCATGACTTTGGAAAAACTTTAATGAAATTTACAAAAATTCATACTTTAGTATGGGATTTTTCAAACTTTTGTTTGAAAGTAAATTTTAAACGTTCGTTTCTTTTCTTTTTTAGCCGGAAAAAAATAAAAGAAATGAACTTATAGATATAAATTATGTTGAAAATATTCCTTGATATTTTATAATCATAATTAAAGGTGATTTATGAAAAGAGGCTTATTTATAACATTTGAGGGTGCTGACGGCTGCGGAAAGACAACACAGCTTATGCTTCTAGCAAAAGGATTGAAGGCAAAAGGCTACGATGTAATAGTCACACGCGAACCGGGCGCAAAAGGTTTAGGTGAAAAGATTCGCGAAATTCTTTTGAATTATGACGGCGAGGTGTCGTCTAAGTGTGAAACTTTTTTGTTTCTGGCAGACAGAGCCCAGCACATGGATGTTATTGTAAGACCTGCGGTAGAAAAAGGCAAAATTGTCCTCTGTGACAGACATACTGATAGTACGGTCGCCTATCAGGGGTATGGCAGAGGGCTGGATATTGAAAGGATTAATGCGCTTAATAATATTGCCACAGGAGGCGACAAGCCTGATTTGACTTTTGTTTTCGATATTGATGCAGAAACCTCTATGCAGCGTGTAGGGTCTGAAAAAGACAGAATGGAAAGTGCGGGGGTGGAATTTTTTAACCGTGTGCGGCATGGCTACCTTGAAATTGCGCATAATGAACCGCAGAGGGTTAAGGTTATAGATGCCTCAAAGTCAATTGAAGAAATTCACAAGGATGTTGTGAATTTGTTTAGACAGGTTATTTAAAACTTGTGCTTCTATAATTAATAAAATCTTTCTTTGTACAAATAGCTCACATGTCAAGGCTGAAAATTCTCGGACAGAATATTGCAAAATACAGGCAGGCAAAAAGTCTCTCGCAAGAAAAGCTTGCGGAGCTTGTCGATTTATCGCGCGAATATATTACCCGTGTTGAACGCGGACAGAAAAATATCAGCCTGAAAAATTTATTTGCTATTGCGGATGCACTGGGGTTGATTTTTGTAATTTAACAAACTTTAAGTAAGTTAGGATTTTGGATTACATCAATTACCGGCAAGCTTCTGAATTCTGCAATTGTTTTAATATTTTTTTTGTTTTCGAAATTTTCTTTAGCAAGCAGCGCTCCTGTAATTGCCTCTAATTGTGACATCGGCATCATATTCTGCGGTAATTCAATTCCCCACTCATTTGTTAGTGTCTGCTGCAGAAATTTGCAATCAGCAGGCGAACGCTCTTTAAAGCATGAATTCAGGTGCATGCTCTGCCTTGTTAAATAAATTTCAAAACGATTTACATTTGCCCCGCGTTCTGTGAGTGATTTAAAGTAGTCGCTGCCTCTTGTAGTAAATCTTTGCGTCCAGTTGTCCTGATTTGGCATAAGCGGGTTTGTCGAGACCATCTGGTATGGTTTTGACAGTATCCGCCATTTGCCGTTTAGCATTGTTCTGTCCCAAGCAAGCGACACGCAGATTTCGGCATCTCCGGTTGAGGAATAGTTATCGAAAAAATGGATTATGTCATTCATTTTGTAAAGCTTGTCAACCATAATCAAAGTCAGGTTTTCGTCAAAAATAGCAAGCCCTGAGTCCATTCCGGAAGTTGAAGCGAGTGATAATCCTATATAGTATCTCATTATTACTCCATTAATTTAGTTGTAATCAGCGGGCCATCTTCGGTTGCTATAACAGTATGTTCAAAATGTGCGGAAGCTTTGCCGTCTATGGTTGACACTGTCCACTCATCATCGGCTACGGAAACTTCATCCCCGCCGAGATTGAGCATCGGCTCTATTGCAATTGCGTAACCCTGTTTGATTAAAGTTCTGTCGCCTACTCTGTAGTTGAACAGAAACGGTTCTTCGTGCATAACATGACCGACGCCGTGACCGCCGTATTGCCTTACTATTCCGAATTTGTAATGGTTTGCAACATCTTCCACCGCGCCAGAAATGTCGTCAAGGACATTCCCTATTCTCATTTTGTCAATACCGGCGTAAAGGGATTCTTCAGTTGCTTTCATAAGCCGTTTTTTATCTTCGTCAATTTCGCCGACTGCGTAAGTCCACGCGCTGTCGCCGACAAGTCCGTGGTAAGTTGCGCCGACATCTATGCTTATAATATCACCGGCCTTGACTTTAATATTTTCATTTGGAATTCCGTGTACTACCTGTTCGTTAATTGAAGTGCAAATGCAGCCCGGAAAACCGTTATAGCCTAAAAATGTCGGAACTGCTCTGTTTTCTTTGATTACCTGATGGGCAATTTCGTCAAGTTCTTTTGTGGAAATTCCGGGTTCAAGAACTTCTTTCATCTTCTGGTGAACAAGCGCCACAATGTGTCCGGCATGGCGCATCAATTTAATTTCTTCTCTGGATTTTCTGTTAATCATTTATTACCTTCAACAATCTTTCCCAAACTTCATCAATAGTTCCGTTGGCGTCGATGGTTTTCAGAACGCCTTTGTTTTTGTAGTAGTCAATGAGCGGAGCTGTTTCGTGGAAGTATGTGTCAAATCTTGCCTGAGCCACTTCTCTTGTGTCATCTTTTCTTTGAGTGAGTTCTGCACCATCATTGTCACAGCGGCCTGCAACTTTCGGCGGTTTAAATTCAAGGTTGTAAATCTCGCCGCAAACAGGGCAGGAGCGTCGGTTAACAATTCTTTCTACAAGAACATTAGTATCTATGTCAAAGTAGATGGCTCTAAAGTCAACTTTTTCGGTTCCGTTTATTTCCTGATTTATAATATCAAGTCTGTCAGCCTGTTCAAGGCTTCTCGGGTAACCGTCAAGCACGTAGCCGTCTTTGCAGTCCTCCTGCGAAAGTCTATTTTTAATAATCTTTGCAACCAGATCGGCAGGAACCAGCTGCCCTTTGTCAATAAATTTTTTAGCTTCTTTCCCGGCTTCTGTTTCGTTTTTAATTTCTGCTCTTAAAAGCGAGCCTGTATCAACGTGCGGAAATTTAAGTTCTTTCGCAAGTCTTTCTGTCTGAGTTCCTTTTCCGCAGGCCGGAGGGCCAAGAAAAATAAGTTCTTTTTTTGTCATTTCTCATCTCTTTTCTTGTTAATTAATTGTTTATGGTTTTATTCTACTACAATTTTTATGCTATTTCAAGAAGTCCGCTAATAATAAAAAAGGCTCCCGACAGGGGAGCTTTTTTTTATGTATCAATGTTTGTTGCGTAAACCGCGTTGGCTTCAATGAAGTCGCGGCGTGGCTCAACTTTATCGCCCATCAAGACATCAAACAATTGATCGCAGAGCATTGCATCTTCAATGCTTACTTTTAAGAGCGTTCTAGTTGACGGATCCATTGTTGTTTCCCAGAGCTGCTGCGGCATCATTTCGCCTAACCCTTTGAAACGCTGGATTGTCATACCCTTTTGACCTCTGTCATCAATGATTTTTTGAAGTTTTTCAAATGACTTGATTTCATACTGTTCCGTGTCTGTTTCCAGAATAAGTCCATCAGATTCTTCAATTAAGAAATCTCTGATAAGCGGGTAAGATGTTTTCAATCTCTTATATTCCGAACTCTTTATAATATTCTGGTTAATTATTACGTGTTCTTCTTCGTTAGTGAAGAGCATTATTGAATACTTAGAGTTTTCAGGTGTGTATTTGAGTTCTGCTTTATAATTTGCCGCTTCGTGGATGTTGTAATTCTTTGCGTGATCCTGCAGATAGTGATTTAAGTAGGCAATAATTTCGTTCATTTTTGCCTGATCGTCAAAATCTTCAGGAGTAATCCCAGAGCGCACGAGTCCTCTTAATACAACCGCAGGGAAAAGGTTCAAAATCGGGTTGTTGTATGAATTGTAGAAGGTTGACATGTTCTTAATCAATTCTAATAATTCATCACCGGTTTTGACTTTTGATTTTGCTTTATCTGAAAGGCTGAGAGATTTAATTCCGCGTTCTTTCAGCATTTTGTCGAGTGCATGCTCGTCGTAAAGGTATTCTATTTGTTTCCCTATTGTAACTTTAAACAACGGCGGCTGAGCGATATAGACGTAGCCGTTTTCGATTAGCGGTTTTGCGTAGCGGAAGAAGAATGTCAAAAGAAGCGTTCTGATATGAGCACCGTCAACATCCGCATCGGTCATGATAATAATTTTGTGGTAGCGGAGTTTTTCAAGGTCGACTTCTTCTTCGTTTTTGGAGATGTTTATGCCGAACGCCTGAACCATTGATTGAATTTCATTGTTTGCATAAATTTTATCTAATCTTGCTTTTTCAACGTTGAGAATTTTACCCCTTAGAGGCAGGATTGCCTGAAACATTCTGTTTCTGCCCTGCTTCGCGGAACCGCCCGCAGAATCGCCCTCAACAAGATAGATTTCACAACGTTCAGGTTCTCTGTTGGAGCAGTCTGCGAGTTTACCAGGAAGGGTTGAATTTTCAAGAACAGATTTCCTTCTTGTGAGTTCTCTTGCACGTCTTGCGGCTTCTCTTGCACGCTGCGCCTGTAGTGTTTTTTCTAAGATAGTTTTTGCAATCTTAGGGTTGAATTCAAGCCATTCCTGCAATTTTTCTTTAACAGCATCCTGAACGGCGCCCATTGCTTCCTGCGAACCTAATTTTTCTTTAGTCTGCCCTTCAAATTCAGGGTTCGGAATTTTAACGGAAACAATTGCTGTTAACCCTTCTCTCACGTCTTCACCAGAGAGGTTCTGGTCAGAATCTTTCAGGATGTTATTTTTTCTTGCATAATCATTAAATACACGCGTGATGGAGTTTCTGAAACCTGTTAAGTGGGTTCCTCCAGAATGTGTGTTAATGTTGTTTGCAAAAGAAAGAACGCTTTCGTTGTAGGCGTCAGTATACTGCATTGCAACTTCCACCTGCATATTATCAACAACTTTATCAATATAAATCGGTTTGTCATGGAGAACGGTTTTGTTTTTGTTCAGAAATTCAACGTAACTTCCGATACCGCCTACATAGTGGAAAACTTCCTCCGAACCTGTGGCATCAACGTGGAAAATAATTTTCAAACCTTTGTTCAGAAATGCCATTTCGCGCAGGCGGTTAGCGATAACATCACAGTCAATTTCTGTGGTTTCTGTAAAGATTTCAGGATCCGGCCAGAAAGTTGTTTTAGTACCGGTTTTATCTGTCGGAGCACCTTTTTCAACAGGAGAAAGCGGCTCGCCTCTCATGTATTCCTGCTTCCATATGTAGCCTTGTCTTGAAACTTCAACAATATATTTTTCGGAAAGTGCATTAACAACAGAGGCTCCAACGCCGTGCAATCCGCCTGATACCTTATAGCCGCCGTCACCGAATTTTCCGCCGGCATGGAGAACTGTATGAACAATTTCCAGAGCGGATTTTCCTGTTTCAGGTTTAATATCAACAGGAATACCGCGGCCGTTATCTTCGACTGTAACGCTGTTATCTTTATGCACTGTTACGTGTATATCAGTACAAAAACCTGCAAGGGATTCGTCGATTGAGTTATCAACGATTTCGTATATGCAATGGTGAAGCCCGCGCTGTGAAGTTGAACCTATATACATGCCCGGTCTCATACGGACAGCCTCAAGCCCTTCCAGAACACGGATATTGCTCGCATCGTAACTTGCCGAAGTCTTGGTTTCAATTGCTTCATCATTATCTGGAATATCAACTACTTCAATACTTTCGACCTGAGTAGTTACATTTTGAGTTTCTTCAGCCATTTATATAATTCTCCCCTTATTAAAAATCTTTTACTATACCAGAATTATAGCATAAATAAATAATTTTGGCTATTTTGTATCGTTATTTATTGTTACATTTTCGGCTTTTGTTATTTTGACTGTGTCATTTTCTACTTTTACTTCCAAATAGTCTGCCTCAGGATCTACGTCGATAAGTTCAAGTAGAGTCTTAGGCATGAATAATGCCCAGCCGCTGCCTGAACGTGAAAGCTTTTTCTTCATAATATTTTTATTTCTCCCTTATTTTATACATATAAACACTTTACAAAATAAGAGAAATCGGTTATACTTATATAAAATAATTATAATATAACTATTATATAAGTATAAAATAATATTATTATCAAGCGAGGTATTTATGAAAAGAGGATTTACATTAGCGGAAGTGTTGATTACTTTGGGACTTATAGGTATAGTCGCAGCTATGACATTGCCTACATTGGTAAATAAATATCAGACAAAGGTTTTAGAAACAGGTTTTAAAAAATCCTATGCAAACTTACAAAATGCTTATATTTTAACAAAAGCAGCATTAGGTGTTACAAATCTTAGAGAAGCCTATGCTATTTATGATTATGATAATTCTAGATATCCTTTTGCTGATGAATTTTATGAAGAATTTAATCGCAATATAAAGTCTATAGGTGCTGTAGACTTTTATTCTTTTAAAAATTATAGTGGTAATAAGATTATGACTACAAATGTAGGAAAGGATATGCCCCAAGCATTGAGTATTTTGCCAGATGGAAGTTCTATAGGAGTATGCATAAATGCAGAGGCTATAAATTTCTTTGTTGATACAAATGGGCCTTATAAAAAGCCTAATAGATATGGTTTTGATATTTTTTCTTTTATGGTTAAGGATTCTTCTGATAAGGTCAAACCTATAAAACCAATTCGTAAATACACTGAAGAAGAGTTAAAAAATGAGCAGTGGCCTGAATATGCTGGACTCCCTTGTGACAAAACTTCTACTCAAGGGGCTAATGGTGTCGGCTGCAGCTGGTATGCTATTAATAATATAAATCCTGATGATGAAACTAAAACTTATTGGGATAATTTACCTAAATAGTTTAGCCTTATATCCTGATATTTTCATTAAAAATCTCTATTATAATTCAATTGTATTTAATATGGGAGATTTTTTATGTCAAAACCTGTTTCAAAAGCTATTTACAAAATTGCAGAAAAAAGAGGCTCAAGCAAGATTGTTATTTTTACAGACAAGCTAAAAATAGATGGTAATATTTATAAAAAAGACGGGCACTGCGAGGAATGCCATGAGGATATTCTTGCACTGGAAAATGCGCTTGTCTGCCGTCTGAGTGATTACTGTACCTGTGATGAAGATAACTGCGACTGTGATGACTATGTATGCTTCCGCTACGACTGGCTGAATGTTAATGTTGATGAGATTGTAGCATTTAGTATCCTTGATGAGGATGATTAGTATGACCTCCCTTAAAAGGGAGGTTATACTGAAGCTTCTTAAGGGAATAGACTAGTACGCAAATGGTACAAGTTTATTTTCTTATTAAGTCTATTTCTTTTCTTTTGTTGCGAAGCAAAAGAAAAGAAAAGAAATAGACGAAAGAAAAGAAAACACGCGACCAAAAGAAACGAGTCAGCAGAAGATACGAAAGTAGTCGTATAGTTAAAACTAAAATTGTTAAAGAGGTTAGAAAAAGGGTTCCGCACCTTCCTTTGACCGACCTACAGGTCGGTAGGGTGTGCGTGTGCGATAGCACGATAGCACACCACTAGAGGTTGAAGGCTCTGCCTTCAACTACTTTCATTTGATTCCGCGGCGCGCAGCGACGCTGTAAACGATTGCGTTTTTTCTCTTTCTTTGGTTCGTTTCTTTCTCTTTTAATTCGCAATAAAAGAGAAAGAAATGAACATACAAAAAAATAAAATTAATAAAAGAAATATGATAGTGCCATTTGCGCACCAGTCTATTCCCTTAAATTATCCTGTGCTAACGCAGTGCCGCATTTTATAAAAAATTATTACAATTTCAATCCGCAAAACCATGCAAAAAACCGCTCTTTTTTAAGAGCGGTTTTAAAATTTTTTCCAAAAACTGAAAACTATTTAAGTCTTACGTTTACAGAAGAACCTTTTTTAGAAATTTCAACTTTGTCTTCTCTGGCTAACCAGCCAAGACCTAAGTCTGCAAAGTTACCTTTAAGATCTAATTCTTTTTTGATTTTTGAGAATGTAGTTTCGCCGTTGTTGTTAAGATAGTTGTAAATCTGTCCGGCAGACATTCCGATTTGTTCTTGTAATTCTTGCATTTGATACCTCCTACTTTTCTTACAATGCACCATAAAGTATTTACTTCTATGCTTAAATAATAGACTAAATTTTTAAAAAAGGCAATAGTATATAAGGATTAGATTACCTGTATAAATTACACTTATTTTTATGATAAAATAATATAAAAAGAGGATTGTGTAATTGATTATTGACGGCACCATATCGTCCGGCAAAACGGAATTTTTAATCGGGAAGTATGCGGAATTGTTAAATTCCGGAGTTGATGCTTCAGAGATTCTGGTGCTTGTTCAAAACTCCAATCTTAAAAATAAATTTATTGAAAAAACTCTTGAAAAATTAAATATAGAATGCTTTGAAAAACTTCAGGTGCATTCGTTTTTTTCGCTTGTCTATAACACAATCTGCGACAACTGGGCGTTTATTGAAAACGGCAATCCTTTTGACAGACCTGCTGTTCTGCCGAACCTTGCGGGGTTAGAAATTTCACAATTTGTACTTAATGATATTTTAAAATCTGTCCCGTTCAAGGGATATAATTCAAAAAAGTCGCTTTTGCATCAGCTTTTTAGAAGATATTCTTTGATTGTGCAGAATAATTTAACCGATGATGATGTAGAATGGCGTTCGCGGGTTCTCGGCGAAAGTTTTGCGGATGACGCTAAGATAGCCTTAAAAAAACTCCTTGCAAAAACCCTTTACCTGCGTGATTTCGATTATTTAAGACAGGGGCTTGTTTTTAATTATATTTATAAAAATACAGAATATTTTGCAAACATTAAATATCTAATTCTGGATGACGGGGATGAGATTACGCCTATATGCTACGATTTTATAAAATATCTTGTGCCGCAGCTCAAGGATATTTTTGTGGCATTTGATTCAAAGGGCGGAAGCCGTATAGGGTATCTTAGCGCTGACAGAACTGCAGTGTGGGCGTTTGAAAAACTTTTGAACCAGCCGGTGACTGTAATTGATACTAATACTGAGTTGAGATTTGATGCAGAAACAATTTTTAATAATGTTACAAAGTGTGAATTTAACACTTTAAATCATTTTACAATCCAATCACCTTCAAAGCGCTCAAAAATGATTGAACTCGCAGCTTTGAAAATTAACGAACTATTAAAAAAGCAGGTTCTTCCGTCTGAAATTTCGATTATTACTCCGGTGATTGACGAGATGTTGAAGTTTGGCTTGAAAGAAAATCTTAATAAGCAGGCAGAACTTTTATTTTTGTCAGGCAGCGAAAAACTTATTCAAAATCCGCTTGTGCTTTCGGCGGTTACTATTTTGAAACTAAATACTTCTTTGAGGGAAAAGCTTACCGAATTTGACCTGCGTCCTGTATTAACTAATTTTCTCGGGATTCCTCTCAAATACTGTCGTGAGGTTCTCACGTATTTTGACCGTACAAAAGAACTTGCTGATTTTGAGTTTGCTTCGGAAGAGCACAATTTGAAATATCAGAAATTAAGGGAACTTGTCGCGAAATTCGCAGCTGACAGGGCAAAACTTTCCGAGCAGGTTTTTGAAATTTACAATGAACTTGCAGAACTCACTTCTGTTGATGCTGTTCAGTTAAATAAGTTTAACTTTTTTATAAAACAGCTTCAGGATTTTGAAAATATTTTCGGCGCGGAGGTTCTGAAAAGGAAGGAAGAAATTTTAACCCGTATCGAAAACTCAATTATCTCTGAAAACCCTTATTCAGTTCTTGAAATCGGTGAGAGGCAGCTTGCTGTCGGTACACCGCAGAAGGTTATTGATAATCAAATCCGTACAAAATACCAGTTCTGGCTTGACGTTTCAAGCGATGAGTGGATAAAATCAGACACCGGCCCTTTGTATAACGCCTGGGTATTCCAGCGCGGATGGAGCAAGGATGAGTATACTATTGAAGATAACATTGAACTTGGCAGGGAAAAAACAGCCAGGATTTTGAGAAAATTAACCCTTGCAGCTGATGAGAAAATTTTTACATATTCCAGTCTTTTTGACGGAAACGGTGTGGAAAATTTTGGCGGAATTGAGGAATATATTGTAGTGGATAAGGAGGTGCTGCAGCAGGGTCAGAATGACACAGCTCCACCGCGCCCAATTGTTCCGCGTGATGACCAGAAGCCGGTACTCGAATATGAAAGCGGGCAGATGGCAATTTCTGCTGTTCCGGGGGCCGGCAAGACCACTATTCTTCTTGCGCTTATCCTTAAGCTTCTTGATAAAGGCATAAATCCTGAAAATATTTTTGTAATGACTTATATGGAATCTGCCGCAAGAAATTTCCGAGAACGCATCAAGGCGGTGAGAGAAAATTTAAACCAGCTCCCGAATATCAGCACAATTCACGGGCTTGCATTAAGAATTCTGAAAGAGAACGGAAATTTTGAACGCCTCGGACTTTCTTCGGATTTTGAAATTTGCGATGATACACAGCGTTCAAGAATAGTCAGAGAAATCTCTATAAAAATGAAATTAAAGAAAAATGAAACAGATGAATTTGACAGGGCAGTTTCGGTTTTTAAGATAGGCGGCGGAGTGTTAAGACCGGAAGATACGGGGGCGTGTTCTGATGCAAAGATTAAAAAGTTTAAAGAGTTTTTTGAAAGGTATCAGCAGATTTTGCGGGAAGCAAATTTGATTGACTATGACGATATGCTTATTTCATCTGTTAGGCTGCTTGAAGAAAATGAGGACATCCGGAAGTATTATCAGGATTTGTGTGCATATATTATTGAAGATGAAGCTCAGGATTCTTCTTCAATTCAGCAGCGGTTAATTAATATTTTGAGCGCAAGGCACAAAAATCTTATCCGCTGCGGCGATATTAATCAGGCTATTACAACAACTTTTACTAACGCGGATGTCAAAGGTTTTAGAAAATTTATTTCAGAGAGTCAGAATGTAAGTATGAACTGTTCGCAGCGCTGTACAAAAGATGTCTGGATGCTTGCGAATAATCTTCTTCTCTCCTCTGAAATGAGAGAGGAAACAAAAGAAGCGTTTTTTCATATCCTGATGAATCCTGTTGAAGGCAGAAATCCCGTCAGTGAAAACGCAGTGTCCGGTCATATTTTTGAAAAACCGCTTGAAGAACGTAACTTTGTTCTTCGAGAGATAAAAAATGCCTTTCGCAAAAATCCTAAAGCTACATGCGGAATACTTCTGAGAAATAATTTTCAGGTTGCACAGTGGACAGCGTTTATTAATGACAGCGGCTTAAAAAGTATTACGAGGAGTGAATGCCTTGAGCAGAAGTCAATTTTCAGGGCAATTTATGCTGTTTTAAGTATGATTTTGAAACCTTTTGACAATGAGGTGATTGCTGATAATTACGAAATTCTCGCAGAACTCGGATTTTATAAGCAGCGGCTCGGCGTTGAAATCAGAAAGTATGAAAATCCGTTTGTGCAGATTGACTGTGATAACTTAAACAATCCGTATCTGGAACAGTTTTACTGGGATTTGAATTACTGGCTCTATTTCCCGCACCTTACGGTTGATGAACTCGCTATAAAAATCGGACTGTATTATTTTACAGGTGAGATTGAAAAATCAAATATCTACCTTATTTCAACATTGATAAAAAGAATAAGTACAAATACAAAAGGTTTTGCTCAAATTGTCGAAAGGTTTGCAGAGCTTGCTAAGAAAAACAGTCTGAGCGGATTTAAATTTTTCTCGGAAGAAGATGAAAGCGACAGAGGGTTTCTGGAAGGCAAAGTCCAGATTATGACGCTTCATAAATCAAAAGGTGACGAGTTTGATTATGTTTTTCTGCCGGAGATGACAGAGAAAAATCTTACAATAGATTTTGATAAAATTAAACTCAAAACATCTGACTTTATGGAAAATGTAAAACGGCTGAATCCTTCTTACAAACCGAAATCAGAATACGAAATGAAGCAGGAGCTGGTTGCAGAAAACCTCAGGCTTTTGTATGTTGCAATTACCAGAGCAAAAAGAAAACTCTGTTTTTCTGTTTCTAAAAAAGCTAAATCTTTTGAAAAAATTGTTGCGCAAGAGCCGTCTGTGATTTTTGATATGCTGGAGGTGAATTATGATTAGTTTTTCGCCCAATATGTTTAAAACTTTTGCGGACTGTCCTTATAAATATTATCTTAAATATATAAAGAATTTTTCAATGCCTCAGCCTGCGTCGTATTTTGAAAAAGGTAAAAAGATTCATGCGCTTGCAAACTATTATCTGCGCGGGGATGATATTTCAAAAATTATTAAAGGTTTGAGCGGGCAGGAACTCGAGGTTTGGAATAAGCTTTTGGATAACGAGTTTTTTCAGAAAACCTATGTAAAATCAGAGTATAACCTTTCCTGTAAAATCGGCGGCTACTGGGTTGGAGGTCGGCTTGACGCTCTTATGCGCAACGGGGAAGATTATTTTATACTTGACTATAAAACAGGGGCAATCCCGAAAAATTCTGAAACTGATTTTCAGACTATGGTTTATTTAGTATGTGCGGCAAGAAAGCTTAAAAAATATAATTCACTGAAATTTATCTACATAGATTTGAAAAATGATAAGAATTGCATAATCGAATTAACGCCGGAGCGTAAGGAGCTTTATGAAAACGCTCTTAAAAATGCCTGCGAGTTTATTTCCAAAGCAGAAGAATACCCGCAAAATCCGGACAGATGCCGTTTTTGCGAGTATTCAAAGCTGTGTAATATTTAATTTGAAGTGCACACCGCAGGATTGTTCAGTAGTTTACCGAGTGTCGCGGAGAGTGGATCTGTGGTAGTTACAGACGCACTGCCTGATGAGTATGAATTTGTTCCCAAGCCTTTATAGCTGTCAGCAATTTCTTTAATTTGTTCATTGTTAAAGTTGCATGTTGTGTTTCCATACAATATAACCTGACATTTGCCGTCCTCTTTCCCTACGATTTTATTTGTTAAGGTTATGTTGCCAATAGGGGCTTTGGTTGTTTCGGTGTAAGGCAGACATTTGTCAAGCTTTGACACAAATTTAGCCGAGAAAAGTTTGTCGGATGTGTTTACGCCTGCAAAACTGATACAGTTTGTTGAATACCCGATGAGTATTGCTCCGACAGCCAGCATACCAATGATTACATTAGTTGTTTTCATATTGCTCTCCTTTCATTTTCAGGTAAATAATAATATATTTTCGAGAATTTATCAAGAATTATAACTATTTAAGGAGTATTCTGTTTTTTATTTACTATTTAGTTTTTGGCAGTATGAAGTTTGTGCTGGCATTTGAGGTGCAGACTTTCGGGTTATTGATGTATTTGTTAAACACCATCATCTGTTTTTTGTAGGCGTTGTAAGAAAATCCTTCTTCTTTTACCCGTTTATTATACGTTGTAATTGCGCGGCTTATTGCCTCAGCCTGAGAGGATGACAGCCGGCATGTGTAGTATTCAGCATTCATAACACATTTACCTTTATCCATACCGGAGATACTGCTGGCGTTTTCCGAATATTCTGTACAGGTTAAGAGGTTTTTTGCAAACTCATCCGAAAAATCTGCCGCTGATACATAAGAGCCGGCAGCAAGCAGTGTTAATAGAAAGCTAAGTAATTTTTTCATGTAAACTCCTTTTTGTTAATCAGTATATAAAAAGAGCCCTTGAAAAACAAGAGCCCTCTTTAATTTCTGTATTTGCAGATTTATTCAAGACGTGCCGTGGCCGCCAAGGCTCACAGTCGCACTTGCAAAAATCCGCTTCTTGGATTTTTGTTTCACTCGGACAAGCCGCTCATTACGCTAACGCTGTCATCCGCTAATGTCCTCGCAACTTCGAGTTCCACTCACTACATTCGTTTCACTCTACACAAAATCCGCTTCTTGGATTATTTGCAACTCAAAACTTTAAATTCCACTTCATAATTTTATTCAAAATTATTTCGTTCCATAAAGTTTTTTGTCTGGACGTGCTAGGTTCGCTGCGCACACCGTCGCACTTGCAAAAATCCGCTACTTAACTTCAACTGTAGCGCCTGCAGCTTCAAGCTGTTTTTTGATAGCTTCAGCATCTTCTTTTTTGATGCCTTCTTTAACAGGTTTTGGAGCGCCGTCAACTAAGTCTTTAGCTTCTTTCAAACCAAGACCAGTGATAGCTCTTACTTCTTTCAATACAGCGATTTTGTTAGTGCCTGCAGAAGTTAAGATTACGCTTACTTCAGAAGCTTCTTCAGCTGCTGCTTCGCCTGCTGCTGCCGGAGCTGCTGCTGCAACTGCTACTGGAGCTGCTGCTGATACGCCGAATTTTTCTTCCATAGCTTTTACTAATTCAGCTGCTTCTAACAAAGTTAATTTTTCAATTGATTCTAAGATTGATTCTACGTTGCTCATTATTTTTTCTCCTTTAATTATTTTTTGTTTTGTACGTAATTTTTGTTTTGTTCCAGCCGTTTCCGGTCTTTTATACACTCTGGACGGCGGAATTATAACTATGCAGCGGCTTTTTCTTTCTGATCTCTGACAGCTGCAACAGCGCGTGTAAGCGATGCCATAACTGCATTAACAGCACCGACAATACCTGATGCAGGTGAGTTGATAGAACCGAGCATTTTGGCGTAAAGTTCTTCTTTGGAAGGAAGATTTGCAAGTGCTTTTGTTTCTTCTACTGACAAAAGTTTGCCATCAAGAACAGCACCTAAGATTTCGCCTTTTTTGGTATCTTTAATAAATTTAGATACAATTTTAGCAGGGCTAACCTGATCTTCAAACCCGAAGGCAACAGCCACAGGACCTTTGCAAAGATCAGCAAGCGCTTCAAATTCAGTGCCTTTGATAGCAATTTTTGCTAAAGTATTTTTGGTTACGGTGTAGTCGCCGCCTTCTTTCTGAAGATTGCGTCTGAGGTTGGTAATTTCTTCTACCGAATATCCTTTATACTCTGTTACAACTGCTACCTGAGCTTTTTCAAATTTAGCTTTCATTGCATCTATTTTTTCAGATTTGAATGCTTTAGTTGACATTTTTGCTCCTTTTTATTTGTAACTTATTTTATCGACCTTGTTTTGCCCGAACACTAAAAAATTTTGCTTATCCAGTATCCGGAACCGCAAAATTACACAGGCAAAATAGTATTATTATAATGACTGATGCAACCTCGATTAGCTGTTTTACCATTTAACCGTAAGGGGGATGTATTTAGACTACTTCCGGAACAGAATTCCGACCCGTTCTGCCTATCTCTGGCCGCCTTCAGTGAACACATCCGGTGCGCCTTCAGTGTGGACATCCGGTCTGCCAGACCCCGACGGACTAATTGTCTGCGGTTTACTGTTTTATAATATCAAAAAATTTTTTTTAATCAAGTATTTTCTTAATTTTTCTTAACTAAAGCCCAGACGTTTTCATCTTCTGTAATGTCGTAAGTACCTTTTAAATAGGCTTCAAACTGCGGTTTTTTAATCAGTTCGTAGCGGTTGCAGAAGTTTCCGTAACAGAGAATCTCGTTTGGAATATTTAGTTTAAGAAGGGTTTTTATATCGGCATATACATCTTTAAGTAAGACTTTATCTGTGTAAACATCAATTGCGATATTAGAATTCAGTGTAAGTTTTTTTGCCTTCAAATCTATTTTAAGTTTATCCAGCGCCATAGTCAGAGTATTTAATATATTATCAATTCTTTCAAACTGTTTACACGTAATAATAAGAGTGCTGTTGTCCTTAGAAAAATTACATTCATCAGCGGCTTTCATCAAATTGTAAAACAGAACAAGCGCAGCATCTTCCTGTTTTTTATCAACCTTCTGGTCAGTGTATTGCGCGAGATAAGCATCTCTTATAAGAGGCTTCAGCGATATTTTTACGAGAAGAACAATATTTTTGTATTCAAGGATTGCCCTGTGTGCTTCGGCTTTTAACTGGAGGTTAAAGCGTTTTTCTTCTTCCTGTTTTGCAACTTTAATTTTTCTGTCAAGTGCTTCCATTGAATATTTGATAAATATTTTGACTTGAGAAAGTATGTAAAGCAGTGTCAAAACCAGCATTATAAAGACAAATAATGCTCCGTCAAGTCCTTCTTTACCCTTTTTTAATTCTTCGCCGAACTGGGCTTCCATCATTTTTTGAATGCCGTTAATGAACGGATCCATAAAGCTAAAAGCATGGCTGCCTATTAAACTAAAGAACCAGTAAAGAGATACTATAAGAATCAGCAATATTGCTGCAATCTGTATTATTACAGTCAAATGTTCGGTAAGCTTAAATAGTTTTTTAGTGTGTTCCAACCCTTTGGCCATTAAAATCCTCTTATAATGCTATGTTATCTATTAATCGTACATTCTCAACTCTTGCTGCAATAAATACAATTGTATCTCCATCTGCTGTCAACTTTTCTTCAAGCGTATTTTTGTCTCTAAATTCCAGATATTCAAGAGTATGATTATTGTTCAAAAAGCCGTATGCTGTTTCTTTTAGAGCCTTTACGTCTTTTATACCTTTATTATAACACATTTTTATATTAAATAAAATTTTGCTTAGAGCAAGTGCCTCATCTTTTCCTTTTTCTGTTAAATATTTATTTCTTGAACTGAGCGCTAACCCGCTTTCCTCGCGGACTATAGGGCAAGGAATTATTTCTACCGGAATGTTTAAATCGTTAACCATTTTTTTAAGAATTATTAACTGCTGCCTGTCCTTTTCTCCAAAAAATGCAAAATCAGGCTGAACAATGTTAAATAATTTGTTAACAACGGTACAAACTCCGTCAAAGTGCCCGACGCGGGATTTGCCGCAGAGCTTGTCAACGTAGAAGTAAGGCGGGATTACATAAGTAAGAAAGTCGTTGGATAAAATATGTCCCCGACCGTACATTTCCTCAGGTGAGGGGGCAAAAACAATGTTTACACCGGCATCATTGCATAATCCTTCATCAGCGTCGAGTGTTCTCGGATATTTGTCCAAGTCTTCTCCGGGGCAGAATTGTATCGGGTTTACGAAAACCGATACGACTGTTCTGTCGCATTTTTCAACACTTTTTTTAATAAGGCTTAAGTGTCCGGCGTGAAGTGCGCCCATCGTAGGTACAAGCCCCACTGTAAGCCCCTGTTTTTTCCATTCTTTTATCTGCTCTCTTAATTCTTTAATTTTATGGATAATCATTTCTACACCTTCTTTTTGTTGTTAGTGAAGAGAATTCGTATTCTCTCCTTCATGTGTATTTAAACGTTTTACTTCATCTTCTTCGAGTTTGAAAACTTCTTCTTCTGACGGGAATTTTCCGCTCCTGACATCGTCGTTATACTGTTTTGTACAATTTAAGATTAAAGATTTCATATCACCGTATTTTCTTGCAAATTTCGGTTTGAAATCTGAAAATTTGCCAAACAGATCATCGCAGACTAAAACCTGCGCATCGCAGTATCTTCCGGCCCCGCAGGAGATAGTCGGAACGTTTAATCTTCCGGTTATGAATTGAGCACTTTCTTCCGGAACCATTTCCAGCACTATTGAAAAAACTCCTGCCTGCTCAAGTTTTTTAGCCTGTTCCAGAATTTCTAATGTTGCTTCGTAAGTTTTTCCCTGAATATTGTAGCCGCCTATTGCGTTCAAAAATTGCGGGGTAAAGCCAATATGCCCCATTACCGGAATCCCGACTTCTGTTATGTGTTTTATAACTTTTATAATATAATCGGATGCCCCTTCTATTTTAACGCCGTTTGCACCGGCTTTTATCATTCTTCCGCAGTTTTCGACGGCTTCGGTTTCATTCTTGTGGTAACTCATAAACGGCATATCTGTAATCACCATTGCGTGCTGAGTTCCTCTTGAAACTGCGCGGGTGAAGATTTCCATCTCGTCAACACCGACCGCGTTGGTGTTTTCGTATCCCAGTGCTGTCATTGCAAGACTGTCGCCGATTAAAATTATATCAATGCCGGCTTCATCTATATATTTTGCGGTTGAATAATCATAAGCCGTAAGAACCGAAAATTTTTCTCCGTTAATTTTGTATTTCCGGATAGTGTTTACGCTAATTTTTTTTGTCATTATTTAACGCCTTTTATTGCTGTTGCGGCAGGTTCTTTATGCTGAAACAATGTGCTGCGTTCGTTCCTGTGTTCTTTTTTGTACCAGTAGTAAAGTGCTCTTGCTACTCTGTTAGAACTGTGGCGTACAAGTCCTTCTTTGTTATCTTCAATTAATTTTTTTGAAAATATTTTAATGCCAAGTTTTTTAATGTTTTCTGCATCAATTTTTACCGGATAAGACCCTGCCATCTGGTATTTAATTGCAAGATTAGACGGTATGAAGTCATTTACAAGAACTGCGTCGAGAATTCTTCTGCTGTTTGCATGTTTCATAAGTGCATTAACATGGTCTGATACGGTGTAGTTATCAGTTTCACCGGGCTGAGTCATAATATTACATACATATATTTTTTTTGCATTTGAGGCAGCAACTTCACGAGCAATTTCTTCAACAAGAAGGTTAGGTATAACGCTTGTGTAAAGACTGCCCGGCCCCATAATTATGAAATCTGCGTCTTTAATTGCAGCGATAACATCTTCCAGCGCTTTACAGTGTGATGGATCTGTGAATAATCTTTTAATTTTACCGTGTGCTTCCGGAATATTTGATTCCCCGCGTATAATCCGCCCGTCCTCCATTTCGGCTACAAGCTTCATATCGTCAAGTGTTGCGGGCAGTACGCGGCCTCTGATTGATAAAACGTTAGAGGATTCTTTTACCGCACGAACCATATCGCCTGTGATTGAGCACAGCGCAGTTAGAAACAGGTTGCCGAAGCTGTGTCCTTCAAGTCCTTCACCTGATTTGAATCTGTACTGGAAAAGCTTTGTGATTAAATCTTCATCATCAGCAAGTGCTGCAATACAGTTTCTTATGTCGCCAGGAGGAAGAATTCCCATATCTTCTCGCAGTCTGCCCGAGCTTCCGCCGTCGTCGCCGACTGTTACAACTGCTGTAATATTGTTTGTAATATGTTTTATCCCCTTTAATAACATAGAAAGACCGGTTCCCCCGCCAATAGCAACAATTTTCGGCCCGCGGTTGAGTTTTCTTCTCCGGTAGAGTGCTTCTAAAATGTTAGAATCTGCTCTGTTGTTGTTAATATCTAATATAGATAGATTTGTCTGTTTCCAGCCTTTAAAAAATATGGCAGCGCCGAACATAATAACCGCAAAGGCAATCCATTCGGTTGAAATATTCATTGCAATTTTGCGGATAAATTCCATTGTATAAAATATAGGTTTAATATCGCAAAGGATTAAAAATCCAAGCCCCATCAAAATTGCGCCTAAAAATATTAAGAAAAACCATCTCTTAACCTGCAGACCCGGTATTAACCATCCTGCATCCTTAGGCATTTTTACAGTATTTCTAAAATTTTTCATTATTTCCTCTTATAATCATCCCTATTCAACCCAGCCGGACAAGCAAGCATTTTTGTAATTGACCGGAACCGGAGTAATAATTTCTTTCGATTGTTTAATAAGCGCCTGCGCATTTGCAACTTTATTTGTGAAATGTATGGTATCTGCTATTACACATGTCTTGCCTCCTGTAATATTATCTATCTGCGAGGTTGCAAGAAGTGTTTTCAGTCTGTTTATTGAAGCAAAGATGTTTTCGTTATCTCTGCGGCTGAAATCTATTGTGCCGTCAGGATTGTAATTCTTTTCCAGATGAACTTCATGCGCTACCGGAATGTTTACTTCCTCACCTACTCCTGCTGTAATTTCTCCGGACGCTCCGTAATAAACAAGCCACTGCGAGCATTTTTTTACAGCCTTTGCAACCTTAAGTGCAAACTGAAAATCTTCAGCAGCCATCTTATACATTGCACCGTGCGGTCTGACATGTTCAATTTCCAGTTTAAAGGTTTTAGCAAAGGACATTAGCGCACCTACCTGATAAATTACAAGTGCTTCAATCTCGTCATCAGAAAGTTCCATCGGGCGGTAGCCAAATCCCTGAATATCATCAAACCCGATATGAGCGCCGACAACTACATTTTGTTCTTTTGCTTTTAAAAGAGCATTTTTAATTGTCATAGGATCTCCTGCATGAAACCCGCAGGAAATGTTTACGGAACTTGCATAATCCAGAAGCGAAAATTCGGAATTGTTTTTGTATATCCCGAAACTCTGTGCAAGGTCTATATTAAAGTCAATATTTTTTATCTGTTTTCTTTCCAAAACTTCGTGCATAACTATCTTTCTTAATAAACTACCGTATTTAATAAAATAATTATACTCACAAAATAATTTATTACCACTATCTTTACATAAATTTAACCTGCAGGCGGAAGCTGTACTGACAGTTTAATATTATTTTACGGCATGTCAAAGCAAATTTCTAGCGGAAAGCTGCCGGTTACCATATACATATTAAAAGCCCCTGCAGTTGCAGGGGCTTTTAGAAAAAGTTTTCCGGAAAAACTATTTTGTCTGTAATTTATTTACAGCAATAGTTAATCTTGATTTTTTTCTGGCAGCTGTATTTTTGTGCAATATGCCTTTTCCTACAGCTTTGTCGCACAGCTGGTAAGCTTTAGAAAGTGCTGAGTTTAAAGCTTCTTTATCTTCGCCTTTAGCAAGTTCAAGAACTTTTTTTACGGCTGTTTTGATAGAAGTTTTGAACGCTACATTTCTAACTCTGTTTTTCTCAGCTATGAGAACTCTTTTTTTTGCAGATTTAATATTTGCCATTGTTGTTTTCCTTTTCTAAGTCTTGCGGTGCTTAATGACGGCACCTTACTTGAGGATGTGAGTATTTGTATATTAAATAAAAAAAACTTTATTTTCAATAGGTTTGTTAAAATTATTACATAAGGGAATAGACTAGTGTGCAAATGGCACTAGTCTATTTTATATATGGGGCTTATGCAGCCCCATACCCTGCACTGACATTCTTTTTCTTTTCCTCGCAAAAAAGAAAAAGAATGTCAGCCAAGAAAAAGAAACCCGCTATAAAATAGCGCTGCGAAGCAGCGCAAGACCGAATGGATGTCGTTGTAAAAACTTCTGTCATCCTGAATTTAGTTGACTACTTTTGCCGAAATCTTTGATTTCGTGCAAAATGTCTGGTTTTCCACAGGAGCTCAACAGAGATTCTGAAACAAGTTCAGAATGACATGTTGGACAGAAGTTTTTACAACCATTGAGCCTCACTATTGCACTTCGTGCACGTTCGGCAACCTGCCTACGGCAGGTCTTGTGTGCGTGTGCGTAAGCACGATAGCACACCTTAAAAGGTTGAAGGCTTTGCCTTCAACTACTTCCATTTGATTCCGCGGCGCGCAGCGACGCTGTAAACGATTGCGTTTTTCTCTTTCTTTGGTTCGTTTCTTTCTCTTTTAATCGCAATAAAAGAGAAAGAAATGAACATATAAAATAAAATTTATAAAGGGAATAGACTAGTTCCATTTGCATACTAGTCTATTCCCTTATGTAATAAGAATATACATTTTATATTTTAACTTTTGTAACATTATTCACAAGAATTAGTTCTGAAGGATTATATTTTTAACCCGGTTGTGCTATATATTAAAATAACAGAATTGGATTATAGTTATATAATAATTCAAGTTAAGAGAGATATGGAGGCGCAAATGTCAGTAGGACAATTCGTATTTATGTTACACAGCCATCTTCCTTACTATAGAATGGCAGGCATGTGGCCTTTCGGGGAAGAAAACCTTTATGAATGTATGGCGGAAACCTACGTTCCTTTGTTGAACGCTATTTCCGAACTGTATGAAGAAGGAATTAAAGCAAAGCTAACTGTCGGTATTACACCGATTCTGGCAGAGCAGCTTAATGATGAACACCTCAAGCATGGTTTTGTCAAATATCTTGACTCAAGAATTGCTCAGGTCGCAAAAGACCTTGAGCGCTATCCTGATCCGAAAGTAGCTCATTCACAGCACTTGAAATATCTGGCAAAATACTATTTTGACTGGTTTAATCATATTAAAGATTCTTATGTAAACAAATACGGAATGGACTTAATCGGAGAATTTAAAAAGTATCAGGATTTAGGCTGTATTGAAATTACAACCTCCGGTGCTACTCACGGTTTCTCTCCGCTTCTGGCAACAGACAGCAACCTTAATGCTCAGTTTAAAGTAGGTGCGGATACTACAAAACGCCTTTTCGGCAGAAAAGCAAAAGGCTGCTGGCTTCCTGAATGTGCTTACAGGCAGGGGTATGAATATGTTGGAAAAGACGGTAAAAAACACTGGAGACCGGCTATTGAAGTTACTCTTCAAAATAACGACATTGAATACTTCTTTACAGAATCTCATGTAATTGAAGGCGGAAATTCAATCGGTAACAGACGTGTTATCGGGGTTTACGGTAATATTGAATACATACCGCTCCCTGAACGTCCTGCTACAGGTTATGATACTTATTCAGCTTACTGGCTCCCTGACGCACAGGTTGCCGTTATGGGCAGAAATGACAGAGCCGGCTATCAGGTCTGGTCGGCTGCTGACGGATACCCTGGCGACGGCTGCTTCCGTGAATTCCACAAAAAAGACGACAAGTCCGGTATGCACTACTGGAGAATTACTTCCCCTACAACCGATTTAGGAGATAAAATGCTCTATGATCCGGTGCTTGCTTTGAATAAAATAAATGAAAACTCAGACCACTATACAACATTAATCTACCATCTGTTGAACGATTACAAAAAATCTCACAACGGTAAAGAAGGGCTTGTAATGGTATCATTTGATACAGAGCTTTTCGGACACTGGTGGTTTGAAGGTGTTGAATTCATCAAACAGGTTATCAGAAAGTTCAACACATACCTTCCGGAAGTTGAAAGAATGACTGCAGGGGAATATCTCCATGCTCACCCGCCGACAGAAGCTATTCAAATTCCTGAAAGCTCTTGGGGACAGGGCGGTCACTTCTACGTCTGGAACAATCATTTAACTGAATGGATGTGGCCTATTATTCACGCATGTGAAAAACGTATCAACAGAATTGCGGATAAATATCCGGAAATTCCTGAAGATAAGCTTTTACATAGAGCGCTTAATCAGATGGCAAGAGAAAATTTGTTATTGCAAAGTTCTGACTGGCCGTTCCTGATTACAACATGGCAGGCAAAAGATTACGCAACAGACAGGTTCAGAGAACATGTTGACAGATTTGAAAAAATCTGCGATATGATTGAAAGCGGTAATATTGACGATGCTGAATTAAAGAAAATCGAAAGCATTGACAACTGCTTCCCTGTAATTGACTACAGAGTATATCAGTCAATTGAGGAAGGCGTAATTCCGCAGCAGTCCGCAAAACTCGCTCCGCTGTATACTTAAGTGAATTTAGATACTAAAGAAAAAGGTTCGGTTATAATCGAACCTTTTTTATTGCTTATTATCATTTCAATCAATAAAATTAAGCAATCGTCATAAATCCTGATTTTTGAATAAATTGGGGAAAATTTTCTCTTATATAATCAACGGTTTTGCTGCTGATTTCAGGATTATGATCAGATGCAAAAACGAGTTTTTCAAATTTGCCATTTAGCCCGAGTTGAGAGGCAAATTCTGAATTGTACCTGACGACAGCATTGCTTCCGTAATCAGCAAATCCTAACCATGGATCAATTACAATAATTTTTTGCAAATCCTGATTTTTGTACGCAATAAAATTTTTGGCCGGCGGATTAACTATTAACACGGCATGGTCAATATTTTTTAAATGGCCTGTCATGATTTTAGCTTTGACAGCCTTAATACCGTTTGCAGCAAGAATAAGTTCAGCAAGTTTTGTATAATCCGCACAGTTGATATTTTTATATTTTTTCATATTTTCAACGAAACGTTTGTAGAAATTCAGAGGTTCTGATGTTTCGTAGAGTTTCCAGGCATCGTCGCGTATGGCTCTGTTTTCATACTGTTTGCGTTTATAGAAGCGGATAAATCTATCCTGACTTTGAGCATGAGGAAGCGTTTCAACTTTAGTGCCTGAAATAGCTGGAAATTCTTTCGATATAATCCTGCAAACTTTATCAGCATCCCTTATTATTTTATTTGAGCCGAAAGCCGGCTGGTAAGATACACTACTTACTTCCATATTTCTGATAAAACATCTGAACAAGAAAAATTGCCTTAAAAGAAAAATTTTTTATAATAAAACTCTTGCAAAAAAAAATTCAGCAATATATAATAATAAATGTCGAAAGGCAAAGAAAACAGCATAAGGGAGCGTAGCTCAGTTTGGTTAGAGCGCATGCCTGTCACGCATGAGGTCGCGAGTTCGAGCCTCGTCGTTCCCGCCATTTTTGAAAAACTCCACATTATGTGGAGTTTTTTTGTTTTATGTTTTGGATGATTAGAGGCGAGAACTCCACAAAGCAAAGCTTTGTTTTAGAGTTCGGCGCGAGCGAGCTGAGGCTGGAGAGTTTTTGCGTTGTGTTGAAAACACAACAGCAAAACTCGGAATTGCCGTTATACGCGAGCGAGCAAGACAGCCTCGTCGTTCCCGCCATTTAAATTAAGAGCCTTTTAAGAGGCTCTTTTTTAATAGCAGAATGCCAGTGGCGAGAACCGCAGATTGCGAGTTCAGCGGATGTATTAAACCAGACATTTCAATCCTGTACGGTTAAAATGATTTTACCCCTTAAAGTGGCTTTGTGTTTAGGTTCTGACCTGCCGGAAGTGTCCGAAAAAATCAAACCATGTGTTCTTTTACATTGAGAAAAACAAACATGAAATTGAAAAGATGCCAAACTGACAAAGCAAGAATATTATTTAAAAAAATTCAGGTGCTTCACTAAAATGTCTAGTATCACCTTCATCTAATTTAGAGTTTTTATATATGTCATCTAATTCTGTCCGTACCTGTTTTTTATCAGTAAAATTTCTAATGATTAATTTTATCGAATCTAAAATTCTGTTGCCTGTACTGGTATTTTTCTTTGAAACAAAAGGGGATTGATTATGTAAAAAATCTTTTTCTATATCATTTACATATAAACTTGTCTTTAGATATTCATCCGTGTTATGTGGGCAACGATAAGAAACTATGCTTATAGTATCATTTTTCCCATCATTTAAAATAGTTTTTACAGAATTTAAAAATTTAACATCACAAGTTTTTTTAGCATGATCAAAAGCATCTCTCAAAGTATTATTCGGAACTAATTTTGACGAAAAAGTTGGATTCGTGTTATTGCTAGCTTTAATTGATTGAATATTCATTTTTATACTCCTTAAATATTATATTAATAACATAAAAATAAAATTTTGCTAATTTATAAATATATTTCTTGCTTTATTGTTACAAAATTTATATTTTTATGCTATTTTCATTTTATGCAAAATAAAATTTTATACATAATTGCAGGTGCAAACGGCAGCGGGAAAAGTACCTTAGCAAGTGAACTTTTACCGTCAGAAAATTTAGATTTTTTAAATGCGGATGAAGTTGCAAAAGAAATCTGTCCTGAAAATATAGAAAGTGTAAAAATAAAAGCAGGCAAAATTGTTTTGGAAAGACTTGAAAAATTGCTAAACAGCCAAAAATCTTTCGCAATAGAAACGACTTTAGCCGGTAAAAACCATATAAAAACTATTCAAAAAGCCAAAAATTTAGGTTATTATACAGTTTTAATTTATTCTTATCTCGATAGTCCGATTTTATGCGAAAACAGAATTAAAATCAGAGTATTAAATGGCGGACACAATATTCCAAAAAATGACATAATAAGAAGATTTTACAGAAGTAAAGAAAACTTCTGGAATACATATAAAGACCTGGTTGATGAATGGAATTTGTTCTATAACGGTACATCAGAGTATATTTTAGTTGCTCAATCCAGTGAAAGTAAGATTGAAATATACAACGAAAATTTGTATAATAAATTTATAAAGGATTTAAATAATGACAAAGTTATCTGAAAAACTGTTAATACTCGGTAACAGGGCTATAAAAAAAGCTCAGGAAAATAACCATAAAAAAGGTATCCCAAATGTTTATTGCATAAACGGTAAAATTATTTTTGAACTGCCGAATGGGGAAATTACAACAAAATACAGTTTTTCATAAATAGTTAAAACTTCTGTAATTTATTATCAAACCGACAGTTACTTTACATTTGGAGTGGAGCTACCTCAACATTACCCCAAAGTAGTTAAACCATCTGGAACAAAAAATCAAACCTGCATTTTTTTTTCAGCGGATTTGCGGACGGATTGCGTCATCGTAGTGAACTAATCCGTCCGGATAGCGAACAGATTGAGCCGGCTGAGCCGATAGGCTCTAAGGCGAAATTCTGTTCGCGTGGAGTAAATCCAAGACGAGCCTCGTTGGACTTTTTTGTTCGGATTGATTTGTACGGATAGATAGATTATTTTTGTAAAGTTTATACAGTATAGGGTTATAATAAAAACTGCTGAAAGATTTTTTGACAGTTATAATCCACATTGCATTATTTATTTCGGGTTTTTATATAGGTGCAGGTGCCGGCGATTGCGGCAAGGGTGCTGTTAACAAACAGTGAGTTCTTGACCGGAGATTTAAAGAACGTGATTTTTCTGCACACAAAATCTAGCCCGACGCCAAAGCCAAGCCAGGCTCCTGCTGTTTTCAAGCTCTCCTGCACCGGACTTTGTAATCTGTGTGTTGGTTTAATTCCGGCGGGCAAATTTTTTCTATTGTTGTGAGTAAATTGTATATTCTGCACTTTCATAATTTTCTCCGGAGGGTAAAAGATACATCTGTAAATTGAGCCCCCCCCTCACAATAATTTATGTTAATATATCAAACTATTTCGTCAAGCTTGTTGATTTTTACTCTGTCAAACCCTAACTCAAGGAGTTTTTTAGAATCTTTTTCTCCGCTTTTTATAAGACGGTCTATATCAAAATTTGAAATAATCCATTCGTCATTTTTTGAGTGGTAACCAATTTTATGCACTGTATCCCCGCCTTTTAGTTCCGAAAAAGGTATTTTATGTTCTTTTAAAAACCGCATAAAATTGTTGTAACCAATCAGGCTTTCTCTGCTGTAGCTTCTGGCGCCGACAAGTATTCCCTGTAAATACTGGCAGCTCAAATCCATACTGTTTTTTATTTTTTCAAAGATTTGCGGCAGAAATTTTTTATTAGAACTCAGTTCCGGAATTATGTGCATTAAAAATACATTTTCTCCATCTGTAAGCCCGAGCGCAGTGCAGTCCATAATCCGGTCAGTTTTTGCAGAAAGCCCCTTTTTTGCCCCTTCAGGACTCCAGTTTGATACGTTGTTGAGTATGTCAAGGGTCATCCTGCGAAAGCTGTCAGATGATACCGGTCTTATTGATGAGGTAAATGATATATCAGTCATAAAAAATCCTTTCTCTTTTGTAAGTTTTGTGAAAGGATTTTTTTGCCTAATATAAACCTAAGAGTTTAAATTTATTTAATTTTGCTATCTGTTCGGCTCCTGTCATATTCTGTGCCTGAATTGCTGTGTCCTTAGCCGCATCGGAAGAAGAAGCTGCTTCTGCTTTTGAACTTTCTTCAACTCCGCTTACAAACTGCACCTGAGAAGCTGCCTGTGCCTGCTCTGCTTTTTTTTCGTTGCGAGCCTGCTCAAGCTTTGCTTTATCTGTACTTTTGTCCCCGGTTGGTTCTATCCCGAGTGCTCTTAATTCTCTCATAATCCTTTGATGTTCAGGATCTATATAAACCTGTGCATTCATTGCTCCCAGTGACGAGATATTCATTGACATAAAACTTAGCTCCTCTACTTACTATATATTTAGTATATACCACAATATATATAATTTATAACATGCTGTTAAGTTTTGTAAATAAAAAGCCGGTTTTTAAACCGGCTTATGTATATTCCTAAATTCCTTTTTCCTATATTTCCAACGTTCCTTTTTTCCTTTTAATCCTTTTTTCCAACGACATTTTATGCAATGAAGTTGTTTCCGTATTTGTTTGGACCTCTGAAGAATGATTGTTTCATCATTTCTACAAGGGTTTTTCTTATAACAAATTTTTTGTTTAAATCGATTGAATTTATTGCTTTAGCTGTTTCTTTGTATGTATCAGTTACTGTGTTGTTGAATAATAACATCTGTGCCATCCTGGAACCTCTCTTCTTTATTTATCTCTCGTACTTATATAAAAAATTTACTTAAAAAAATATTGACTTTTTATATTCAATTTATATAAATTTTGTTACATAACTTAATATTAAGCCTATTATTAATCTTTGTAAACCCTAATTTTTTCTTGCAGAGACAGTGTTTTCACGAATTATAAAAAATGTGTGTTAAAGTTTTGAGCGTACAGACCGTAACCATAATAGAAGTATTAGAAAGTATTGTCAGTTAAAGATAAGGAGATGACACACATGGTAGATGCAATAGGAGCAAGTACAAACAAACCGGTTAAACTCGTGCAGGATCAAAGTATTAACTGGGAGCAGTGCACGATTGATGAAATTAAGGAATTTCAAGGACAGGGGCAGGCTGTTCCGTCGGAGATTCTCCGGTGGGCGGAAGAAATTGCTAAACTTGAAAGTTTGCCGGATGATGTTACCTATGAAATGACAAACGGCAGTACGGATATAGAACAAATTAACCAGCTTCTTGAAATGCCGGAAGAAGGTAGTACGGAAGGCGAAGAAGCTCAGGCTGCTCAGGCAAATATGTCGCAGGCTCAATCAGAACGTGCATCTATGGAAGCCGGAGGCACTTCGCTTGCGGATCAGGGCAAAACATTTAAGGATAAAAGCCAAGAGGCTTCTTTTGCAACAACAAGAGCAGTAATAGGACTTGATGATACAGTTGATCAGGCCAATACAATTGCAAAGCTGGCTGAAATGAGGGCGGCCATGACACAATCCAAAACAGAAAGCATAAAAAAAGAGTATGATGAGCTTCTTGAAAAAGCAAAAACTAAAAAAGATGATGAAATCGGGCTTGACGCAGGTGAACAGTCACGGATGGCGGAGCTCGGCCAGCAGTTAAATACTGCCGGAACAAGGGCTCAGTCAGTACTTGCAGGATTTGACGAAAGGATTACAGGTTTGAGCAATTCTGTTAATGCAAATGCTGCCATTCCGGCTACCGCTACCGATTACGGAACCCAGACTACAGACATAGGGCTCGAGTTGATGGGTAAGACCGAAGAAGAAAGAGCCTCAATTATGGGTGAAGCTTCAGCCGTTGCCGGTACAAACAAAGGTTTTCTTGGACTATTTGGCGGAGGGAAAGGCGGAGCTTATGGGGCAATTAAAGATGAAACACGTATAAGTTTTAGGCATCTAGCCGATGCTGACTACATGTTAGGCCGACAGGTAGCAAAAGCGGGTGCAAGAGCTATGGATACAGGTGCACAGGGTACTAAACGGATTACGCAAGCCATTAATGACATTGATGCCGCCTCGGGTATTGTAAATCAGGCTCAAAATACCGTAGGTAATGCAACCTATGTTCAGGCACAGCCGTCTGCTGACAATACAGATTCCGGAGAAAACAATCAGGAAGGCAATACCGAACAGGCTGCAGCAGGGACAGATAATCCTGAACAGGCTGCAGCAGCGCAGGGTACAACCGGTCAGGATAATCAGGATACACAGGCTCAGAGTGCAGCAGCACAGGAGAATGTAACTCTTGCTGATCCGGCTATTACAACAGATCCTGATGAAATTCTGAGAAGGAAAGAACGCAGAGGTTTAGCGTAAACTTTCGATAGCTGATTTTATATCAGCGGATTTGTAAATATAATTTCCGGCAACCAGTGAGTTTGCGCCGTAATCGGTGCAAACTCCTGCCGTTTCTGCGTTAATTCCTCCGTCAACCTGAATAATTAAATTTTCGGGTGCGTGTTTTTTTATAACAGGAATTTTTTCAGCGCAATCCGGCATGAATTTTTGTCCGCCAAAGCCGGGTTCAACTGTCATTACCAGAACCATATCCAGCACCGGCAGGTATTTTAAAATGCCTGCCGGCGGAGTTTTGGGTTTTATTGAAAGTCCTGCTTTTACTCCAAAACTCTTTATTAATTTTACAATTTCTTCAACGTTGTCCTCTGCCGCTTCATAGTGGAATGTAAGAATTGAAGCGCCGGCTTTTGCGAAAGGTTCTATATATTTTTCCGGATTTTCAATCATTAAATGCACATCCAGCGGAATTGACGCCACTGCTTTAATTGATTTTACAACGGGAACACCGATTGTGATGTTCGGAACAAAATGTCCGTCCATAACGTCAATGTGAAGCCAGTCTGCTCCATATTTTTCAACGGTTTTAATATCTCTTTCAAGGTTTGCGAAATCCGCCGAGAGAATTGATGGTGATATTATAATATTTTTCATAGTGCTCCAAGTTTCAGGCATGCTTCGTAAGCTGCTTTTTGTTCCGCGTCTTTTTTGGATTTGCCGGAACCTGTTGCAACAATTTTGCCGCGGTAGGCTACTTCCACCTCAAAAGTTTTGTTATGATCGGGGCCCTTTGTGCCTGTGAGGGTGTAGACAGGGGTTTCTTTTGTAAGCCCCTGTGTGTATTCCTGCAAAATTGCCTTTGCATTATATTTCCCAAAATTGCTGCTGATTTCTTCTATGTAGGGATTAAAAATTTCTGTGACAAATGCCAGAAGTTCTTTGAATTTACCGTCAAGATAATACGCGCCTAAAACAGCTTCAAATGCGCAGGCCGTTACGGATTCCAGATGTTTAATCCCCTGTTTTTCATCGTGCCTGCCGGTTATAATTAAATTACTTAACCCTGTTTGCTCTGCGATTTTTGAAAGTGTACTATCCGATACGGCGATAGAACGGATTTTAGAAAGTTCACCCTCTGCTGATGACGGGTATTTTTTATACAAAATGTCCGAAATCATAAGCTTCAGAACAGCATCCCCGAGAAATTCCAGCCTCTCGTAACTTTCAGTGTAGTCAAGGTTATGTTCTTTTGTGTAAGACGGATGTGTGAGAGCCTTCCGATAAAGTTCTTCGTTTTCAGTTTTTATGCCGAAAATATTCTGAACCTGCTTCATCCTAAAAATCCTTTAAATATATTTATCAAACCGTTTATAATGTCGCCGGAGAAGATAAAGTATTTGCAGAAATAGTACATTACAGGGATAGTAAAGATAAAGCTGTCAGTCCTGTCCAGAAATCCGCCGTGTCCCGGAAGCGAGTCTCCTGAATCTTTTACTCCTGCGTCTCTTTTTATAAGAGATTCACAAAGGTCGCCGATTTGCGCAAATGCAGTACAGAGTATTCCTGCAGACATTGAATAATACCATTCAAGACCAAATGACCAGCCCACAATCATTGCCCCGATTATTGCACAGATTGAACCGCCTATAGAGCCTTCAATTGTTTTATTAGGGCTTACAACCGGTGCAAGTTTATGTTTTCCGAGGTGTCTGCCTGCATAGTAGCAGCCAATATCTGTTAAAAGAATTGCAGTAAACATCATTACGACAAACCCGAGCCCGTCATGAAATCTGGCGGAACTCAGGTGTCTTAAAAATATTAAATGAAGCGGAAACCATCCGCAGTAAATTAAGCCAAGGACTGTAGTTGCAGCATTTGCAATATAAGGCTGTCTGCCTCTGAAAAGCACCCACATAAATGAGCCGATTACACTCAGGGTAACCGCAAATGCTATCAAATCCACCCTCTGGATATATGAAATCCCGGCAATCAGTAATTCTGCCGCAATCATGACTTTAAGGCTCGGATAAAAACCTTTATGTTCAAGTATTTTTACATACTCTTTTGACGCAACAACAATTATAAATAAAAGAAGGAAAAGAAGTGCAAGTTTGCCGTAAATAATACACAGCATTGCAATTGTTCCCATTATAAAGCCGGTCAGCATTCTTGTTGCGTTTTTATTCAAGCCTTTAATTTCAGTCATTATACTGTAAGAACCTCTTTTTCTTTTTCAGTCACGTTGCTGTCAATTATGCCTGTATATTTGTCGGTTAATTTCTGAATTTTGTCCTGATTATCTTTAACCATATCCTCAGGCAGTTTTTCATTTTTTTCAATTTTTTTCAAATCGTCAGTCATATCACGGCGGATGTTTCTTATTGCAACTTTTGAATCTTCGCCGATTTTTTTAACGTCTTTAACGATTTCTTTTCTTCTTTCTTCTGTGAGCGGCGGGAAAGCTAATCTTATGCAGATGCCGTCGCTGTTCGGGGTAATTCCGATTTCGGCTTTGATAATAGCTTTTTCAATCTCTTTAAGGATAGATTTGTCATAAGGTGTAATAACAAGAGTTGTGCCGTCCTGAACAACAACCTGCGACATCTGTCTGAGCGGTGTTGGTGCTCCGTAATAGTCAACTACAACTTTGTCAAGGATTAGCGGATTTGCACGCCCTGAACGGATTGTGCCAAACTCTTTTTTCAACTGATTAATAGCTTTTTCCATTTTTTCTTCGCCGAATAAAAATAATTCTTCCAAAGAATCATTTGCCTGTTCTGACATTTTTACCTCTTTCTTTAATTTATAAACTTATGTATGTGCCGATTTCTTCCGAATTTAAAATTTTGCAGATGCCGTTCGGTGCATCAAAGTCAAACACTACTATCGGAATATTATTCTGCTTGCACAGTGCGCAGGCAGAGGTATCCATGACTTTAAGACCGTTTTTAATAATATCATCATAAGTGATTTTTTCTAACTTTCTGGCCTCCGGGTTTGTTTTAGGATCGTCCGTATAAACCCCGTCAACGCCGTTTTTCGCCATCAGAAGCGCCTCAGCATTAATTTCGGACGCTCTTAACGCTGCCGCGGTATCTGTTGTAAAGAAAGGATTGCCGGTACCTGCAGCAAAAATTACAACCCGTCCTTTTTCAAGGTGTCTGATTGCCCTGTGTCTTATGTACGGTTCAGCCACCTGATTAATTGCAAGCGCGCTCTGCACTCTGCACGGAACCCCGATTTGATTAAATGCACTCTGTAGTGCAATAGCGTTCATAACTGTTGCGAGCATTCCGACATAATCGCCGGACGCCTGATCCATGCCGAGTTTGGAACTGTTGCGCATTCCTCTGAAAATATTTCCGCCTCCGACAACAACCGCAATTTCTGCCCCTAAATCACGGGCTTTTTTTATTTCTTCCGCAATCATTCTGACTGGATTCTGATCTATACCGAACTGTTGTTCACCAAGAAGCGCTTCTCCGCTTATCTTTATCAGAACCCTATTGTATTTTAAATTATTTTTCATCAACGACCTCTTTTATAATTCATTATATTATATTAAACCTGACATGTTGTAAAGGTTTATCGGAAGTTTAAAGTTAATAATTAAACAAATGTTACAAAATGTTAACGAATGTTTGCGGGTGAAAACCCTTGTCTTGAGTGATTTTGAAAAAATAGTATATAAAAAGAATATAAATTTTAGCACTTTTTTATAATGGAATGTTTTTATTAAAGTATAAGAGAATTTTATAACAATAGAGAAAAGGAGAATATATGGCGCGAGTACTTATTTCAATGCCCGAAGAATTTTTGAACAAGATTGATCAGGTTGCTGACGTAGAAAACCGTTCACGCAGTGAATTAATCAGAGAAGCGCTGCGTACTTACATTTACAAACAGAAAGTTCGCGAATCTACTACAGCAAGCAAAAATGCCAGCATCCTTGAGGAGTTGTTAGAATAAATTCTCTAAACGGACGGCGCGAGATTTGGGTGTTAAGGTGTAAGATTTTTTCTTGCACCTTTTTGGTATTTGTGTGTTCTGAATGGCAGATGTTTTTAGATTACTTGCGTGCCTGCGCTTTCCGGGTGTCTTTTTTGTAAATTCTTCTTCATAAAATAACAAAAAATATATTGATGTTTTTTTATAAATAGTGTATTATTAATAAATCAAAAAGGATTTGTGTGTATGAAGGAAGATAATTATATTTTGCCGCAAAAATCAGCGCTCAGACAGCTGAAAATTTCCGAAATAAGTGCGGAAGCGCCGGATTTAAAAAATATATCTGAATCAAAAGCCGTAGCTATTGCAAAGTGGATGATTCAATGGATTGAGGATGAAATAAATAACGGGGCTTCTGTAAAAGGGACGCTTCTGCCTTCAAAAGCTGATATGGCTTACTTTTTAGGGGTTAGTGTCGGTACAATCCAGAACGCTCTAAGATACATTGAAGATTTGGGCTATGTGGAATCTAAGCAGTGCATAGGAACGATTATTAAAAACGGAGAACCTTCCGGAACTTCAAATATGCGCAAATTAACTTCAAAACGCGAAATTGCGGTTTCTGCCATAAAAAAATATATTCTCGAACAAAATTTTTCAGCCGGAAAATATCTGCCTTCATCGAGAAAGATTGCGGAAATTATAGGATGTTCCGCTAACACAACACGGCTTGCGCTTGAGTATCTCTGCACGGAAGGAATTATCGAACACAGATTTAAAAACACAAGAGATGCCGGCTGGCTGCTTAAAAATAAAAATTTTGCATTCAATACCGGAGATGTTCCGGAGCAGGAAACCCTTGTAAGTAAAGTTGAGGATGACTTAAAAAAATATATAACAGCCAATCTTAAAACCGGAGATAAACTTCCTGCGCATGCAAGGCTTTCTGAGCTTTTGAAGGTCAGCGTAAAGACAATCCATGATGCGCTGAAAGTGCTTGTGGATGAGGGGATTCTGCTCCCGAGGCGCGGCAGATACGGAACTATTGTAATAAAACAGCCTGATGAGGCTGCTTCAGGTATTAAAAAAGAAACCTCAATTTTTGCGCCGGCACAGCAGACTGCTTTTTATTATTATGAAAAAACTCAGAATCACATAAAGCGAATGATTAGCGAGAATTATGAAATAGGCTCAAAGCTTCCTTCAATAATGGAGTTGTCAAAGGAAATGGATTTGAGCCCGAATACAATAAGAAAAGCTTTCCAAAATCTTGCAAAAGAGGGTTATCTGGCATTTTCCAGAGGGAGGTACGGCGGAACATTCGTTATTGATATTCCGGAAACAGAAGAAGCCGCCTTCAAATGGCTTGCCGTTAACCCGCAGTATACAGGAGTTTATGATAATTAATTTTAAGGGCAGAGGCTTTCCCAGTCGGGTTCATCATCCTCTTCTCCCGGTTCTTTTATATGTTCTCCGCTTTCCAACATTACCATAAGATTAAGTTTAAGCTGCTTTTTGTAATTTTCACGCGCCTTTTCGGCAGTTTTAGCGCAAAAACAAAAGCTCGGAATTTCTTCTATCATCACGTAATGATACGGTTTGCCTTCAAAATCCAAATCCTCGCCTTCAATCAGCGTCCAATCAAGATTTAAGTAGTAATCCAAATCCTTTTCCATCCGGACTTACTCACCTAATGAATTTTCTGTTAACGGCTGGGTTATCATAATTCCGTCGCCGCCGATTACATCAGCCTGTTTGCCTTCAATATACAGATAAACAGGTTTTTCGGTATTACGTCCGGCTGTTTTTATCAACTGATAAAGCCTTTTGTAAACGCTGTCTGTTCCGCCGCCGTATTCAAAGTTTGAGGAAAGATTGATTATAACTTTGTCAGGGCGTTCCTGAACGTTTATAACCTCTGTTCCGGAAGGTATTTCTGAATAAATTCCCTTTGACTTTTCTCCGGCTTTCGGCCCGAGTATAAGTGTATTTATAGCGTACTTAAGTTTTGAGCCGTCGATGTCCGGATCGTACTCACGTTTTACTATTTTATAAACTTCTTCATGGTTTTCATTCTGACCTATAAAGACGACGTTCACATATTCTTTAGGTTTTTCGGTCTCCGGAGAGTCAGGAGTTTCTGAAGGTTTTTCCGCGACCGGAGGTTCCGGCTGCTGTTCAGGAATTTCTGTTCCGGTATTGCCCGGGCCGAGAAGTTTTAATCCCATAAACACTGCTGCTGCAACCATGATTACAGCTATTATTCCTAATAATAAGTTTTGATTTGATGATGATTTTTTCTTCATACTCTAGTCCTTAGTTTCGGTAACCACATCTTTTAACACCAGAATTGTGCCGTCCACATTTATCTGATTATCTTTTATAACAGCTTCTTCCACCTGCATGTCAGCGTCTTTGTTTTCAAGAATTTTCAGGGTGAAGTTCAGCGGGTTCAGGTAATTTATTGCGTAAGCCGCGCTGCTTAAGTCCATTGCAAAGTAATCATTTATCAATTTTGTGTGTGAAAAAATGATTTTCCCGTTGTGAACGTTTATATCAGCAGTCAATACAACATCTTTTTTCGTATTAACAAACGGGAAGGCTACCTGCACAACATACATAAATTTGTTATCTCTGATTTTTACATGTGATGTTGTTATTTTAAACAGATTAAAGCTTCCGCCGATTGAGTTTAATTCATCTATCAAAGCATTATAGCCTGCGGCTTTCATTGTGTTGTTTAAATCGTTTTCCGTAACCGATGCGGCAAATGCCATACCGAAATCTTCTTTAAATGTTGCGGTGTTATTTTTAGAATCCACAACTATATAATTATAGTCGCAAAGGGTTTTGAGCTTTAAGTAAGAAAGGTAGACGTCATCTGTGATAATGTTTTTCCCTGTGATTTCCAGCCCTTTGAACCTGCCGGCTTTCAAATCAGGAACGCTGAATGAGTCTACTTTAACATTAAAACTGCCCTTAGCTTCTTTTTTTATCTGGCTTTTAATTATAGACTGGGCGGCTTTTTCAGCGAGGAAGTTTGTACCTGTTGCATTACTGAGTGCTCTTGCAAAGCCGTTTGACAGTTCAGGGTTTGACGGACACTGAAAAGTAAGACAGCCGGCAAATGTTATATTTGCGCTAAACAGTAGAATTCCCAATGCTAACATTAATTTTTTCATACAGTACCAAACACCTTCTTTGCTGAGATTTTATCACAATCAGCAGTACCGATTGCACTTATGCTATTATTATAAGCTAAAATTAAAAAATCAACACATTCAAATGTTTTATTTTTAATAAACTGTCCGTGCAGAATTCTGGTATGTTCATCTTCAGTAAGTTCTATTACAGGATAATCCAGCACCTCAAGCGGATTTATTAAGTTTACACTGACATCTAAACCCTCGAGCCGGACGCTGTTTTCTATTGTGAAATTACCGGCTTTTGTTCGGATTAAACCTGTTAAATGAGCGCCGCAGCCGAGAATTTTCCCTAAATCATAAGCTATTGAACGTATATAGGTGCCTTTTGAGCATGAAACAAGAATTTGTGCGGTTTGGTTTTCTTTATCAAAATCCTTAAGTTCAATCCGGCGTATAGTGACTTTTCTCAGCTGAACCTGAACTTGCTCGCCTTTTCTTGCATATTCGTAAAGCTTTTTGCCCTTAACTTTTATGGCTGAATAAATCGGCGGCAGCTGTGATATTTCGCCTTCAAAATATTTCAGCGCCTTCTTAACTTCATCGGCTGTAACTTTTTTGTCAAAAGTTTCGGTTACATCGCCTTCTATATCGTAAGTTGAGGTATTTGAGCCAAATTGCACCGTTGCAAGATATTCTTTATCGTCTTTTAGGTATTCAATAAGTCTTGCAGCCTTTCCTATTGCAACCGGCAGAACCCCTTCCGCAAACGGATCTAATGTTCCGCTGTGGCCTATTTGTCTAATTCCAGTAAGTTTACGCAGCCTTGCAACAACATCGTGCGATGTAAGACCTGCAGGTTTATTGATATTTATAAATCCGAACGGTTGCTTGCAATTCTCAGGCAATCCTATATTTCCCCTTTTGAAATTTTATCGATGATTTCGCTTACTTTAGAACCTTTTTCAAGCGAATCGCTGTAGACAAATTTTAATTCCGGTGTTAATCTCAATCGTATTCTCTGACCGACTTCGTATCTGATTTTTCCGGTACTGCGTTCGATTACATCTTTTGATTTTTCTATTTGTTCCTCTGAACCGAGTACACTATAGATTACTTTTGCAAAAGAGTTGTCGTGAGAAACTTCTACATCAATTATTGATACAACCCCTTCAAGCCCTCTGATTTCTTTTCTTAAGATTTCAGAGATGTCACGCATTAATTCTTTTCGTACACGTTCGTTTCTGAGTGTCATAATTTTCTCCTTTTAAAAGGATTGTAGCATAAAAAGATTATAAATGAATATAACCTACTGTCCTAGACGAATTTCGTCAAAATCAATATAAATCCTGTAGCCGAGAATTTTGCAGATTAATTTCATTTCAGTGTAGCGCAGAGATTCGCTCTTTAATTTGTGGGAAATCAGGCTTTGAGAGTAATGTTTGCCGGAAAGTTCCGTCATTTGTCTGGCTAATTCAGTCATGGTCATACGTTTTGAAAATAGCATTATTCTTACTTCTTCCCGTGTGTTCATAGATATTATTATACAATTCTATTGACTAACTATGAAAAATATTGTATATTCATGAATAATATTCATATTTATTAAAAATATTCATATAATTTTTATACAAAGGAGCATATCATGAGAAAAGCTTTTACGTTGGCTGAAGTTTTAATAACGCTTGGAATTATCGGGGTAGTGGCAGCAATGACCCTGCCGGCTATAATTCAAAAACAACAGAAGCTTGTTGCTGCAAAACGCTTATCGCAGACATACAGCCAGATTTATTATGCAATTAATATGTCTCAGTCAAAATTTGGTGATATGAAGAATTGGTCTGTTGGTGATAATTACGGTACGTCTTTTGATCCTGAAAATCCTGATACTTCCGCAAATGAAAGTATTATGATAAAAGATTTTGCCGAAACTTATCTAAAACCATACCTCAAATATACCGGCAGTCCTGATATTAAAACATTGAAAGATGCAGGTTATAATGTCTACCAATCAAAAGATGGACGTGTGTATATGAATGAAAATACTACTTATTATATTATTGAACTGGTGAACGGGGTAACTCTTTTTATCGGGTACAATCAAGGAACAACTATATTTACTCTTCCTGTTATTTTTGTTGATATAAACGGAAAGACCAAACCTAATATTCTCGGAAGGGATTTTTTCTTATTTAGTTTAGATGCAGTCAGTACAATGAAAGTACTTCCATACGGTCAAACGCTTGACCGTACTACTCTTCTGGAAAGATGTGCAAAACATAACGACGGGAATGTTTATGATAATTTTGCCTGTACAGCCTTAATTATGAGTGACGGATGGGAAATTAAAAAAGACTATCCATGGTAGGTCTGCACAAATTTACAACTCTTTTGACCTTTACAGGCTGTCGCGTTCCACTTCTTCGGTTGTTGAAACTTCTATTATATCGCCGACTTCAATGTCGTTCCATTTACTGAATGATATACCGCATTCAAACCCTTGCGCAACTTCTTTTACATCATCTTTGAAACGTTTAAGCTGGTCTATCGCGCCTTTGAAAATTTCTTCGCCGTTACGCAGAAGTCTTGCGGCCTTGCTTCTGACTATTTTGCCTTCTGTTACGTAGCAGCCCGCAATTTTTGTAGTCTTACCGATTGTAAATACCTGACGAACTTCGGCTTTCCCGAGTTCAACCTCTTTAATTTCCGGCTGGAGAAGCGAGAGCATTGTTTTTTCCATATCCTCAAGTATTTGATAGATGATGTCATAAGTTTTTATGGTAACGCCTTCTCTTTCTGCAGCGGCTGCAGCTTTGTTGTCGGTTTTTACTGTAAACCCTAAAATCAGTGCTCCAGAGGCTGAGGCTAGCATTACGTCGGCTTCTGAAATATCACCGACCCCTACGTGAATAATTTTTGTTGTAATTTCTTTGGATTCAAGCTGGGCAATTGCCTGTGATACCGCTTCTGCAGAACCGTGAGTGTTTGCTTTTATGATTAAGTTCAACTGAGGAATATCTTCATCCCCCGCAACAGCTTCACGTCTGATATGTGCCGGAAGCATTGCTTCTAATCGTTTGTCGCGTTCTTTTTCACGTCGTTTTTCAACGATTGCTTTCATTTCTTTTTCGTTTTTAACAACTTCAAACCTGTCGCCTGCCTGCGGTACTTCTGTTAACCCTAAGATTTCAACAGGAGTAGAAGGTTCAGCTTTTTGAATTTTTTCACCGCTGTCGGATAAAAGTGCGCGCACTCTGCCGCATGCTGTTCCGACAACCACGCAGTTACCGATTCTTAAAGTTCCATTTTGAACAAGTAATGTTGCAACAGGACCTTTACCCTTGTCTAAGTTTGCTTCAATAACAACGCCTGATGCTTCTGCTTTCGGGTTGGCTTTTAAATCCTGAACTTCTGCAACAAGAAGAATATATTCTAACAGTTCATCAATACCGGTGCCCTGCAGCGCTGAAACTTTTACTGTAATTGTATCTCCGCCCCATTCTTCCGGCACAAGTCCGTGTTCTGTAAGCTGCTGGAGAATTTTATCAGGATTTGCTCCGGGTTTATCAATTTTGTTTACCGCAACGATAATAGGCACTTCCGCAGCTTTTGCATGGTTAATTGCTTCAATTGTCTGCGGCATTATACCGTCATCTGCAGCAACAACAAGAATTGCAATATCTGTAGCTTTTGCCCCGCGTGCTCTCATTTCCGTAAACGCTTCGTGCCCCGGGGTGTCTACAAATACGATTTTCTTTTCTTTATTGTTGTCTAAATAAACTGTGTATGCACCGATTGACTGTGTAATTCCGCCGACTTCGGTTGCGACAATTTTATGTTTTGAGGCGCGGATGCTGTCGAGTAACGTTGTTTTACCGTGGTCTACGTGTCCCATAATACTAACAACCGGCGCCCTCTTTTTAAGTAACTTTTTATCAACTTCTGTAAGAGCTTTCTTTTCCTGTTCTTTTTCAAGTTCTTCTTCTATATATGCGTCTAAATCCTCGTCAAGCACTTCCAGATTGTATTCCGCGCAAATCTTTTTGATTACATCAACATCTATAAGCTGGTTAACTGTTGCCATAATGCCGTTCATCATAAGGAACTTGACTATTTCAGCCGGTGTTTTCTGAATTTTTTCTGAAAGTTCGGAAATTGTCATAGCATGGTTTACAACGATTGACGTTACTTCTTTGACTTCTTCATCTTTGTGAACTTTCTTTTTATGTTTTTGCGCTGCGGCTTTTTCTAAGGAAATTCTTTCCTGTTCTTCTTTTTTGTTAAACTCTTTATCCTTGCGTCTGCTGTCGGAGCGTCTTTTGCCAGAACCTTTATTTTCATAGATTTCCTGAGGAATTATGCGGCGCTGTATAGGTTGTTTTGTGCCGTCTGTTTTTTCAGGACGCTTTGCAGGTGTATTTTTCCCGTCCTGTCCTTCTTTTTGCGGAAACGGTTTTTTCCCGCGTTCACCCTCAGGTTTTGCACCTCTTGGAGGAAATTTTTTCTCACCGTCTTTTTTGTAAGGCTGCCTTGATGGTGTTTGTGTCTGAGTTTCTCCCGGCTGCGGACGCGGTGCACGTCTGACAATTTCAAGGCGGCTCTGCGGTTTCACGATTTCTATTTTTGGACGTTTAATTTCTGTTTCTTCTGTTGATTTTTTTGCTTCAGCTTCTTTAGTTTTTTCCTGTTCTTTTTTTTCTTCCTGAATTTTTGCTTTTTTTACAACAAAAGCTTTAGGCTTTTTGACTTCTTTTACGGAACCCGCATTAATAAAGTCTTTCAACCGTCTTACCTGATCAACTGTAAGGGTGCTGGAATGAGTTTTTCCTGTTATAGAAATCTGCGCGAGCTTTTCTATTACTTCTTTGCTTGTTAATTTTAATTCTTTAGCCAGTTCATTTATTCTTATTGTATCAAAACTCATTTAGTAATTTCCCTTTCAACTCCTGCGGTATTGGAGTTTTTAGTGCTTTTTGCAATTTATTTTTTTTGAATGCCGCTTCTATACACGAATTATTATAACAGAGATATGCAGATCTGCCAAATATTTTTGAATCCCCGTTAATAACAAGGTTTTTGTGCGGGTTTTGTCTGGTGATTTTTATTAATTCATCTCTGTTTTTTATTTTTCCGCAGCCCGCACATTTTCTTTCAACCATTATTAATCCTTAATTTACTTCAGCCAGTTTTTCAAGTTTTAATTTCTGGTCATATTCCATCAGAAGCTTGATAAGTTCGTCAAGTTCGCCGTCAATCACTGTCCACACGTTCAGGTTATGGTTAATTCTGTGGTCGGTCAGTCTTCCCTGAGGAAAATTGTAAGTCCTGATTCGTTCGCTTCTGTCGCCGGTGCCTACCTGAGAGCGTCTTAAATCAGTGATTTCTTTCATCTGTTTTTGAACTTCCATATCATAAAGTTTGGCTTTTAAGATTTGGAGAGCACGTTCTTTGTTTTGGAGCTGGGAGCGTTCTTCCGTACAGAAAATCATAATTCCGGTAGGTTTGTGGAACACTCTGGCTGCTGTTTCAACCTTGTTAACATTCTGACCTCCGGCGCCGCCCGAGCGTGCTGTTGTGATTTCAATATCGTTCATGTTAAGTTCGACTTCAACGTCGTCAACCTCTGGCATAACGGCAACGGTTGCGGTTGATGTGTGAACTCTTCCCTGCGATTCTGTTGCAGGAACTCTTTGAACTCTGTGGACACCTGATTCGTATTTCAATCTTGAATAAACCGCATCGCCTTTTATTGAAATAATAATTTCAGATACACCGCCGGCTTCGCATTCGGTTTTGCTCAAAACCTGTGTTTGCCAGCCCTGTTTATCAGCGTAGCGCATATACATTCTTGCAAGATCGCCGGCAAAAATGTTTGCCTCGTCGCCTCCTGCACCGCCGCGGATTTCAAGCATAATGTCCTTGTCGTCCATAGGGTCGCGCGGTAACAGTAATATTTTCATCTGTTCCTCATATTGAGGAATTTTTGCTTCATTTTCTTCAATTTCGGCTTTAATAAGGGCTTTCATCTCGTCATCATTTTCGGAATGCAGCATTTCCTTGGCTTCTGCTATTGCGTCGGTTGCTTTTTTCCAGTCGTAGTAGAGATGAACGGTTTCCTCCATTGATTTTCTCTGTTTGGATAAATCTCTAAACCTGTTGTAGTCCTGAATTACAGCAGGGTCAGAGAGCGTTTCTCCAAGCTCTTTATATTTCTTTTCTATTTGTAATATTTTGTCTAGCATATCTTTCATACCCCGATTATAACAGGAACAAAATTTTTTTCAAATTATTAACGCGTTTCTCTGATGACAACTATGCAGCTGTGCTCTGAACGGGAGGCATAGTTAAGGCTCTTGAACTCATCCGGAAAGCCGATTACTGATTTTATTTTTTATGCTTTAATTTATAATTATTTATTAGATTATAGTAAAGGAGAGAAAAATTTATGCTGGAATACTTTTTAGGTTCATATATAGTAACAATAGCGGGGCTTGTCGGAGCGTATTTGTGGGGTGAACATGTTCATCAGGGCACAGGGCTTACGTGTGTATTTATTGCGATTGTGCTTGGTATTCTTGAGGTAAGCTTATCGTTTGACAATGCCGTGGTTAACGCCATGAAGCTTGAAAAGATGTCGCACAAATGGCGTCACAGATTTTTAACCTGGGGTATTATAATTGCTGTTTTCGGTATGAGGTTTGTGTTCCCTATACTGGTTGTTTCTATTTTTGCAAAACTTGGAATGCTTGAGGTTGCAAAGATTGCGCTTACAAATGCCGATAAATACGCCCATTATCTCCATCAAACCCACGCTCCGATTGTTACATTCGGCGGAATGTTCCTGATTATGCTTTTTCTCAACTACTTTTTCAATCACGAAAAAGATGTTCACTGGATTAGATGTATTGAAGCTCCGCTTGCACATTTTGACCATATAAAAGGCATTGAAATTATTATTTCTCTCGGTATGCTTCTGGCAACCCAGAATTTTGTACCTGCAGAACAGAAGGTTCATGTTATGATTGCAGGGATAAGCGGTATTATTACATATCTTGCGATTGACGGGTTTACCCATTATCTGGAAAAGCATGAAGAAATGCGTGCCGCAAAATGTGTTACCGGTGCTGCCGGATGTACGGGGCTCATAAGTTTTATATATCTGGAACTTATTGATGCGTCATTCTCTCTTGACGGGGTTTTAGGCGCGTTTGCTCTGAGTAAAGATATTATAATTATTTCAATAGGGCTTGCAATAGGTGCAATGTTTGTCAGGTCTTTAACAATTATGCTTGTTGAAAAGAAAACCCTCAAGCAGTTTCTCTATCTTGAACACGGTGCACACTGGGCAATAGGGGCGCTTGCCTGCCTGATGCTGGTGTCAACAGTTAAAGAAATTCCGGAGGTTGTAACAGGCGGTATAGGACTCGGCTTTATTGTTTGTGCTTTTATATCTTCAATTCTCCACAACAAAAAGCTTGAAAGATGTCTTGCCGACGAAGGAAAGGAAAATGCTTAAAAATCCGCTTGTAAGCTTTATTGTTACATCGTACAATTATGAAAATTTTATCGGGAAAACTCTCGAAAGTATTAAAAATCAGACCTATAGAGAATTTGAAATAATTGTCGTGGATGATTGTTCTTCTGATAATTCGGTTAGTGTTGTTGAACGGTTTATTGCAGAAAATCAGGATTTGCGTATAACTCTGATAAAACATAACGAAAACAAAGGTCAGCTTGCTGCGTTTAAAACAGGATTGCAAACCGCACAGGGTGTTTTTGTTAGTTTTATAGATTCGGATGATTTAATTTTAAAGGATTTTGCAAAAGCACATATAAAAGTTCATCTAGCAGTAAGTGTTGCGTTTACCTCGGCGCAGATTGTGGAAATTGATGAGAACGATGCTGTTCATACGGCCTGTTCTCCGGCTTCGCCTGGAATATCTGCCGGATTTGAGGCAAAGACGCTTCCGGAACTTTTAAATATTGATGTAGAAAAGGTGGAGTATAAAATTCTTGATACGAAATCCGCGCCCTTTGGCGGCTGGTTCTGGTCTCCAAACAGTTCTGCAATGTACCGGAAATCGGCGCTGGAATTTCTTCTTGAGTATGATAATACTGATAAGTGGCGGATTTGTCCTGATAAGTTCCTTTTTAATTTTGCAAACTTAATCGGAGGCTCTGCCATAATTCGGGCTCCTTTATGCGCTTACCGCCGTCACAGCGGAAATGCAGGCAGCTGTAATTATATTACGGGAAACAAAAAGTACAACAACGATACTGCAACAGCCGTAAATTTACGCAATAACTTCAAAATCAGACCGGAAGCCGTAAGATTTATTCTTCAAAAGCATAAATTTTTTGAAGAAAAATTCGGTAAAAAAAACACCGTCAAATTTCTTTTAACGGTGCTTCTGTCATATTATTATTTATTGAAACAGTTTTTATCCTGACGGGCTGAAAACCCTTCGCCGCTCACGCGCCACCTCCCTTAAAAGGGAGGTAAAAATCTAACCGTAGAAGAAACTATAAAATCCCATCTACAGTTGTTAGCCTGTGCCTTTTGCGCACCGGTCTATTCAATTAACCCTGGAACATTGTGAAGGTTTTTTCAACGTTTTTGTTAATCAAACTCTTAACAGTATCGTATTCTGTGGTTAATGAAGAAATCTCAAGGTCAAGCTGTTTCATATCAAGATCAAGCTGTTCTTCTTTGGCTTCAATCTTTAATTTGACAACAGAAAATTCTCTTTCTGCCCGTGCAATTGCATCGTCGTCGGTGTCTTCCATGATATATCCGTTGGCATTATATCTATCCTGATAATAATAGCCGTCGCCGTTCATTGTTGTTACAAACAGTTGTCCGTTTTTAATTGCATTGTCCAGATATTCTTTATCTTCAATATACAGGTTATTGTACCAGCCGTTTGACAGGATGTTGTTAAACAATATACTGTAGAATTCAGACTCAAACATTTCTTTGCTTGTTCCGGCATCACCGTTTTTAACCCTGTAATAGTAACCCTGATCGTCTGTTACGTAAGATGATTTGTTACCATCCTGCCTGATGTAATAATTGTCGTCGAAGCCGCCTTTAGCCTGTGCATAGAATGTCAGGAAGGCTTCTGCGAGTCCTGAAATACTTATTGCAGTTGTGCCAAAGTTTTTATTCTTTGATGCTGCTTTTGTAACAAATCCGTTATAATTGTTTGATTCGTTTATTGCATCATTGAAGGCGTCCTCAGAATGGTTTCTGCTGCCTAAATCCTTTGTTTGTGACAGGAGGTTCATTGTTTCCTGAATTGCGTAGTTAAAAGCGGTTACATCAATCTCACTCTGGCTGGTATCAAGAATTTCAGAGAAACCTGTGAACATCTTATCCAGTATTGTGACAAGTTGTTGTTCCTGGGCTGATAAATCTCCGTAACCGCCCATCTTATAGTTCATTAAATCCAACAAACCTTTATATCCGCCAAATAGTACAGTACCTGTAAGTACGGAACCAAGTGCCGCCCCAATCTTTTTCCATATAGAATTTCTGTTTTTTTCGGTTGTATATGCAAATGTTACATCTTCAGTCAACAGGTCAGATAAAGTAAAATTAATTTGATTATCGCCGGAGTTGCTTTGTTTTGTTCCGTTTATTACTAAATAGTTTGAACTTGCATCTAGATTTGACTTGAATTCAATAGTCCCGCTGTTGACTGAATTGATTGTAATATTCAACGCATCATGAACACGTTTTTCGTCCGCTGTCAAGTATTCGGGATCAGTATTGGCCTTAAGGTCAATGAAGTTAATCAAGTTACCGAGAGTCATTTCGTATGCGGTAGTTTTATCAAGGAGTTCGCCGCCGAGCCCTGCAGATTCATTCAAGCCGATAGCTTTTGCCGAGCGTGCTGCGGTTTCTGACATACCTCCTGTTGCAACCATTGCATCAAGAAATGCCAGATAAACCTCCTGTTTGCTTCCGGTTATGGAACCATCCTCGTTAATACCTGCAGCTTTAGCCGCCTGAGCCATTGAAGAACTCAAAGCAATTCTTCCGTCTCGTCTGGAGAGCAGGAACGGTGTATAATCATTTACTTCTGTCGGACGCATTAATAAATCATAGGTTACATCAAACGGAGTTTCTCCGGAACCGTCCGGATCAAATATCAGATTAGTCTGGTTAAGGCTTGCCTGATAATCGGCGGTTGCCTGTTCGAGTTCGCGCGACAATGACAGCTTCTGCTGCGCAATCTGCATTGATTCAAATTCACAGCGCGCCTTTCTGGAAGTTATGGCTAAAAATCTTGCCTGTGATGCTGCCAATCCCATTGGTTTGTACGCGTTCCTTTCGATTTATTTCTGATACATGTAGTCCTATTATTCATGTCTACGGCTTTTTTAGGCTAAAACTTTAAAATAACATGGATTTTATGTAACAAATATTTACATAGAATTCTGGATTACGCAGTCATATATTTTGTCAATTTTTTCTTTCATTTCGCTGAACTGTTCTTTCAAATCTTTGTAGCTGTGGATTGTCACAAATCTTTTCCCTACATCGTCAATGATTTCGCGGTGCTTTTTCTCAAGTTGTTCCGGCGTAACTACAATCCGTTCCTGTATTAAAAATATCAAAACAGCAATCAGTATAGGGGAGTATTGCAGTAATTTTTCCATTTTTCCCTCTTATTTTTATAAAGTTATCGGCCAGTAGAAGTCCACAAGATATGATGCTGCATCCATCGGATGAGACAAAAATTTTAGTTCTTTTGTCTGTTTTATCTGCTGGTAGGTTGGAACATCAATTCTTGAGGTGCCTTCTTTATACTTCAAATTGTAAATATTGTATAAGAGTTTTTCGCATTTTTTGTCTACGTAAAGACAGACTTCGCCTTCCGCGTTGCGCACTTTTGCGTTAAATGCCGCAATCCTGTTTTTCACCGGCGGGTTGTAAGCCTTTATCTGAATATCAACGTCATAGCCGTACTGGAGAAGTTTTTTCTTGATTATGACATAGTTTGTATATTCGCTCGTGCAGCTTCTGTTGTCGCCAGAGGCATCACCGTTAATGATAATTCTGCCTTTATGCGCCGGATAGCGCCTGCAAAATTCTTCGCACGCCTTTGCAGTTGTTGTGTTTTCCATTGCGATTTCATCAAAATAAAAAACTTTATCCTCAGTCTTGTGTGCCAGAACCCAGCACATAGGATCCACGTTAAAGTCGCAGGATATATGCAAATCCATTTCCGGCTGGTATTTAATCTCTTTTATGTTGTCATCCGTAAAGTCTTTTATTACAAGCCCGTTGTTGTATTCCCCGTTCTGTGCAAGCACAAAAATCCGGTAATACTGTTCATCGTAGATTTTTTTTAATTCATCGCAAAAGCCGTCGGGCAGATAGATGTTTTCTGTTGTCGGGGCTGTAATAAGCCTGTAATTAGGTGCGGGTTTTTCGACAAATGTTTTATAAATCCATCCGCGCTGCATTTCAGGGTTTGTGTGTCCGAAAATTCTGTAGGTGAAGTTTTTCCACTCCTTTTTCTTATACTGGCGCATTCTTGAAAGAAGTACTTTAAACGTATCATAAGGAACATCGGACATCTCTTCAATTTCTACAAACCCGAGGTTCAGGGATTTAAGTTTATTCGGCTCGTCAAAATGCTTGAAAAGGATTTCCGAGCCGTTTTTGAAAGTGAGTTTCTGCAGAGAACCCGACCACTCATAATCAACCCCTTCACGGAAATTTATATTTTCAAGGTGCTCGAAATACGACTGCAGCGTAGTATCTCTTACCAGCGTATAGGTCTGAGCGCCTACAAGTCCCCTCACCCCCGGATATTTCATTGCAAGCAGAATACCGAGGAGGGAGCCGGAAAATGTCTTTCCGGAACCGTATCCCCCCTGATATACCGCTACATCAAGGCTGTAGTTGTGCGGGATTTCAAGAAATTCCCGCTGCGCTTTTAATAACTTATATTCCATTGTTTTCAGTTGTTCCGTTCAGTAAAAAGTTGTTGGCGTTTTCTATCCCGTATTGTTCAAGCGCAAATTTAAAGCATTCCAGCCAGTCTATTTTTTCTTCAACTTCCGGAACATTTGCAAACGACTGTACAACTTCAAAAAGTTCTTTCAGTCTCGATTTTCTCTCAAATGTCGCTTTTCTGTCGCCGTATCTGTAGATGTAATTTGCGTTTCTGATGCTGTCGTCTATTGCTGTGAAAACAACTTTTCCTCTGTCATTCATCCTGATTAATTCTTCACCGAGTTTGAAGTTTGAGATTATTTCGGCGGTTTTTTCTACCATAGGAATAATAATTTTCCGGTAAACCGCATCCAGCATCATATTCAATCGTGCTTCCTGACCGCTTACGGAGTAATTGAGTTCGGTTGCGGTTCTCTGTACTGTTTGAATATTTCCCGCCATATTTTTGAAAATACCGGTGGCGCTTTCGATTGTAGATTTGAAATAATTCAAAAAATCCCAGCCTGTCATTGCTTTGTCAAAGCTCAAAGGCGCAGGCGCAGTTGTCATAAGCGCAGAATCGTATTCTATAATTTTGCCGGGTCTTACTTCCTGTTCTCCTTTAAAGCATCCTTTAGGTGCAAGATAAGGCGGATTCATCATCAAAGCCAGCGCGTCTATCTGTTTGTTCAGAATTGTCGATGAAATATCGTTTAAAACGAGTGCTACCCGAAGCGGTGACACCCCTCTGCCGGTGTCGGGAGATTCAATTATATTTGCGTGAATAAAAGGATTTATTATAAACGGGTTTGCCTCAAGCCGTATAATCTCGCATCTTCCTGCTACTGTCACAAGCCTGTTTTTCAGTATTCTACCGTCAGAAAGTTCTATATCTCCCCAGAATTCCAGAATTTCCAGCCTGCTGCCTTCCGGTGTACTGTCGTCCCCTCGCTGTTTTTTGTTTGCCACCACTCCTTTCAGTTTTTCAAGTTTTTCTTTTGTGAGAAAGTTGTTTGATTTGTCGCAGAAAATTTCGTCAATGGTTGCGTAAGTTCTGTAAATCTTGGCACAACTGTCCCATTTATCCCTGTTTGTTTTGTCAAAAACAAAATCTTCGGGTTTGATAAATTTAATTTTGGCATTGTCATATATGACCCTGTCTTCTGTAACAAAGCTCCTACGGTCGGTCATTGAAAGCTGTTCTTCAAAAGTTTTTGCGCGTCTGACCTGCTTTATTATGGTTTCCCAGCCGACAAAAAGCGTGCATTCGCCGGTTTCCACAATGCTGTCAATAACCTTTTCCAGTTCATTTTCAATATTCATCTGCTCAAATGTGTTGACGAGCATTGCCTTTTGTTTGTTTGCATATCCCTGTGTTTCCGGGGTAGTTCCCGAAACATCAAACATCGCATCCGGATGTGAATATAGATTTTCGGAAAGATGTGATTTTAACGTCTGGGCAAGCTCATAAATGTCAGGCAGGTTTATTTTGCTGTTCCAGCCGCTAAAATGCGGGGTGTCAGAATTGTAAATTGCGTTCCGGACGGCTTTTATGTCGCTTAATTGCTGCGTCCTGAGTGCTTCAAATCTGTCGTATTTCTCACAGATTTCAGATAAAAGCATAATTTCTTCATCCGGTCTTATTTCCTGAGTTAAGTCTTGTTGTTCAATTTTCATCATTGCAGTTCCTTTCGGTTATGAAACCCCATTCTTCAATATCCTGCGGTTTGCCGTTTTTGACGGTTTCTGCGGGATGGAGGGCTTCTTTTTGAAATCCTAATTTTTTTAGTAAAGTTTTTACGCGGAAGTTTTCCCTGTATATAACCGCCTTGAGCTTTTTTAGTCCGAGAGCGTCGCGGCAGTAATTCAGAAATATTACGCCTGTCAGGTATGTGAAATTCCCCCAGTATTTTTTGTTGAAGCAGGTATTTATCTCTGCGCTGTGGAGGGTTTTTCCGGAGCCTGTAAAGTTTTCAAGGTATATAAAGCCCGCAAGTCTGTCCTCTTTATCCACAACCGCCCAGAAAAAAGGACTCACTCGTTCGACTAAATCCGTAAAAGAGGCTAAAAATGAACCTTTTCTGTCAGTGAAGTCATCTTCCAGATACTTTGCATACCTTAGATAAAGAAACATAATCTCCGGCAGGTACCGGCAATTCTCAAAAATCCCGCGCCGGCGGTTTATTATTACAGGTTTAAGCCGGCACATTTAACTTTATCCTCTCAAATTTTACGTAAGCATCAGAAGTTGTAAAGGCACTCTGTTCGCCTTTCAGCATTTTTTCTCTTACGCCGGCCTGCATTCCTGTAAGCGCTTCTGCCTGAATTCCGTTTATATATGTCTGAACTTTAGTGTTCCGGTTAAAAACTTTATACACGGCATCTTTTGAAAAAATAAGTTTTGCCGGTACTTTTGAAATATCTGTTTCTATTCGGGTTACAAGTGTATGTCCGGAATTTTCCAGTTCTGTTTTAAATTCTTCTTCTATTTTTCTTTTTATTAGATCATCAATGGAAGTTTCGCTGATGAGCATCTGCTCTATTTCGTCTTTATTTTTCATGGTATCTCCTTAATTTGTTAAATTTTGTTTTCATCAAGATTTGAGATTGTAATAATTTTTACGGGTTTGTCAGCTTCAATTTCTGAAGAATTGTTAAGCCCCAGATATTTGCAGAGGCTTTCCAGAGCTTTCAATCCTGCAGAGGTGTCGCGGAGCTTTTTTTTGCCGGTCGGGCAGCCTTCTTTATCCAGAATATCCTCCTCTTCAAGGGAAAATTCCGCTATTTGCAAAAGTTTTTGGATTACATAAGCCTTTTCAACCTGCAGTGAGATTATTTGTTCTTTTAATCTTGATTTGATTTCTTTTATTACAATTTTTTCTGAAAGCAGTTTCTTAGCTGTTTCTTTCAAATTGTTGTTTTTGTAACCGGCTAATTCGGCTGAAAGTTCGCCGTTGACGGTCTTTATGTATTCAGTTATAAATTTTTTATGCTTTTGCGTCAGGTATTTCATTGTTTCGTATTTTTAACATTTCTTATTAAAGTTTTGTTTTTTTTTTTAACATGTGTTATAATAAACATGCTATTTATATTTCGGCTAGTGTAAATCTTAACAGGGGGGAATGAAAAACTTCCTGTTTTTTTTATGCGCGTTTTATGAAGTGGCATTGCTGCGCGCGCCTCAATAAATTAATTATTTCCTGAAAAGTTTTACAACCGGTGCTGCATCTGCATCAACTGATAGTTTTGAGCGCATGTTTAAAAGGGCATCTTTATACATGCCGTACCAGTAATTAAACCTTATGTGCTGCGGATTACCCTTTAAGCGCATGCAGGTTCCGTAGACCAGAAGAGGTTCCGCAAATATTTCAGGGATTAAGCTTTCATCGGTTTCTGAATCAAGCGACATTTTTTCTGCATTCTCAGCATCTTTTGCGCAGTTTGATGTGTAGTAGATGATGTCGATGGTTTTGTCCTCCTCAAATACCGGAAAAAGCAGTTTGTCATTAAAAGATGTATAGCCGCGTGCTGGTTTAGAAGAGGTGAAAAATTTTTCAAAATCCTCAACATAGTGATAGCGTTCACCGTCAATTGACAGCAATGCTATTCTGCCTTTTACTGGATTCGTAATTTCTGCAGCGTTTGCAGGCAGTGTGACGGAGGTTTTTCTCAAAAGAAAGTTCCACTTTTCAGAATTGCAGACCTCTGTGTTGATTAGATTAATAATATTTTTAATTTTTTTGTGGTCGTTTTTGGTTAGTTCGTTGAATGCCGTGACTGTTTTGTAATTAAGTTCGGTCAGACACTTATTTATAAGTTCAAAGTAGTTCATATTTTCTCCTTTTCGTGCTGCTGAGAGATTATTAGAAAAACGGCGGTTTTGATTAATAATCACATGCGGCAGAAAAAATCTGCCGCACAATGATTACTTTGCCGGACTAGCGAATGAGCCCCTGTCTGAGCTGTTCCATAATCGCATTTTCATATCTGGCAAATTCTGCTCCGCTCATTTTGCCGATTTGCTCGCGCGTAAAACCCCTTGTCTTTATATCGTCAAAGTTTGCATTTTGAGCATTTGCTCTCAATCTTTGCTTTGCGAGTTCGTTTTCGTCATTTAATGTTTTTGCGTGAGCTGTTTGTTTTAAATATCTGTCAACCGCGCATCTTTCGATGTTTTCGATTAACTGTGATATTCTGGAAACCTCGTCTTTATCCAGTACGGAGTTGGAATTTTTTAAATAGTTGAGCACGTCGGCTCTTCCTTCACGGTTAAAAAATCCCTGATGCTCGTTTTCAAACTCCTGAATCCCGTCGGAAAAATATCCTGCATTACCCGTATTCTGGTTGTTTCTAACCATGTTATACGCCTTATTCATAACATAGTTCACTAAATATTGTCCTTGCGTACTGTCGATTTTCCCTGTTTCAACAAGGTTTTTGATATTCAAAATATCCTTCTCGGCAATACTTCTAACATCATACTGCGGGTATTGCTGCTGTAATTCTCCGGCGTTCATAAGAGATTGCTGCGCGGCGGCCTCCGGACGGATACCGGCATAAGACGCGTTACCTGTAATTAATCTTTGTAATTCTTCGTTATTCATAAATTATTTCTCCTGTATTGTTATCTTCCAGCGAGTTCATATACTCGACAGCAAATTCTACTGCTTCATCTATAAAATTGGAAAGAAGGGCGGCGATAAAACCTTTGAATATTGCAGGAACCGGAAGATGTGATACAACATATTCAACAGCCATCTGCTTTTTCTGTTTGCCGGCAGAGGAGCCGAGAGCCTTTTCTGCTATGGCGACAGCACTTTGCGCAAGCTGTTTTATTGTATTTTTTAAACTGCCTAACATTTATTTCCTTTCGCATTTATTAATAAAAGTACCTTTAAACGCTATAATTGGAATAAAGGTACTTTTTTCGGGGTAATACTATCCGGCTTAAGCGGTCGGTTTTTTAACGACTAATTTAGCCAGAGCGTTTGGCTGAACTGTTTTGGCACCGTATAAATATAAGCCTCTGATTAAGTCTGAGAAACTGTCTTTATCTCTCAAACTTTCTATTTTGGCAAGCTGTGAGGCGAAAGTTATTGCATCGTTGGTGCCTGCCAGAACATAGTATTTACCGTCAACATCGGTGAGGTTTGTGCTGACAAGAACATCCATACCTGCGATTCTGCCGATAGCTCCTTCTCTTAATGTTTCGTCCGCAACGTTATGCGCACCGATAAATTCAGTGCTCTGAAGGAGGTAAGATTCAATTGTCGGGTTAATTACAACCCACGGACGTTTTGCTGCTGAAACCGCATTCGAATTTTTCAGACAGAGCGCAAGTTTTACAAACTGTTCGTAGATTGTTGTCTTGCTTAATTCAACAGCAGCACTGTCAGAGCCGACAGTATTTGCTGCGGGAACATTCGAGTGCATGCCGAGAAGATAGGCATCCTGAACTTCTTCAATTGCATTTTTTGCGTTTTCAAGATGGGCTACCATAATATCGGTATTTGCCTGAACCTGTGCAACGTCGTTAATTTTGAACGCAAAGAATTTTTTCTGATCAATAACAAGATCTGTTGATGTCGGTTCAAGTTCTGAGTAAGTAATGTTTCCTGTACCGAGGGAAGAAATGCTTACAGCTGCAGGGGTTATGATTTTTACGGTGTCGCCCTGATTTTTAATTTCACCTTCATAGTTTCTGTTTACGCACTGAAGCATTACGCATTCTTTTGAGAGCATGTTGTTTAATTTCTGGCTCCAGATTTCCGGAATAAATGCGGAATAGCCGCTTGTTGTTGTTCCGGAAGTTGGTGTGTTTTCAGTCATAGTTTGTGTCCTTTCTTTTTAAGTTTGTGAGTAAATACATGAGCGGTGCAGTTTTAAATTTTAGTCATCGTTATAAATTTCTCGGAATTGAAGTCCTATAATTGCGCAGTTGTTGCTGCTCAAATTCCCGTGGACGCATAATTGTACCGAATAATTCGCTCCTGATATTTCGGCTTTTTCGAGAGTGTCAGTGCTTATAGACCAGACAGGAACCGGTTCATTATCAGGGGCCCAGACGCAGGGCAGATTCTCTGACATTTCATCGTCCGCCCAGATTAAGTGTTCAAGATGGATTGAGTAGATTTTTTCGGTGTCATCGGAGTATTCGCTGTCGTAGTCTTTGTAGACAGAAAAATCAAAGTTGTTGTCGTAAGCCTGATCAAGAATAAAGTAAAACTCGTCAATGAGCTTTCTGTGGTGGGCGGAATTCAGCGCAAGGAAAGGCGATTTCCACATAAATTCGATTGCTTCCCCGTCAAAACTTGTTCCATAGTCCTCTCTGTAAATTTTCCCGCAGTCGTCCGCTGTCAGAATATAACCGTTAAACATGCAGGCGGTTGTTATGTTTTGCGGTACAACCCTTTTGTACCATGCCTTATTTATGTAATCGTTAATCCAGATTGTATTGAAATATTCATTATCAATATACGGAATAAAATACCATACCTGATTTTTGCTTTCATAATGAAGGCTTATTGCATAAGGCATTGCAACCCTGTTGAAGTTTGAAAATTCGGGGCTGATTTTTCTTGAGATTTCAGAGCCCAGCTGTATCTGGTTTAACTGTCCTGACTGTTCCAGTGCATAAATTCCGCTGCTCAGGAAATACTGTTTGTTTTCAACATTTACAATGCTCCGTGTTGAATAGGCTCCTTTGTCGGCAAACGGTGTAATTGCAAAATTATCCTGACTTATGCCGGTTAAGAGATAAACGGAATTACTTTTATAAATAGCCAGATATTCTTTGTAAGGCTTAAGTGCGGTGATAGAATCCGTATTTGTATGGAAATTATTAATATACCCTGCGTCATTTTCAGATGAAAAGTCATCGTAAGTTCCGAGCGCTGAATAGTAAAGAGTTGCTCCGCTTGCAACCCAGACCCGTCCGTTGTATATGCTTATCACCTCTGAATATACAGGGTTCTCATCTCCGTCTTTAAGATTGCAGTTAACAACATCAAAGTCTGCATTATTTTTTATATAAAACAGACTGTCAGAACTGCTTGTAACCAGCACTCCGTCCAAAAAGTTTGCAAAAACAGGATGCTCGCCGGTAATTGTTTTTGAAAGTTGTGTCAGTTTTGAACCGAGCGGGGTGTAGATGTAAATTTTCCCTGAAATTGTCGTGATTACAAGATTATAAATGCTGCCTTTTTTCATTTCGCAAAGTCCGGTAATTTTTTCTTCAACCGGAAGCTGTAAAAATTCCGTATTGCCGTTTTGCCTTATAATCCCGCGATTTTGAAGAATTTCAATATTCTGGGAATCTGACCAGTAAAGCTTTTTGGTATCAAGTCCCAGCTCTGTTTTTGTTAACGACTGATTTATGCCGCCTGAAAGGTCGTAGTATGAAATTTCCATAAGTTATTCTCCCTGTAATTTAAGTTTGTACCACTTGATTTTTGAGCGGATAAAAGAACCCGCATCATCTTTTTCAACCCACGGATAGGGAGGAATGTATGTAATATCAATTTTGCCGGCGCTTGTTGTTTGTGGATGTTTTTTGCCGAACTCGTAATGCGTCATAATTGTTTCGGGAGTGATAGGAATTTCATATTTGATTGATAATTCCGCGCATAATTTCATTGCCGCTTCAAACTGTTCCGGGGTAATCGGGTAAGCTCCGGTGTTGTTTTTGGACTTAAAGTCTGCCATTGCGCAGAGTGCAACCCCTATGGAACCGGTGTTGCCTCCTCCTGTATGGGCTGCGTATTCCCCGTCATTGCAGTTTAAGTTTGCTTCCGGTGCGTGGGTTCCGTTGTGAACTCTGCCTTCTCTGTCAACCAGAAAATGGTAACACGATTTGTCGCAGGCATTAGGATAATAGTTTCCTGCCGTCCAGTGTAAAATAATTCTTTTCATAAATAGCTCCAATCTTATATTGATTTAATTGAATAAAGCCAATCTGAGTGTATCTTTGCGTATAAAATTGCTGCATGGGTTCGATTTCTGGCTTGAAGTTTCAGAACAATTTTATCTATATAATCTCTTACCGTTCCGTAAGAAATTTTTAAGATTACCCCAATTTCTTTATCAGAATACCCCGATGCAACCAAAGTTATAACAGCCCTTTCCTTTGGTGTTAATTTCATCCTTAATTCCTTAATCTGGTATCCGGTTAATTGTCTTTTTAAATATTACATTAATCAAATTTTTTTATTTTAATAATAATTCCTTTTTAAAATATTTGGCGCAAGAGTGCCGTATGCCGCACTGGCAGGGCAATACGCTTTTTATAAAAAATAAAAAGGGATGAAGCAATTTCATCCCGGTTAAGAGAGTAAGATAATTTAAAAGGATTGTTTTTACGGTGAATGTAAGAAATTTAAGAAAGGTAATGCCGGTACTTTACAAGAATTTATTCTCATGTAATCCGATTTTTAAAGAGCTTAAGTTTGAATAACATCGTTTTTTTACTCCGTATTCGTTGTAATTCAGATAGAATTTACCGCAGCGATTGTAGGATTGGGATGCTTTTTCGTAGAGGATAAATTTCTGCATCCGGTGAAAAAACTCTTTCGCCTTAGAATTAGTTTTTCTGATAACAGAAATATTGTCATCTTTATCTATCCTTGTGAGCTGTACAACTGTATGTCCGCAAACGGGGCACTTTTTTAAAAAGTCGAGTTCGCACAGCACAAAATCTCCTTGAGGAACTACCTTATAAGTTTTAGTCTTATGAAGGGTTCCGCAGCAGTGAATATATCCCATCCGGACACTTCTCCCCTGTATCCTGCGGCAAACAGCTTTACCATCGAAGGGTGTGAGCCTTAACCGCTTACATTATGAGTATAACGTATTTGAAAAATAATAAAAGACGCCATTTCAACCGCCATGAAAACACCCCCGTGTTTTCATGGGTATATTATAAAGTCTTTCAAAAATTCCCGACATCCAAATCCAGTGCACGTGCTAATAACAGAAAAAATCTGTCTGAGAGTTAACTACTTAACGCAAAGCTCGCAGCACATCTGGCATGCCCCGAATACTTTTGCAACCTGAAGATTTTTTCTGAAACACCTGTAGTGCGGCAGGTTAAAGGCTTCCTTGAGAGGCATGTTTCTGACGTTCCCTATTTTTTGTGACAAACACGGGTAAACATCACCTGACGGGTTAATCATCATATTTGAAAAAGGATACATACACGGTTTGTAAATCTCGGAAACCGGTTTGTCCGCAGGCGTGTTGAAAAATTCTTCAATTTTTTCAAGCGGATTTTTTGAATACTCAAATTTAGGAGAAAATCTTATCCTGACTTTTGATTTTTTGCTGAGGCTTTCGAGTTCTCTGTAAACCTCTTTAAAGTGCTCCATATCAAAATATTTTTGTATTGGGTAATTCCCGTTAAACTCTGGCACAAAGCTGTCAAAAAGAACAGAATTTTGTTTCAGATTATTGTTGCGCAGAAATGAAATCGAAAGAAAATTAAACTTCATCTCATCGCACATTTTGTAAAGTTTAACAAGGTCATCGAGGTTGTTTTCAAGAACAATAGTCTTAATATCAACCATCGGGCGTTTTTTGCGGGAATTCATGTTTTCAAAGTTTGACATTATTTTATCCCAGATGCCTGCTTTTGCACGGTTTTTGTCATGGTTTTCACCGTAACCGTCTAAAGATACCGATAAAAGCATCATTTTACTTTTAATAAACGCGTCAATAATTTCATCGTTTATTAAAATTCCGTTGGATACAACATTGAGTTTGCCGTAAGTTTTTTTTGCGGTGCGCATAAGAATATCAACAAAATCTTTTCTGATAAGCGGCTCTCCGCCGACAAGGGTTACAAATGAATAGAAAGGAATCTGGTCAATAATTTTAAACCACTCATCTGTTGTGAGTTCTTCCCTGTTTCGCTCCGAACCTACGTAACAGTAAGGGCACTGCAGGTTACAGCGGTAAGTAAGTTCAAAAAAGTACCTGAGAGGCATTGGAGCTTTGCCGCTTCTGTCTTTGTAAGCGGGCAGTGCATAAAGATTTCTTCCTATATCAAACAGATTGGATAAATTCATTTTTCCCCGCTCCGGTTTGCTGTAATCCCTGTAATTTGTTATAAACTTTTCCGCTCAAAATAGTTTCTTTCGCAAGTTCAAAACCCTCTGCAATAGTAGGGGTTAAGCCGGAAAGATAAACCATGGCTCCTGCGTTAAGGCTTATAATGTCAAACATGGCATCCATACGTTCCCCTTTGAAAACTTCCGTAACGAACCCTGCGTTGTCAGAGCTGTTGCCGCCCTGAATTTCCCTGAGCTGTGCCCGCTTAATCCCGAAATCTTCCGGCGTAAGTATGTATTCCGAAATCCTGCCGTTTTTAAGCTCCAATACTCTTGTTTCGGAGCAGATGCTTATTTCATCAAGGTTAGGCTCAAGCCCGTTTACCACAAGTGCCCTGTCTGTACCTAGTTTAAGGAGTGCATAAGCCATTTTGTCGCACATGGCATTTGACGAAACCCCGAGAAGTTGTGCATCCGGAAAAGACGGGTTAATCAGCGGCCCGAGATAATTAAAGATTGTTTTAATTCCTATCTGCTGGCGGATAGGGTTGTTCACTTTTGCAAAATTGTTAAAATACGGCGAGTGTACAAAAGTTATGCCGTTTTTGTTAAAGTTTTCGAGTGCTTTTTCAGGGGTTCTTGTAATTTCAATACCGAGTGCGCTTAAAAAGTCTGTGCTTCCGCAGGCGCTTGTGATTGAAGAGTTAGTTTGTTTGATAACATTAACCCCGCATGCGTTAGCGGTTATTGATGCAGCTGTTGAAATATTAATAGTTTTGGACATATCCGCACCGGTTCCGCAGGCGTCCACAACATATTTATCTGTTTTAACCCTGACGGCAAAATTTCTCATCGAACGGGCAAAAGCGTAAAATTCATCTTTAGAAACCCCTTTTGCAGTAACCGCGGTTAAAAATGCACCGATTTGAGCGTCAGACGCTTCATTATTGGCAATTCTTTCCACAATATCGTTAATTTCGGCAAAACTCAAATCCTCTTTTGCCATAAGTTTTTTAAGACAATCTTTCATAATTATATGTTACCTCAAAAATATAAATACGCAGGCACCGTTTTTTGAAGGGTTACGGCAGCAACAGCAGACTAACCCAGATAAACAAGATGCCGGTTGTGATTCCGACCATAGAGAGGTGCCAGTTTCCGTATTCTTTCGCAAGCGGGAGCAGTGTATCAAAAGAAATATAAATCATAATACCTGCAACTGCCGCCATAGATAATCCGACCATAATTTCCGGCATAAAAAGCTGAATTAAAAACATCCCTATAACGGCTCCGACAGGTTCGGAAATCCCTGAAAGTGCCGCATAAAGCATTGCGTACCGTTTTTTGCCTGTAGCGTGATAGATAGGAAGCGCTACAGCAATGCCTTCCGGAATATTGTGTATTGCAATTGCAACGGCAACAGAAATTCCTAGTGTTAAATTGTGGGTGGAAGCGAGAAATGTTGCCATGCCTTCCGGAAAATTGTGTATACAGATTGCGACAGCTGTCAATAGTCCTGCTCGTTTAATCATGTGGTTATGTTTTATACATTCGACCTCGGGATTAAGGAGTTCTTCTTCCTCAACGTGATCCGGCAGAAAGTAGTCAATTAAAATAGCAATCAGCAAGCCGAGAATAAACCCGCCGTACACAACCCATTCAAAATCGTTCGGGAAAACTTCTTTCAGCATCTCGCCGGCACTCGGGATTATGTCTACAAATGAGAGAAAAATCATAACCCCTGCAGAAAATCCAAGACCTATAGAAAGAGCTTTCATGTTATCTTTTTTTGTTACGAAAGCAACGACAGCCCCGATAGCGGTGGCAAGTCCTGCAAAAAGTGTTATTAAAAGTGCTATTCCATAATTTTCCGGCATAGAAATTATCTCCGGTTTTATGGTAGCACAAACAATTTTTTTAGACAAAATTAAGATAAGTGAAACTCTGACGGCAGCCGCCGGAGAGATAACAAGATGCGGCTTATTCTTTCACTCCGCCCTGCATAATGTCGTTTATAAAATATTTTTTACCTGCGAGGAAAATTCCGATAACGGGTATTGTGCAGATGACAGAACACGCGAGAAGCTCTCCCCAGAGCGTGATTTCCCTGAAGCTTCCTTTAAAAACAGCAAGCCCTACGGGCAGAGTACGCATACCCTCTGAATTCGTTACAATAAGCGGCCACATAAAACTGTTCCACGTTGTAACAAAAGTAAAAAGCGCAAGTGTTGCAACGGTCGGAAGTGCGAGCGGGAGCGCTATTTTAAAGAAGGTTTCAAAAAGGTTGCAGCCGTCGATTTTAGCGGCTTCTTCAAGATCTTTCGGGAACCCGAGAAAGTACTGGCGCATAAGGAAAATTCCGAACCCGCCGAAAAGTCCCGGCAGGATTAGTGCGGAGTAAGTATCAATCAGGTGGAGTTCACGCATAAGAAAAAACAGCGGGATAATATTTACCTGCGGCGGAACAAGCATTGTGATGAGGATTACCAGAAAAAGCAGGTTTTTAAATTTGAAATCAAATCTTGCAAACGCATAGCCTGCAAGCGCAGCAAATATAACCTGTCCGGCGGTAGTAACGGACGCCACAATCAAGCTGTTCAGGAAATATCTGCCAAGCGGAATTTGAGTAAAAACATTCCGGTAATTTTCAGCGGTAACTCCTGAGTAAACCACCTGCCCTGCCTGTGAAAAAATAGCGTCATCCTTTACAAAAGAAAGGTTAATCATTGCAAAAAAAGGATAAAGCATACTTAATGCAATGAGGATTAGAATAAAATATCCAAAAATCATCCGCCATTTTTTCATAGAATAATTATATAACAAATCAGATTAATGTAATAAAATGTTCTATATTGAATTTTAAAAATTTTAATGTTATAATATAATTAGATTTTGCAGAATTTCTGCAAAATAATAAAGTTTATAAAAGGAAAAATTATGCTTCTTGAATTCAGTGCTAAGAATTACAGGTCATTTAAGGATGAATTTACATTTTGTATGGAACCTGACAATGCCAAAAAAGAATTGAGTTATAGTATATTAAAAGAAATAATTGCTGATAAAGAATACCATGGTCTGTGTTCATCTGTTATTTACGGGCCGAATGCTGCCGGTAAGTCAAATATTATAGAGGCAATGGATACGTTCAAATCAATAATAGGTAACGGGCATATTAAAAATACTCTTCCAAAATTAAAAATGGAAAATTTGCCTAATGTTGCTGCTTGTCAACTTAATTTGATACCGAACTACAAACTGAAAAAAGCTGAACCGGTAGCTTTTCGTATTAAATTTACAGCAGAGGAATTTCTGTTTGAATATGTTCTGGAGGCTGATTTCGGGAAATTTTCTGACAGGCTCTGTCCGCATAAAGTTATAAACGAAAAGCTCTGCGTAAATAACGATTTGATATTTTCAAGAACAACGGCTCTGGAACTGGCAAAGTTAAATGTCCTTAAGAGGTACAAAGATTATGTAGAAACTGAGGATATTGAATCCGGATTAAATTTTGCAAATAAATCATTAAAAGAAGATGAATTATTTTTAACTAACGGGTTTAAAAATATATTATCTCCAAGTTTTGCTGACATGGTTACAGGATGGATAAAGACTAAATTGTTTATCCTTTATCACAGTGACGCCTATCATTCTTCGGTTAATATGAATGCGGAAGCTCCTTATAATGCAATGCTTTTCCCTGAACGACTACAGAAATTTATAAATGAGATAGGTTTGAACTCTAATAAAATCTGTTTTATGAAAAATAATGAAAAAGCAGACCCGATTTTATGTTCAATTATTAACAAAGACAAAGGGCAGTACCCTGTAATTCCTTCAGAATTTATAGAGTCGTACGGAACAGTTCGCCTTGTGCATCTGTTATTTCCTTTGATATATTGCCTGTCAAAGGGTGCAGTATTAATAGCGGATGAATTCGACAGTTCACTTCATCCTATGGTTGTTATGAGCATTATTGATTTATTCCATAATGCAGAAGTTAATACAAACAATGCCCAGTTAATATTTAACACACACAATCCTATATTTTTGAATAACGAATTATTCAGGCGCGATGAGATAAAATTTGTAGACAGAGATGAAGAGCAGTATAGTGAATTGTATTCACTGTCAGACTTTCCTACCTCCGGCAAATCTTCTGTCCGGAATACCACAGATTATATGACAAACTATTTTGTAAACCGCTACGGCGCAATTCGTGATGTGGATTTTACAGAATTTTTTAAAGAAATACTGAAAGATCCGAAATCAAATCTGGAGATTGCAGAAGATGTGCGGTAGAAGGTTATTAACGGTCAAATACACCATAGCAGCAGAAGGTAAAACTGAAAAGTGGTATCTGGAGTGGTTAAACAATATTATAAATGATAATAACAAATCTACAGAATTCAGGTGTCTTATTTCAGTTCCGTATACAGGCCGCTGTCCGCATCTGGCAAGATTGAAGATACGAAATTTAACAGATGAAAATTATTGTTTTTTAGCAGACCGAGAGCATATTAGTGCAGAGGTTGAATTCAGGCAGCTGCTCAGAGAACTGAAACCTTCTGAGGGCGAACGTGAGATTGAATTTGAGCTTGGTTACTGTAATATGTCTTTTGAATTGTGGCTGCTGCTGCATAAAATTGACTATACAACTCCGGTAAGTACTCCTGATGAATATTTGAAACCTATAAACAAAGCATTTGGTACCACATATGAACGGCTTGCTGATTTCAAAAAAGAGAGGAATTTCAAAAGAATTTTGCAAAATTTGACGTTAGAAGATGTTAAAGATGCAATCAGGAGAGCGGAAGCTATAGAACGTCGAAATAAAAAAGACGGGGTTAAGGTCAAAGAATGTTGCGGGTATAAGTATTACAATGAAAATCCTTCGCTATCTATTCATAAGATTATAAAGGAAATTTTTAAAAAGTTTGATATTCCTGTTTAAAAACGGGTTCTTGTATGCAAAAAAAAAGCGGAAGTCATAGCCTCCGCAGATTATAACAAAAAGATAACTTTTATACATTTAAGCGCCTGTGCGCTCAGATGATATTAATTCCCGCCGTAAAGTACAGCTTCGCCGGCAGATGTGTAAGGTAAGACTGTTTGATCATAAAATTTTACAGGATAAATATCTGTTGGATTTGATACAGTACAATTCTCAACTTTGTCATTCCATTTATGTTCTGAGTCTGTCTTATTACATGTAACAATTTTGTTAGGGTGTTTAGAACCATTTATATCAATAAACCCATAGCAAAAATTCTCATCTTCATATTTATTTGCCTCAGTTCCTTCTGTACACTCAGAATTTGTAGAATCAAAAACAAAGGTAATACCGTCATTGAAAAATAGTGTATAATTATTTGTGGCAGCAGAGTTACCAAATTTAGCGAGAGGTTCATTTTGAGCAACCCAACCTTCACCAGCCTCTCCACCTTTTACATCATTAACCACATTCATTCGCTCATAAAATAACTTATAGATCGACGGGGAGACAGTTCCGGCACTTGTCTGCGACAAATCATAATCATCCAGCGCCACATTAAGAACTACGGCCTGAGAAAGCACAGACAGCGCCTTTTTGTAAGCTGTTTTGTACTGAGCACCGTTAGTGGAGTTCATCAATGTAGGCATTGTCATGGCAGCTACAACGCCGATAATACCGAGTGTAATCAACACTTCTGCAAGAGTAAAACCAAATCGTTTTGTCATAATTCTTTTCACCTTTCTCTTAATTAACTATGTACAAATATCTTCCAACCCCTCAGTTAGTGTTCAAAGATTGCCTTTTCAGGCTTAACTAAAAGAGTGTTATTTTACAAAAGTATTTGTTATACACTTATTTTAAACTATAACTAAGTGATTGTCAAGTGGTTTTAATAGTTTGTTACTTAATTGTTAGATAAAGTGCGTAATATTCTCGCTTATTTTTCGCGGGTGGAGTGTGTAAAATATAAATTATTATGGATAACAAAAAACTTTTAGGCAGACGTATAAAAGAAATCCGTAAAAATAAAGGCTATACTCAGGAGCAGCTTTCCGAACTTGTGGGGATAGAAACTTCATCACTGAGCGGGATTGAATCCGGACGGTTTTTTCCTTCATTGCATGTGCTTGAGAAGATGGCAAATGTGCTTCATATCCAGCTTGCCGATTTCTTTAACTTTTTTACTGTTGATATACCGGAGGATCTTGACGGGGAAATTTTCGATATAATTTCTTCGCAGGATACTAATAATAAAAGAATTATTTTTAAATTATTAAAAGCAGGATTTTCTAAGGTTTAAATGCAGAGGGCGATAGGGTAGTAGGTCGGATTTACAAAATCCGACAGGAAAGAATGTAGGTTGGGCTTTCAGCCCAACAAAAAAAGACTCTGGTTAAACAGGTGAACGATTGAAGGGTTGATTGGTTTACAAAACCCTCCGGCGCTGCGCATCACCTCCCTTACAAGGAAGGTATTGGTAACTACCCCCTTTGTAAAGGGGGCAGGGGGGATTTTTAACAAAAACCCTCCGGCACTACCGTGCCACCTCCCTTAAAAAGGGAGGTTAGCCAATGGTAGGTCGGATTTACAAATCCGACAAAATTTTGCTTCTGTTCAGGAACAGTAGTATTAATTTTCTCAACACGCTCCCGCCCTGCTCCCGCTATTGTTTCGAAAACAAATACAACTGCTCCATTCACCCATTAAACTGTTCACCTTTACCGTCCTCACCCCCGAAGGGGGGATAGTGAACCATTCACCCCTCACCCCTCACGTCTTACCCTTCCCATCCCTTGTAAAAAAAAATTCCTTATGTTACGATAAGATTGTTATAGTAAAGATTAGGGAAGAAGGGGGAAATAATTTATGGTTTGCACTTTAGAAAAAAAAGCGACTAAATCAATTCAAAAAGCATTGAAAGTTCTGGGCAAAAAGAATTTTGCCCTAATTATGCACAGCGGGAGTTTTCCGGCTGCAGAAGGCGAAAATACGGGCTTCGGCTCAATCAATTCCAACGGCGGGAAAGAGATTATTGACTTTGCCTCCGGAATTTTTAACTGTATCCAGTTAGGCCCTGCCGGTAAAACAAAAAGCTGCGATTCTTCCCCTTACACAGGTACAATTTTTTCCGGAAACCCGCTCTTTGTTGATTTGAAACAGTTAACAGAAAAAGAGTGGGATAATATTCTTTCCGAAAAAACTTACAATGAAATAGTTGAAGGCAATCCTAACAAAAATACTAATAAAACTGCCTATTCTTATATTTATTTTAAACAAGGTGAAGCGCTCAGAGAAGCGTGGAACAATTTCAAAGCTAAAGATGATAAAAAGCTTATGAAAGAGTTTGAACACTTCAAAAGAGAAAACGACTTCTGGCTTGATAAAGACAGCCTCTATGAAGCGCTTTCCATTGAACACGGCAATGACTACTGGCCTTTGTGGGACAGCGAAATGGACAAAAACCTCTTTAATCCTAAGTCTATTGAAGAGGGGCTTGAATACGGCAAACGCATAGGAGAAATTTCTAAAAAATACGCAGATGAAATAGATTTCTATAAGTTTGTACAGTTTGTGCTCGACAAGCAAAACAAGAAAACTCTTGAATATGCAAAGAAAAAAGATATTAAAATGATTGCAGACCGTCAGGTAGCTTTCTCAGACAGAGATACTTGGGCTTACCAGTCACTGTTTTTAGACGGCTGGATGCTCGGCTGCCCTCCGGATTACTTCTCAAAAGACGGTCAGGCATGGGGCTTCCCAGCAATGAACCCTGAAAAACTTTATAAAGCCGACGGCTCGCTTGACGAGGGCGGAATCCTTATGAAAAATCTTTACAAAAAAATGTTCAGAGAAAATCCGGGCGGCGTAAGGATTGACCATATTGTAGGGCTTATTGACCCGTGGGTTTACAAAGCCGGCAAAAAACCGAAAATTGAACAGGGTGCAGGAAGATTATTCTCTTCTCCGGAACATCCTGAACTTTCAAAGTTCGCAATTGCAACAATGGAGGATTTGGACTTAACTCTTGAGGCTGACAAGGAAAAAAGAGTTAAAACTCTTTCAAAAGAGCAAATCAGAAAGTACGGCAGACTTATTGAAAAAATTGTTATCGCTGCAGCTGAAGAAGAAGGGCTTGATAAAGACGCAATTGTCTGCGAGGATCTGGGAACCCTTACAAACCCTGTTGCAGCTGTTATGGAAGAATACGGTCTGCAAGGTATGAAGCTTACACAGTTTGTAGTTCCTGAAAAACCTGAACACCCTTACAGATGTAAAAATATTACCGAGAAAACATGGGCAATGGTCGGTACTCACGACAATGAACCGATAAAGATGTGGGCTGATTCTATGATTAATACTCATGAAGGCTACCTGCACGCTAAAAACCTTGTTGAAGATTTAGATTTCCCTGACTGGCAGGATAAAGATGCTTTGATTGTCGAGTTGACTAAAAATGCCGAACTGCTTGTACAGACAAAGCTTGTTGAAATATTTGCCTCAAAAGCTGAAAATATCCAGATTTTCTTCACTGATTTCTTCAACATCTATGATGTTTACAACAGACCGGGAACATCAGGCGATGAAAACTGGAGCCTCAGGCTTCCGGATAACTTTAAAGAATTATGTCCGATAAATCTTGCACGGATTCTTAAACTTGCTATAATTGCAAGAGGAAAAGAATTTGCGGATAAAAACAGCAAACTTATTGAAGAACTGGATGAAGTATAGAGCTTATGAAAAAACTGCTTATCACATTAATTATAGTAATTTCAGCCGTGAATATCACCTTTGCGGCTGAAATTTCAAACGAAGCAAAGCTTCAATATAATCAGGGCGTGGATTATTACAGACTTGGCCAGTATGATAAAGCTATGGCGGCTTTCCGGCAAGCAATTGCAATTGAGCCGAATTATATCGATGCTTATTACAATCTTGGCACAATCCTTGAGTTTATAAAACAGGATGACGCAGCGCTGGTTGTGTTTAAGCAGATTATAGTAAGGAATCCGAACGACTATGAGGCTGTTTACAAAGCAGCAAAGTTAAGCCAGAAGCTAGGTCAGACTGATAAAGCTAAAGAGTATCTTTCTTTAATTCCTCCGACAGCTGTTGTTGCAAACAAGGCTCAGTCGCTTGCAAATTCTATGAAAACCGACCTTCAAACAATTAAAAAAGAGCAGCAGGATAAAATTAATAAATCAAAAACTATTACGCAGACAAACGGAGTTTACCAAAATTTGGCGAGTCCGACCGGCATGACGACCGACAGCAACGGAAACCTTTATATTGCAGGGTTTTCTGATAATTCAATTCTTAAAATTTCTCCGGACGGAACAAAAAAACTTTTTGTAAAAGATGCAAGAATAAACGGTCCTATCGGGCTTGAGTGTGATTCTGCCGGAAATCTTTATGTCGCAAACTACAACGGGGATAATGTTCTGAAAATTTCAAACAAAGGTGCAATTTCCGTTCTGATAGGCAATGTTAAAAAGCCTTACTGTCTTCATATTGCAGGAAATCTCCTTTTTATCTCCTCTCAGGGCACAAATTCCGTTATAAGATACAAACTCTAAATGTCGACGTCTTTCATCATATCAATAAGCGTGCCGATAGTTGTATCCATGCTTACAATGTCTGTGGTTCTCTGCTGTAAAAACGCGTTAATCTTAGGGTTCATCTCAATTGCAATGTCAAGTTTCGGGTTAGACCCCGGCTGGTACATCCCAACATCAATCAAGTCTTTGTTTTCTCTGTATAACGCAAGAAGCTGGCGCATCTTGCCGGCAGCAGCCTTATGCTCCGGTGTTGCTATTGCAGACATAAGCCTTGAAATACTTCCAAGAACATCAATTGCCGGATAATGGTTCATTTCGGCAACTTTTCTTGATAAGAAAATGTGACCGTCAACAATACCTCGCACAATATCAACAATAGGGTCAGATATGTCGTCGCCTTCCATTAAAACTGTATAAAGAGCGGTGATAGAGCCTTTGGGACTGTTTCCTGCTCTTTCCAGAACTTTTTGAAGCCAGGAAAAAATTGATGGCGGATACCCTTTCATGGTAGGCGGTTCACCGAGAGACAGTCCTACTTCACGGCCGGCCATCGCGCAGCGGGTTACAGTGTCTGTCATAAGGAAAACTTTTTTACCCTGATCTCTAAAGTATTCACATACAGCAGTTGCGGCAAGCAGTGCTTTTTGACGGATCAAAGGAGGCTGATCGCCGGTAGAGCAGACCAGAACTGATTTTGCCATACCTTTTTCGCCGAGTGCGTCCTCAACAAACTCTTTCACTTCACGACCGCGTTCTCCGATTAGAGCCACAACGTTAACATCAGCATCGGAATTTCGTGCAATCATACCGAGAAGTGTGCTTTTACCAACCCCTGAGCCTGCAAAAAGCCCCAGACGCTGCCCGCAGCCCATAGTCATGCAGCTGTCAATTGCGCGCACCCCTGTTGAGAACATTTCAGTAATAATGGGGCGTTCAAAAGGGCCTGGCGGGGGGCCTTCAATTGAACGCCATGAGGCACCTGTTGTATCAAGCGGTTTCCCGTCAATCGGTTCTCCCATAGGATTAATCAGTCTGCCGAGGAGAAAATCCCCGACGGGAATAATAATCGGCTGACCCGTACTTGTAACAAGGCTGCCCTGTCCTATGCCTTCACCGTCATAGAGCAGAAGCAACTGGGCTACATCTCCTTTAAACGCCTGAACTTCAGCGGGTTTTTTTCTGCCGTCTGCCGTTTCAATGTAGCATAAATCTCCGATTTTTAAGCCGGGAAGTTTAACTTCAACAGTGAGCCCGAGGAGTTTGGAAACTGTTCCTTTAAACTTAAATAACTGTGTGTCATCAAGTTTAGCTTTAACTTTATTTTTGAGTTCAGTGATGTTGGAGGTGTCAATTTCATTCATAATTGAATTATAAGGTTAACGGGGCAATTAAGCAAATTTTTTACATAAAATATGTTATCGGAAGAAACAAGTTCACCAACTTCTTTTACGTTCATTTCTTTTCTTTTTTAGCCAGAAAAAAGAAAGAAATGAACCAAAGAAAAGAAAAATCGGCAAAAGAAAAGAGCGTCGCTGCGCGCCGCAAAATCAAATGGATGTAGTTGAAGGCAAAGCCTTCAACCTCATTTGCTCGCTATCGCGGCTACGCCGCACGCTCGCATAAAAACCCTCCGGCGCTTTGCGCCACCTCCCTTACAAGGGAGGCTTTAGCATTACACCCTTTGTAAAGCGGATTTGCGGACGGACGATAGTCCGGATAGCGAGGAACTTGAGCGGTGTTGAACCGCAGGTTCATAAGCGAAACTTTCCGAGCGTGGAGCAAATCCAAGACAGGGGGGGGGGGATTTATATAGACCGACCGCAGGGTCGGTTGCCGAACGTGCACGAAGTGCAATAGTGAGGGTCTATGGTTGAAAAAACTTCTGTCATCCTGAATTTAGTTCAGGATCTCAACAGAGATTCTGAAACAAGTTCAGAATGACATGACAGACAGAAGTTTTTTCAACTACATCCATTCGGTCTTGCGCTGCGCAGCAGCGCTGTAATAATGCGTGTTTCTTTTTCTTGGCAGACATTCTTTTTCTTTTCATCGCCAGAAAGAAAAAGAATGTCTGTGCGGGGTTCGGGGCTGCACAAGCCCCGAATATAAACCCCTTCCGATAACATATTTTATGTAGAAATATTAAAAATATACTTGCGCGGCGGCTGTCTTTGTGATTTGATAAAATCGGAACGGGCAATTCCTCTTTAGCCTTGTTCAAGGGCTGGCATTCAAGGCGCGGCTGCATTGTCTGAAAGCCCGCAGGTTATATCTAAAAATAAAGAAGGAAAAACAAAATGTTAAAAATCAGATTAAAAAGAATGGGTGCAAAAAAGAACCCTTCATACAGAATTGTTGTTATTAATTCCACAACAAAAAGAGAAGGCAGACCAATTCAGGAATTAGGACACTATAATCCTAAAACAAAAGTTATGAAGCTTGACCTTGCAACAGCACAGGATTGGGTTAAAAAAGGTGCCCAGCCGACCGATACTGTTGCTTATCTTATGAAAAACTGTAACGCAGACGGTACTTTGAATTACCAGAAAAAAGAAACAGTTAAGCTTTCTAAAAAGGCTCAGGCAAAAGCTGCTGCTGAAGCCGAAGCAAAAGCTAAGGCTGAAGAAGAAGCTAAAGCAGCTGCAGAAGCTGCCGCAGCTGCTCCTGCTGAAGAAGCTCCGGCTGAAGCATAAGTATCAGATTTATACAAATAAAAAAGACCTGACATTAAGCCGGGTCTTTTTTATTTGTATCTAAGATTGCTCAGTTACCATCGACTTCGTAAATGCCAAGCTCATTTTTAACATCACCGTCAACTATATCACCTGCATTAACGGTTGCTATATTCTCTTTTGTTTTTTGAACAGAGCCATCAGGCATTTTCCTTTTATATGCGGAAATATCATCAATATCAGCCGGTTCTTTAAAAATAAATCCTTTGTCAGGACGATCTGCCCTGACGTGTGTAAATTCACATCCAATAAGTCTGTATGTATCATCTTTTTCTGTATCTCTAATTTCAGCACCGCTCAATCCGAAGAAATTAACGGAGCCGTCATCTTGAACAGCAACAGCGGCTTTTCTTTCGGCGTCTTGCTGCCTGTAAGTAACTTTTGTTCCGTCTTTTAGGGTTACGGTGTATTCTTTGTACTGTTCCCAGAGACCGTCCTTGTCTGTCGCATTTTTTGTTTTAACCTCTTGTTTTGCAACTTCAGCTTTTGAGAAGCTTACGCCTCCGATATTAACCGGTTCTGTCATAATAATCTCCTTTCCTTTTATCACTCGTGTAATAGCAATTCCTTGTTATATATCTTTTAAAAAATTCCAATCACAAAAATTGCCCAAATAATGCAATTAAATATCATAAATTTCCAAATAACAGATATAACAATGCTTTATGGGCTTTACAATTCTTAATGTAAATTCTGCGATTTATAGTATTTAATCTCTTATATATGTTCTTATAAGCTATTTTTTATCGTTCTGAAATTTAAAAGTATCTTTTAGAATTAAATAGAGGTTAAATTTCGTGAATATAAAAAAGCAGTTAGGTATAAAAATAAAACGCCTGCGGCAGAAACGTGGCATGACGCAGGAACAGCTTGCGGAAAAAATTGATATAGCAACGCGAACACTTTGCGGGATTGAAAACGGTGAAAATTTTATGACAGCAGATACACTTGAGAAAATTTTTGAAGTATTGAATATTTCAGCAGGTGAACTTTTTGCATTTGATCATTTAAAGCCTCAGGAAGAATTAATCAGGGAGATTATTCAGGATTTGCATAAAATTAAAAACAGGGAAAAAGTAGAAACAATTTACAAACTTGTAAAGGCTGTGTTAGCGGAATAATTTATCCGGCATAATTTATGCAAAATGCAGAGCCCGTTGATTTAAAATAAAAAAACGCTTTTTTAAAAGCGTTTTTTATTTATCTCTGAATTTGCTGATTTCTTCAAAATAGTGTTCCAGTGCAACATACCCGCGGTAAATTTCATTTGAGATAGTTACGTAGCTGTTTGCATCAATGAATTTTAATTCTTTTGTGCGGATTTCCATAATAGTATCCGCATCTGTTTTAAGTTTTTCGTCATTTGAGGCAGACCATTTTTGAAGAAGTGCAAGTTCTTCATACATCTGTTTCATTGTAGTGTATTCAAGCGTATTAAAGTCATATTTTGCAAGCAGCTGTTTTTCAGCGGCGGTAATTCTGCTCTGGACAGCCTGAAACTGGAAAATTCGTTTGATAATCATATAATTATCAGCCAGTTTTTTATGAGAATACGGAATAGTATTTTTAGCCAGAAGCGCTGCATAAGAGCGTGATGTGAAAACTTCATCCTCTTTTGAAAAAGCGCTTTTTTTAGTTAAATCAAAATTAGACTTTGCTGTAGTAATTTCTTCTATCATGGTACCCCCGTAGATAGGTTAATAATAGAATAAGAAAATATATTTGTCATGTAAAACAGGCAAATTTTTAACATATTGTAATTATTGACCAAAGTCGCCTCCTACCTGATAATCTGTGTACTGCAGGGATTCATCAGTTAAAACGGTATCAATTTTAGTTATATAATTGCTGATTTTTTTAGGCCCGATTATGAAGAAAAATACATCGGCTCCCAGCTGGTTAGGCGCTTTTATGCCGTTTGCGTCAATCATTAATACTCCGCATTGTTTTGAGTAAGATGCTACGGTTTCGTAGCCGCCTTTCCCGTCAGAAATCCAGTTGCCGTCAGCATCTGTTTTTTTATTATTAAATATTCTTCCGCATTCTGAATCTCCCCCGACGTAAGGATGTATCCCGACAACTGAGCCGTCCGGGAGTATTCCTCTGTAAAAAGATGTAGCGTTATATGAACCATTTTTCCCTTTGCCGTCGTTTTTTACGGAAGGGTATTTGAAAGTTGATACCGTACATCCTTTCTTTCCTCTGTCACATATTTGTAGAGTTTTGAATTTTGAGAAAAACAGGTTTGCGTTTTCTTTTTCGGTTTTATCCTGCTGGAATACTCCCACGTAATCGGAAGCTCCCATTTCATATTTAAGCTTGTCCAGTACACTGAGTACAGTTGCATACGTTTTTTTAGTCTGGGTAATCATGACTTTATCCTTGTACTTTCCGACAAGACCGGGAATTGTCATCGCCGCGACAATTCCGATAATCCCGAGGGTGATGAGGACTTCTGCTAATGTGAAAGCGGCTTTTTTAGAAGTGAAGCGTGAGGAGTGAGGGGTGCAGCAGAGTTCCCTCTCCCCTTGAGTGAGAGGGGTAGAGGAGTAGGTTGGATTTACAAATCCGACAGCAAAGCCTGATAGCCATATCGACTTAATATTAGCGCCCGCAAAGGAAAAAGATTTGAAAAAATCAAAGCGCTTAATATATTCTAAAAGTGTCCACCTGAAACCCTTATCCTGAGCGGATTTACAGGACGCCGAGCCCCCCCCCCCCTCTGAGTTTTGAAGCTATTGTTGTGTTTTCCATAAATATCTCCTTTCTTTTATTATATTATTAATTATAAATGATTTTTTAGAAATTGCAATATAATTTGCGTATGGCATATTTTTATGCTAACCTTTTAACAGAAATAAGATTAAGTCGCCGCTATTGGCTTAACCCCCCGCGGCAGAAGAGTTAGGGAGAAAAATATAAGTATGAAAGAAAGTTATTTTCCTCAGGAAATAGAAAAGAAGTGGCAGAAAGTATGGGAAGAAACAGGAGCTTTTAAGACTCCTGACGAGAGCGATAAGCCGAAATATTACGCGCTTTCTATGTTTCCGTATCCATCCGGCAAGCTTCACATGGGGCACGTCAGAAACTATACAATTACAGATGTAATTGCAAGATTTAAAAAGGCTCAGGGATATAATGTTCTTCACCCGATGGGATGGGACAGTTTCGGGCTTCCTGCTGAAAATGCCGCAATGAAACACGGTGCGGATCCTGAAAAATGGACTGTGGAAAATATCGCTTATATGACTAAACAATTAAAAATGCTCGGGCTTTCTTACGATTGGGATAGAGAAGTCACCACCTGCAAGCCGGATTATTATAAATGGACGCAGTGGCTGTTTTTGCAGCTTTACAAAAAAGGTCTGGTTTATAAAAAAGAGGCTGCCGTAAACTGGTGCAATGAATGCGGGACAGTTCTTGCAAACGAGCAGGTAATCGACGGCAAATGCTGGAGATGTGATCATGAAGTTGAGAAAAAATATTTATCCCAGTGGTTTGTAAAGATTACGGATTACGCAGAAGTCCTGCTGGATGATTTAGATAAGCTTCCGGGCTGGGGCGATAACGTTAAAACTATGCAGGCTAACTGGATTGGAAAATCTCAGGGTGCAATTTTTAAATTCCCTGTTGTAGATGCGCCGAATGGTGAGAAAATTGATGTGCCTGTATATACAACAAGACCTGATACTGTTCACGGTATAACATACCTTGTTGTGGCGCCTGAATATAAAGATATTGAAAAGCTTACAACTCCTGAAAATAAAGAGGCCGTTGAAGCATACCGTGCGAACGCCCGCAAGATGACTGAAATCGAAAGACTTTCAACAGAACGCGTAAAAACAGGTGTTCCTCTTGGTACTCACTGCAGAAATCCGTTTAACGGAGAAATTTTCCCTCTGTGGACTGCTGATTATGCGCTTGTTGAATACGGAACCGGTGCTGTTATGGCTGTTCCGACGCACGATACAAGAGATTTTGATTTTGCGAAAAAGTATAATCTGCCGATGAAGGTTGTTTTAACCCCTCACCCGTCCTCCGGACACCCTCTCCCGCAAGGGGCGAGGGACTTAACAGAAGCCTATACTGAGCCCGGGGTTCTTATAAATTCTGGCGAATTTGACGGAATGGGTAATGAGGAAGCTAAAAAGGCAATTACTGAAAAAGCTGTTAGAGAAGGTTTCGGCGAATTTAAAACACAATACAGGCTCCGTGACTGGTTAATTTCCCGTCAGAGATACTGGGGCGCGCCTATCCCTGTTGTATATTGCGAAAAATGCGGGATTCAGCCGGTTCCGGAAGACCAGCTTCCTGTATTGCTGCCGAAGGATGTTGATTTCAGCGTAGTTGGAAAATCTCCGCTTCTTACCTCAAAAACTTTCCTTGAAACAACCTGCCCTTGCTGCGGCGGAAAGGCTACACGAGAAACCGATACAATGGATACTTTTATTTGTTCAAGCTGGTATTATCTCCGGTATGCGGATGCTAAAAACGATAAAATGCCGTTTGCAAAAGACAAAGTTAATCACTGGCTGCCGGTTGATCAGTATGTCGGCGGAATTGAGCACGCAATTCTCCACCTTTTGTACTCGAGATTCTTTACAAAAGCTTTGCGTGATTTAGGGCTGCTTGATTTTGATGAACCTTTCAAAAACCTTTTAACTCAGGGAATGGTGTTAAAAGACGGTTCTAAAATGTCAAAATCCAAAGGTAACACGGTTGACCCTGATGAAATCTTTGAAAATTACGGGGCTGATACCGCAAGATTATTTATCCTGTCAGATTCACCGCCGGCAAGAGATTTTGACTGGTCTGATGCAGGTGTTGAAGGCTGCTATAAGTTCCTGAACAGAGTATGGCGACTTGTGGCATCAAACGCTGATGATATTTCATTAGAGGACGCCTCACGCTTCACCCATCACTCTTCATTCAAAAAAGAAAACGATGACCTAGTCCGCTGTGTTCATATTGCGATTAAGGGAATTACAAACGACATTTCGAACGACTTCCAGTTTAATACTGTAATCTCCAAATACCGCGAACTTACCAATGCGATTTATGAATGGCGCGGCAAAAAGTCACAGCTTGACGCTGAGGATAAATCAGTAATGAGCTTTGCGATTGTGACACTGCTTAAACTCATGTCGCCGGTTGCGGTTCACCTGACAGAAGAAGCATGGCACGATTTAGGTGCGACAACTTCAATCCATGATGAACCTTGGTGCAAATGGGATGAAAACCTTGCAAAAGCAAGTTCAATTACTCTCGTTGTTCAGGTTAACGGAAAGGTTAAGGATAAGATTGAGGCTGATGAGGCTTCAAGTGAAGATGAACTGAAAGCCTTAGCTATGAACAGCGAAAAGGTAAAAGAATTGACAGAAGGGAAAACAATTGTGAAAACCATTGTTGTTCCGAAAAAACTGGTCAATATCGTTGTTAAGTAACAGCAGGCAGTGCCGTCTGTATAAAGATGACAGGACGATAAGACTTATTACAGTCTTATCGTTTTGTTGCTTACCGGCTATTCTTTTAACTTTTATTTACAAATAGTAAAATTACGGATTTTATAGTTTTTCTGTATTATAATAAAAGATGTTAAATACAGATGATTAGGGATAGAGAGTTTTGAAGAAGCAGAAATATTATTTTATAGCAATAGGCGGAGTCGGAATGAGCGGGCTTGCAAAGTATTTGCTGGAAAACGGCTGTGAAGTTGCAGGGTCTGATGTTTGCGACGGAAAATATGTTCAAAAAGTAAAGAAAATGGGCGCGGAAGTTCATATAGGGCACAGTGCGGGCAATGTGCCGGAAGATTGTGTAGTGATTGCAAGTACGGCAATCAGACAGGATAATCCTGAAATGGTAAGAGCAAAAGAATTAGGATTACCTATTTATCACAGGTCTGATTTACTGGCGGAAATTTCAAGGGAAGGGAAATTTTTCTTAGGGTATTCAGGCACCCACGGGAAAACGACAACCAGCGGACTTTCCGCTTATGTAATGGAAAAAGCAGGGTTGAAGCCTTCTTATGTTGTCGGCGGCATAATTCCCGAACTGGATACAAACGCACACTGTCAGGACGGCAGATGTTTTGCGGCTGAACTTGATGAGAGTGACGGCACTATTGTTAAATACGTTCCGAATATCGTTGTTATAAATAATCTTGAGGCTGACCACCTTGATTTTTACAAAAACGGACTTCAATCTATTTTAGAAACTTTTGAAGAGTTTATTGCAAAAATGCCGCAGGATGGAGTCGTTCTGGCAAATAATGATTGTGAAGCGACAAGAAAACTTCACAGCCATAAAACTGTTACTTTCGGACTTTCCGATGGTGCGGATTATCAGGCGAAAAATATTGAGTACAATTCTGAATATACAAAATTTGATATTTACTATAAAGGGGAATTCCTGACAGATTTAAAAATTATCCTGAAAGGCAGACATAACGTCTATAATTCGCTTGCGGTTCTTGCAAGCCTTCATCAGGCAGGAATTGACATAAATCTTGTTAAACCGCATTTTGCTACATTTACCGGTATGGGCAGACGCTTTCAGAAGGTCGGCTCGGCAAAAGGTGCAGTTATTTATGATGATTACGCACACCATCCGACCGAAATCAAGGCAGCGCTTTCTTCAGCATTAAGTTTTAAAGATAAACACGTTATTGCAGTTTTCCAGCCTCACCGATATACAAGACTTAAAAACCTCTGGGACGAATTCTTGAACGCTTTTGAAGGGGTTGATAAGGTTGTTGTCACAGATGTATATGCAGCGTCAGAAGACCCTATTGAGGGAGTAAATTCCTCTGCATTTGAGGCGGATCTTGAGAAAAAAGGGATTCCTTGCAAGTATGTTTCAGGAGATATGAAAGCTGTTGCAAAAGTTCTTTTTGAAGAACTTAAAGATGATGACATAGTGATAGGGCTCGGTGCCGGTACAATTACTGCACTCGGGAAAGAGCTTATTGCCTTAGATAAGGAGTTGAGCGAAGTTGCGGGTTGAGGAAGATTTTGAAGTTGCGAAATTGACGAGTTTTAAAACCGGCGGGAAGATAAAAAAAGTTTATTTCCCTGAAAGTTCTGCAGATTTTCTTGAAGTCGCAGAAAAAGAATCCGATTTCAAAGTCTTTGGCAATCTTACAAATACACTTGTCTCCTCTGACGGTTATGACGGCGTTGTAGTAATTACAACAGGCATGAAGAATTTTTCAATTGAAGGGACAAAAGTTACGGCAGAATGCGGGCTGAAAGGTCCAAAATTATCGCAGGCTGCGGCAAAAGAAGGGTTAAGCGGGCTTGAATTTATGGTTGCATTCCCGGGTTCTATCGGCGGTGAAGTCTTTATGAATGCCGGCGCGCACGGTCAGTCGATAAGTGATACTCTTATGCAAGTTACCTGCTGGTCGCGGGATAGAGGTGTTTTCCAGTTATCAAAAGAGGAAATGGAGTTTTCATACAGAACCTCAATCTGCCAGAAGGAAGATTTCATCATTTTATCTGCGGAATTTTACTTAAAACCCGCGCCGGAAGAAGAAATAAATGCTAAAATGAAAGAAAATCTGGATTTCAGACATTCAAAGCAGCCGTCGCTTGCTCTGCCGAATTGCGGTAGTGTATTCAGAAATCCAGAAGGAGATTCCGCAGGCCGTCTGTTGGAAGCGTCGGGCGCAAAGAATATCGCAGTCGGCGGGGCTCACGTTTATGAAAAACACGCGAATTTTATAATTAATGATAAAGCAGGAACTTCCCTTGATATTCTGCAAGTTATGTACAAAATGTACAATGGAGTAAAGGAGAAGTTCGGAATTGAATTAAAACCCGAGGTCAGGTACCTCGGCGGAAATAACGAAAAAGAGGTTGAAATATGCAGGAAATTAAAAATGATAAAATAAAAAAAGATGCAAAAATCGCTGTATTATGTGGCGGAATGTCCTCAGAAGCAGAGGTTTCAATGCGTTCCGGCAAAGGCTGTTATGATGCTTTAAAACGGCTAGGGTTTGAGAATGCAGAACTCGTTGTCGTTGATAAAAATATTGCGGAAACTCTTAAAAAAGGAAATTACGACTACGCCTTCAACGCGCTTCACGGAAAATATGGCGAGGACGGATGTATTCAGGGAATTCTTGAAATTCTGCAAATCCCTTATACCGGCTGCGGCGTTATGGCAAGTTCTCTTTGTATGAATAAAGAATTCACAAAAAGAATCCTTTCAACCTGTCCTGATATTCCTATGGCAAAATCCGCCTTTGTCCGCAAAGGCGACGATGTTATGGAAAAGACAAAAGATTTAAAATATCCGCTTTTTACAAAACCTGTATGTGAAGGTTCAAGTTTCGGGATGACAAAGGTGGATAAACCGGAGGATTTAAAAGCTGCTTATGAACTCGCTGTAAAATACAATAACGATGTTCTGGTGGAAGAATTTATCGACGGCTTTTTCGTAACTGTAGGCGTTCTTGAGTGTGAAGGCAAACCTTTTGCTACAGAAATCCTTGAAATCAGACCGAAAAATGAATGGTACGATTTCGAGGCAAAATATAAAAGCGGAATGTCTGAATTTATAGTTCCGGCAAGGCTTGCTGAGGATGTAACAAAACATGTAAAAGAAGTTGCCGTGAAAGCTTTTGAAACAGCAGGCTGCCGCGGAGTTTCAAGAATTGATTTTATGATGAAGGATAATATTCCGTATCTTCTTGAAATCAATACAAGTCCCGGAATGACCGCTCTTAGCGATTTGCCGGCACAGTCCGCCGCTATGGGCATAGATTACGATCATCTGGTGCTAAATATTTTACAGAGCGCAGGAATAAATAAATAAGGAAACTAATGGAAGAAGATTTTGTACAAAATCCGGAAGAAGAAATAATCGATCCGAAAAGATTGGTTAAAACTGTCAGGAAAAAGCGTGAAATACGACGTGTCAGAAGAACTCAAGGGGTTTTTCGGAACTTTTTCCGTTTTGTATTGACTGTCCTTCTTCTTATGGCTTTTGTATATATCTCAAAAATGCCGCAGTGGTACCTTGATAAACGGGTATTTACAACGACCGGCAACAATTCCGTTGTAATTTATAATAATAATATAGTAAAATCATACAGGATTCTGGCGCTTCTGAAAGCGAGTGAAGTTCCGGAGGTTCCGATTTATATGGCAAATACTGCAGCTATAGAAAAACAGATAAAGAGTCTAGCACCGGTTGAGGATGTCTATATAAGACGGTACGCATTTCCTGCAAGGCTTCAGATAATTCTTAAAGAACGGGTTCCTGTGCTGACAATTTCTCCGGATGTAAAAGTCCCTCCTGTTGCGGCATTCACAAAGGACGGCAGGATTATCGGGAAAGAATTTTTGCCGCTTGATAAAAAGTTCAAGACTATTCTTGTGCTTTCGTACGGAAACAAAGGTGATGATTACACAAAATGGAACGCAAAGAAAGTCCAGCAGATAGAAAAAATTGTAAAATATGTTGAAACTTATTCAAAGGAGCCTGTAGAGTATATAGACTTCCGCAATCCTGATGATGTGTTTGTTAAAATAAAAACAGTTCCTATAAGAATAGGCAAAATTGACGAAAATGTATTTAAACGGATTGAGCGTATCCCGTCAATTCTTCCGCAGGTAAAACTTGTGGATTCAAAGGTAAAATATCTTGATTTAAGCTGGGAAAAGGTAAATTATTTAAAACTTGAATAAGTGTATCTAATACTTTCTAACGATTGACAAAATTTGAAACATAATATAAAATAAATATATATGGAATTGACGGTTTTGGTGGATAACAATACTCATGCTGGAAATTGTCTGATTTCCGAACACGGGCTATCATTCTTTATTGAAGAGTATGATTTGAAACTTCTTTTTGATTGCGGCTCCAGTGATGCGTTTATTAAAAATGCTTATAAAATGGATATTGATCTGTCGCTGGTTACGCATATAGTGCTTTCTCACAGTCATATTGATCATATTGGTGGATTTTTAAGGCTGCAGTCTCTGTATCAGAAGTTTAAGTATGTTGGTATTGATTTTAATTCAAAGGATGTAATCGCTCACCCTGATGTGTTTAAGCAGAGTGAAAGCAATATCCTTGACAATGAAAGTTATCATCTGTCAAAAGAAGAAATGGATAAATTTTTTAATCTTATTCTTACGACAAAGCCGATGGCTATTACACCTAAATTAATGTATCTGGGTGAAATACCCGTACCGGATGTTGTGAAGATGGATTATGCACCGGATGAAACAGCTCTTGCCTACAAATCTGAGGACGGGCTTGTTATAATTTCCGGCTGCTCCCATAGCGGGCTGGAAAATATTATTGAGCACGCAAAATATGTTACAGGCGTAAATCGTGTTAATACAATTATCGGCGGGTTGTATCTTATAAACAGAAGCGAGGAAGAAATTAACAAATTAGGTGAATACCTCCGTGACCAGAGCGTTCAGCGAATATTCCCGTGTCACTGTACAGATTTAGAGGCCAAAATTATTCTTTCAAAATACGTAAAAATCGAGGATGTCAGCACAGGCCAGAAATATACATGGGAATAAAAAAGCCCGCATTTGCAGGCTTTATTTCGGCAGGTTTTTGAAGTAATCCGGATCTGTCAAAGCTTTATGTGTGCATGATGTGCCGTTCCGGTTGTGTGTTGCCGCAGGGCTGCAATAGTCAGGATATACTTTGAGCGGATAATTTGTTTCATCTGCGCCCATAGGTCTTAACATTCCATTTTTGTCAATCTGGAACATAAATAGGTCATGTCCGACTCTATTTGGTTTTTTGTTGTATCCGTTTACATCGACAGATAAGTATAATGTTGTGCTGCCGCCTGTGTTTTCAATAAGAACCAGCATCCCGTCATTTATTACGAATTGACCGTCATCAAAAAAGGCCATATTTGCTTTATTCCCGTTGTATGTCTTATAAATATCGGCTTTGCGAATGTCCTCATCTACATAACTGTTATTAGGTACGCAAGCTTTTGCTGCGTTTTCACTGCTTCCGGAGCCTGTTCCGCAGTCTTTAGCATTAATAAAATAAGGCATTATTATTTTTTTTAAACCCTGTGAGGCAACTGTGCCGTCCGGCTTAATTCGTTCGCCGTTTTTTGCATAATACAGGTCAAGAGCCTGACTTAATACGGAATAAGCTTTTTTTAATCCGGTTTGCAATTCTGTATTTCTATGGTTTTGAACCAATGTTGGCAGAGTCATCGCCGCAACCACACCGATAATCCCGAGGGTAATGAGGACTTCTGCCAATGTAAAAGCGGATTTTTTGTAAGTGAAGTGTGAAGAGTGAGGGGTGAAGTGGGCGCTATTACCCTTTCCCTCTGGGAGAGTGATTAAGGGTGAGGGTTTTCCTGTAGCGTAGGTCGGATTTGCCAATCCAACAGGAAAGACTATAAGGTGATGAGGCGATAAGAGCCGCGAAAAGGTGAAGCATGAATTCTTTACTCTCCCTCGCCCCTTGAGGGAGAGGGTAGAATTACTTAATGAACGTAGTGAATTTAGTAATTCGGGAGAGGGGTTTCTGTCAGGTGATTTCTGTAGGACTTTTAGCCTAACAAAAAAACGTTTTACAATATCTCCGGATTGACTTTTCTGACCCCTCCTCGAAATCAGAGATTTCGGTCCTCCCTCAAGGGGAGGACAAGAATAACTGTAGGTCGGATTTACCAATCCGACAGGTAGAACTATATCATTCTGAAACGAAAATCGTTGAGGCTCACAAGAGGTGTGACTGTTCAGAATCTCTTTGTCATTAGCGCCCGCAAAGGAAAAAGATTTGAAAAAATCAAAGCGCTTAATATATTCTAGAATTGTCCGCCTAAAACTCTTGTCCTGAGCGGATTTACAGAAGGCCGAGCCCCCCCCCCCCTCCGGATTTTGAAGCTATAACTGTGTTTTGCATAAATGTCTCCTTTCTTATTATATATTATTATACATTATTTAATAATTTATTGCAATTATTTTTTTTGTGGTGTAGGATAAAGTTACGGAAATTTTACGGCTTTGGTATGCCTGAAATTTCTAAGTAACTACTTAACTGAAAAGGAGAAGAAAATGCCAAAAATGAAAACACACAGAGCCGCTGCAAAACGCTATAAAGTTACTGCAACCGGCAAAATCATGAAACGACATGCAGGTATAGGCCACTTGCTCCAGCACAAGTCAGAATCAAGAAAACGTAAGATTTTCAAGATGGTGACTTTGTCAGACTCACACTTAAAACTGGTATCTCACGAGTTACCATACAAGAAGTATTCAAGATAGGAGCGTAAAAAATGAGAGTAAAACGTGGTAATGTTAGTCGTAACAGACACAAAAAAATATTAAAACTTGCTAAAGGCTTTATCGGTGCAAGAAGCAGAATTTTTAAAGTAGCTAATACTGCTGTTATGAAAGCATTGAAATATGCTTACAGGGACAGACGCACTACAAAACGTAATATGAGAAGATTATGGATTGTAAGAATTAATGCGGCTGTCAGAGAACGCGGCATGAGCTATTCAAGATTCGTTAATGCCTGCAAAAAAGCAAATATTATGGTTAACAGAAAAATGCTCGCAGAACTTGCCGTTAACGATAAAGAAGCTTTTGATGTAGTTTTTGAAGCTGCAAAAGCTGCTAAATAGTAAAGTTAATCTTTTTGTCAAATATAAAGGGCGGTTTGATTTAATCAAACCGCCCTTTAGCAATGCGGGTTTTGCGAATTTGTTTAAGAAATGTTAAGCAACATGAGCAACATGTTTAAAGTTTTTTCCCAGAAGAGCCGTAAATAAAAACATAAGGGAAAAAACGAAAGGGAACATGCTATGGGAATGGCAGCATCACAGGCCAGATTTTTAGGACTGACCGCAAGAAAGACAAACGTAGAATATGAAGGACAAC
>CASFGU010000030.1 GCA_949294395.1 uncultured bacterium
AAGGGCTTAATCGTTCACGCGGCGTTGCTGCGTCAGGCTTTCGCCCATTGCGCAAAATTCCCTACTGCTGCCTCCCGTAGGAGTATGGGCCGTGTCTCAGTCCCATTGTGGCTGATCATCCTCTCAAACCAGCTACTGATCATAGCCTTGGTAGTCCATTACACCACCAACTAGCTAATCAGATGCAGGCTCATCCTAGAGCACCGGAGTTTTCAAGATAAGTATTTCAACTTAGCTCATATGGGGTATTAGCAGAAGTTTCCCTCTGTTGTCCCCCTCTCTAGGGCAGATTTCCTACATATTACTCACCCGTCCGCCACTTTCCACTGACCGAAGTCAGCTTCACGTTCGACTTGCATGTATAAAGCACGCCGCCAGCGTTCGTCCTGAGCCAGGATCAAACTCTCCATTGTCAGAAAGTTTATGTCCATCGTTAATCTTGCTAAAAGATTAACTGCTCGACTTTATTTAATTGCTAGCTTTCGCTTTGCGTTTTGTCTTGAATCATTTTAATGAATTAACAAGTATTGTTTTGTTTTCAGCTATTCTGTTTTCAATGTTCGGGCTCAAGATAATAGCCACCATTCATCCGGCAGTTTCTTTAATTTTGTCTTTTGCAGAACACAAGCTAAATGCTTGGGGCAATTACGGAAGAAGATTAAAAAACCTTTTACTTCCAGTCGGTTCAGGTTTCCCTTTCCCGAAGCCGCTTCAAAACTTGCGGCAATTATTATCTTATTACTTAAATTTTCATTGTCAAGTTTTAATTTTTAAAATCTTTAAATTTCTTAACTTTTCTTAAGGTTCATTGTGCATTACGCACATCTTACAGTTTATAACCTCAATTTTATTTGTCAAGTCCTTTTTTAAAATCTTTTTAAATTTATTACTTAGCTATTTATTTTAAGGTTCGGTGTGCAATTCGCACATTTGAAATTTTAAATCCCTCAAAAATTTTTGTCAAGCGGTATAATTTAAAACAAACAAAAATTTTTAAAAATCTTAACTCTTGTCTTTATTTTTTAAGGTTCACTGTGCACCGAGCACGTCTTTAATCTTATGCAAAAGAAATTTTAAAATCAATCATGATATTCGATAAAAATATAGCATTTTTCATAAAACCCTTATACAGCAACAGTTTTAGTGATTTACATTACTTAACAAAAGCAATAAAAAACTGCACTGATACATTTATAGATGAATTCTATTTAAAAAAGTTCCCGGTATAAAAATTTTTCTACACTGAACAGAGGAGCATGAAAACTTCGTTATCATATATACTACATGTGATAAATTATCGACATGAAAGAGAGGAGAATTCTCATGATAAAAACAGTTAAGAATTTAATGGTTTCACTGGCGGTTATTACGGTTTGTACAGGAGCTGCTCTGGCTGACGGGAATGCTTTCACCCCGCTAAATTTCGATGATGTAAGCTATCCGGGAACTTCAACAAAAACAGTTGCCAGTACATCGACAACTACACCTGTTGCAACTCAGACAGCAGCTTCATCTTCAAACGCTGATTTGACAGGAAACAACAAAATGCAAAACGCTATCCTGCAGCTTGACAATGCACAGGTTGAAGTGAGAAACGAACTTTTGAATTACAAGGCAAAATATTCTGACATTGATGCGCAGTATAAATTGATAAAATCAGAGAGAAAAGCTCTTGCAAAACAGGTTAAAGCTACAGAAAAGCGTATCAAACAGATTGACAAAGCTAAAGAAAAAATCAGAAAGAATATGATGTAAATAAATTAAAGTCATGACTTGAAAAATCCGCTTAATATATAAGCGGATTTTTTTATTATTGAAGCATGCCGGATTAGTAAATACAGAGCCGGCTGTTAGGAATTTCCATTGTAAATTCTTATATAATTCCAGTAGCTTCTAAAAACTTTTTTCACATAATACCGGGTTTCAGGGTATGGAATCTGTTCGACAAATTCATCGGTATCATTGTAGTATATGGATTTGTGCCAGCTGTTTACCGAACCGATACCGCCGTTATAGGCGGCAATTGAAGAAACATCCATGCCCGAGAGCATGCTTTTTAGAAAAGCGTAATAGTAATTCCCGAGCATTAGATTATGCTGAGGATTAAACAGATTATAGTTTTTGACGCCATGCTTTGCGGCGATTTCAGAGGCTGTTGCAGGCATAAGCTGCATCAATCCGGCAGCACCCGCAGCACTTTTTGCATCCGGGTTAAAGTAGCTTTCTTCTCTTGCAATGGAGAGCATTAACGGAGGATTATTGCCGGCGTTATCAGCATATTTTTTTATATCACTGTAATAGTGAACCGGATACACAAGCCGCCATCTCAAATCATATTTGTCAGGCTTAACAGCAAGAGCTTCCATTGCATCTCTTGCTACAACCATTGAATGCCAGTAATCACCTTTTTCGTATAAAATCCAGCTTTTCAAAAACTCATCATTCTGTGCATATTCTTCCAGAATACTAAAATCTTCAAGCTTCACAAGCCTTTCAATAATCGATGGTGTGGTTTTGTAAGGGTACTCGACAGGAGATTCCTTTATATAACTTGTGATAATCGGCCCCGGTGTATGGTTAAAATGAAGATAAGCACGGTAAGCGTAATAATTATCCGGAAACTTTGCTATTACACTCCGGTAATAGCTCATATAGTCCCTGTAGTCATTAGTTTTTTCATATAGTCTGCCCATCCAGTACATGACCATAGGCATGTGAGGGGATTTTTTAAATTTATTCAAAAAGTCATGCCCGATTTTTTTTGCATTAGTTGTATCAGAGCTTCTTGCAGCGGAAAGAAAAACCTGCGACAGCGCGTCATCTGCAAAATCCCCTTTCGGGAAAGTCAGATAAAGATTTTTATAACACTGTGTTTTGTATTCCTGCGGGGCGTACGAACATTTCAAATCCCAGATGTAGTCCTTTCCTTTGCCATGCGAAAGATTATAAAGCGTGTCGGCAGCATCATATTTTGACGGGGCATGCTTGATATAAACATCAACAGCCTTATAAATATCTTCTTTTTCAACATAATTAGCATTGTCTTTCAGCCCCCATTCCGTAAGATATTTTACCCTTGCGGAATTACCCATGCCATCGGCGTTCAAAACTTCAAGCGGCCATGCCTCCTGAATATCAACATTCTTTAACATTTTATCCGCACCGGCAAAGTCATTAAAAAGATAGTAGGTTTTTGCCATAAGCAGGTAATCGTCTTTTGAAATAGGTTTGTCGAGTGAAAGCCAGCTGTTAACAACATTCAAAGCAAGCCTGCCTGACGGAGCTTTTTTCAGATAATGACGAAAATGGCTTTCAACATTGTCTTTTTCAGATCTCGGAAAAATTGCATCTACCGACTGCGTATATTTCTTCATCAAAAGAAGTCCTGAATAGTATTCAGCAGCAATAGCATAATCCGTATCCGGATAGTGTTTTATAATTTGATCAAAATATTTTTTTGCGCGTTTTGGATTTTTTTCGACCAGATCCTGTGCTGCAAGGTATTTTGCTTTAACACTCAGTATATGGCGGGGATAAAGTTTGAACAGAAATTTATACTGCTTAACTGCAGATTCTGCATCTCCTAGCCTGTCCGCGCATTCTGCCTGATGGTAAATTGCCGCCGGCTTAAGAGCAGAAAGAATCCCTATTTTAGAAAACAGATAATAAGCATTGGAATAGTTTTCTTCTGACATATCAGCAAGCGCTTCTTTATAAATCTCATTATTTTTTGCAGGGGAATTATGTATAACTGCACCGGTAAGACATCCAGCTATTAACAATCCCAATACGGCCGATGTAATAATTATCTTCTTCTTATTATCCATAATCATACATTATCATATCAGATTTATTTAAATAAAGAAAATTTTTCAAAAAAAGTTACATTAAGGCATGCCGCAGCCGCCGCAGAAATATGTAATCATCCCCCCCCCTGTTTTCGGAGTTTGTTACCTTTTTATTGCTACACCTCCTCGAAATTAAAGATTCGTTACCTCTCGCAAAACTATACTTAATAGTTCCCGTTCCCGCCATTTGCGAGGTGGACGGCAGGGTCTCAAGGGGAGGACAAAAATCTTAAAATTTATGGCAATAAAAAGGTAACAATGCACTGTTTTCGTGGCGACGAAAACGTGGTCTTACGGAAATTAAATAAATCGTAAACAATGACAATAATAGAAAATATAAATACGAAAGGAAATATGTTATGTCATTGAAAGATTTTTTTAACAAAGTTAGCGGCTCTGATAAAATTTACTATGCGGAAAAAATCGGGCGCATGAATCCTGATGAGTTTCAGCTGAACGAGCCTGCAATAGATTATCAGATAAGCAATCTCGGGATTCCGCGCGAAGCAGACCTTGTTGCGTCGGATGAAGTTTATGTCAGAAGTTACACCCGTGACGACGGCACCAAGGTCAGAGCGTATTACCGTTCAAAACCCGGTTCTTCAGGTAAAACCGGAATTTCAAATGATAAAATAACTCTCCTTGATGGTAAAATTGAATACAATTCTCCTATTAAAAATAATCAAATGACATTTGGTGAAGCATTTCAGGATAGTGTATATACTATTTTAGGACAAGTTATGCCACTTGCTTACAACAATTTAATTAACGCAAGATATAACTTTATAATGGCAGAACAAGATAACAATGCACATTTTATTAATGATAGGGCTGAATTAAAAAATATTGACTTAAAAACTGTAATGAATAAAATAGGAATACCGGAACATTCAAGCGGGGTTCTATATGACAGCAATTCTAAAATAACCCGACAGCTTGAAAATTCTTCAACGTTAAAAGCTTTTATAAAGGCAAACCAAAAAGCTTTAAAAAATGGAGAAATTCAAAAAACTCTAATTGATTTCACTCCTGAAAACATAGTTAAAATATTAAATAAAAAAGATTTAGACAATTTTTTAGGCATTCAACATGCAACTTTATATAAACCTATTATAGATAAAAATGGCTACTTTAATGCTTTACTGATAGATTATTATGACTTTACACACAGAAAAGGGATAAATCCTTTTAATATACCAAATAATTGGGGATATTCTCTACAGCAAAAGAAATTAATTGATAATTATTTTAATATATACTATATTCATAAAAGAATAAAATAAACGAGGTGTTAATTTGAACAAAAACATTATCGAAACTTACATATTCATCTGTCAGTTTCTTCTGATATGTTTCGGGCCTTTATTATTGCTTGAACTGCTTATTGCTCTGAACAACATCTTTTCTATTAGTACCCATGATAAACTTTTATGGATATTTATCGTTATCTCTTCATTAATTATCATAAAAATTTCCCAGATAACAATGCTGACAGTTATGTGCCTAAATATATTAAAGGTAAATAATATCTATCTATTAAAACTTTTTACAACCTGGAAAATTCCTGTTATTATATTACTTCTTTTTATGATATTTGATTTATTTATAAGTATTACGTCTCTTGGTTTTAATATTATTACATCAATGTTTGTTAACTTTTCTGTAATATTTTTTATAACAGGAATTTTCAAATTATTATATAAAAAACAAAATAGACAAAAACAGTAATAGTATTTTAAATAATTCAGCTTATATACGTCAACAATTATTTATATTTATCCCGGGTACACTTATTATTATCATTAACCAAACCCGAAAAACTATGATAGAATAAATATATGAAAAGAATTATAGATGCGAATTTAAACAGAGGGAATGAAGCCTTAAGGGTTCTGGAAGAAATAACACGGTTTATTCTTGACGATAAAAATTTGTCGGAAGAATTAAAACTCATGCGCCACCAGTTGAGCATGGTTCAAGAGGCTGATTATTCAAAGCTTCTGGCGGCACGCGATACTGAAAATGATGTTGGAATTAGTATCAAAAATCCCGACAAAAGATGTGGCATTGAAACAATTTTTAAAGCCAATATAAAAAGATTACAGCAGGTTTTGAGGGTGCTTGCAGAATACTCTGTCAATAATCCTGAGCATGCCGCAGCATTTGAAAACATGCGATACAAAACTTATACTCTGGAGAAAATTATGTGGGATAAATTAAAAGAACAATATAACAAATACATGCTTGAAAATAAAAAACTTTATCTTGTAACAAACTCTGACAAATTTGAAACAGAAACAGATTTTCTAAACGCTGTTGCCTCGGCTCTCAAAGGCGGGGTTGATATTCTCCAGCTGAGAGAAAAAACTATGAGCGCCAACAAAATTATAGAACTCGGTAAAAAAATTAAACTTCTCTGTGCCGAATATAACGCAACCTTCATAGTAAACGACAGAGTAGATATTGCATACATTCTGGAAGCCGACGGGGTTCATCTCGGTCAGGACGACATGGATGTTGCATCCGCAAGGACAATCTTAGGGAATAACGCCATAATCGGGATTTCAACCCATGCTCCGGAACAGGCAAAAAAAGCTGTTGACGATGGCGCGGATTATATCGGTGTCGGGCCGGTATTCACAACTCCGACAAAACCAACCACAAAATCAGTTGGGCTTGAATACGTAAACTGGGTCAGCAAAAATATTCAAATTCCATATTTTGCAATCGGCGGCATTAACCTTGAAAATGTTGATGAAGTAGTAAAAAATGGCGCAAAAAGAATTGCCGTTGTGAGAGCAATTATTAACGCAGAAAAACCGGAGCATGCCACAGAGGAATTTTTAAAACATCTCGGATAATCTCCGCCGTATTTTTCTAATGAGCGGCTAAGGCACGTTAAGTTTTCATAATAATTCATACATATAAACTTCTTTTATAATATAATATTTTTATAGCTGATTACATAATAAGAGGAGTTAAAATGTACGGTATTATTTTAGCCGGCGGATCAGGAAGCCGTTTGTGGCCTTTATCAAGAGAGTTATATCCAAAACAGTTATTGAATCTTAATTCAGACAAAAGTCTTTTGCAGACAACTTTTGAGAGGCTGAAATTTTGCATGCCGTCAGAAAATATTCTAAGTATTACAAACACAAAACACACCTCAAATGTAAGAATGCAGCTCGGCGCACTGACAGAAAGTCCGATTGTGCTCGCAGAACCTGTTTCAAAAAATACAGCGCCAGCCATTGCACTTGCTGCAAAATATATTATGCAAAAGTCAAATTCCGATCCGGTAATCCTCGTTGTTCCGTCGGATCATTTGATAGAAGACACAGAGAAATTTTTATCAACAGTTAAAAAGGGAGAAAAACTTGCCGAGGAAGGTTACATTGTAACCTTCGGCATTGAACCTGCATACCCTGAAACAGGATACGGCTACATTAACACTCTTGAAGAAATCGAAAACGGTTACAGGGTAAAAGAATTTGTAGAAAAGCCCGACCTGGAAACCGCAAAAAAATATGTTACAGCAGGAACTTATTTCTGGAACAGCGGTATCTTTATGTTCAAAGCATCCACACTGACAGCAGAAATCCAAAAATACGCGCCGGAAATTGCAAAAAATTCACAGAACATTGATTTCAACAAAACCGGAGACATTCCATTCATTGAATTTGACAAAATGCCGAATATCTCAATAGATTATGCGGTAATGGAAAAATCGGACAGGATTGCGCTGGTAAAACTTGAGAGCGACTGGAACGATTTAGGTTCATGGCAGTCAATATACGATGTCAGCCCGAAAGATAAAAATGATAATGTATTTATCGGACACGTTCTTGATAAGGGTTCAAAAGGCTCTTTTGTATATGCGTCCTCAAAACTTGTTGCCACAATAGGGCTTGAAGATACAGTCATCATAGAAACAGAAGATGCAATTCTTGCCTGCAAAAAAGACCGCACACAGGAAGTCAAACATATTTACGAAACCCTGAAAAAACAAAATGATGATACGCATTTGATTCATAAAACCGTCTACAGACCGTGGGGATTTTATACGGTTATAGCGCAGGGCGACGGGTTCCAGACTAAAATTATCCATGTAAATCCGGGGCAAAAATTATCTCTGCAGTCACACAATCACAGGAGCGAACACTGGGTTGTGCTAAACGGCATGGCAAAAGTTATTCTTGAGGGCAAAGAACTTGTACTCTCTCCGGGGCACAGTGTTGATATTCCGCTTAAGGCTATCCATTCTCTGCAAAACCCTTATAAAGACAATCTTGAAATTATTGAAGTTCAAAAAGGCGACCTGCTTCTGGAAGAAGATATTATCAGATACGAAGATATGTACGGCAGGGTATAAGGAACAAAAGACGATAAGAATCAGAAAAAGGTGAAGGGTGAGGAGTGAAGTGTTCAACTAATACCCTCCAACTACTGGATACGATGGAACCGCTGAGTCCCTGCGAAGCGTGTGGCCCTGTATGCCTTGTGCTGAGGGCAGAATTTGTTAATGAGCGGCAGCGAATTTATAAATTCGGGAGAGGGTGTAGTGGCGTAGGTCGGATTTACTAATCCGACGGGCAGAACTGTTGAAAAGTTGAAGTGGTGAAGTGGTGAAAGGTTAACAATAGATATGTCATTCTGAAACGTTAATCGTTGAGGCTCACAAGAGTTGTAACTGTTCAGAATCTCTTTCGGGAACATTAGTATTAGTTTTCGAAACGATAGCGGGAGCGTGTTGAGAAAATTAATAATACTCTTCCTGATTTAAAAGCAATCTTTATTGTTTGGCTGAAAGCCCAACCTACTTCTTCTTTTATTGCACTTATCGTCCTAACGTCTTTTTTGTTGGGCAAGTATGCCCCATCGCCGGATTGCAAAATTGCAACCTTCACTACAGCCCGATTTTTTGATTTAATTTCAACGCCTGAATAAGCGCAAGAACTGATAAAATTTCATTGAACAACTCAACAAAAGTCTGCGCGTCTGTATCTTTATTCATATTCGCCATGGCGAACAAATCCTTACCAGCATCTATTGCAATGGTAATTTTTTTATCCTTAAAAGCCGCCCTTATGTATTTTGCTTTAAAGGCTGTTTTCATATTTTTAAATCTTTCAATAAACGCTGTAGTTAAGACAAATCTTGCTTCAACCTGATCAGTTGAATAAGTTTTGTATCTCTTGTTGAATTCAACATCCTCAAGCTTAACTTCTCCAAAATCTGCATGATTGAATTTTACACCTCTGTTTGACGGGGCATTTTCAATTAAAAAAGTGTGCCCTCCAAAATTTTTATTCATATCAAATTCAACAAAAACTCCTCTGAACGGCACATATGTCAAGAGCGAATAAATCCACTTTAAAAGTATAAGAACAAATACGGCTGGAACTAACCAGAAAAGCCACATAGCATTAAAAAGTGTTCCAATAATTACTATTATACCAATAAGAAACATAAAAGCCCCGCAGCCGCAGCCAATAATAAAAGGAACAAGACAAATCCAGTGCATAATATTTTTAAAAGACAAAGCCGTATCAAACTCAATAATACGAAAATTAACCCCGAGGTATTTACCTGAAATTGTATCATCAATACTGCCGAACAGATAATTATTCATAATATTCAGCTCATTAACTCCCTGCAAATAACCCAATTTATTGGCGCTATAATCCTCCTTTGACCATTTAAAATTATCACCGAATATTTTCAGGAAGTCGTTCATCAATCTGCCTTTAATAGCATTCTCCCCTGACATATCGACAGTAACTGCTTTGTTTTTTACATGCCGGTTATGAAAGCAAATCAAAGCGACATACACAGCAGCCAATCCCATACATACAAACAGGTATGTTTCAAGTTCCAAAAAAGCAAAAAGAAAAATCCCTACACCTGAAAGAGTTAAAAAGAATGCATATATTGAATTTATTGTTTCATGTTTTCTTACCCTGTTTATTTCAGACAAATAATTTTTGACCTTTTTAAAATAAAATTCCTGAAGCTCTTTTTTCATCTGAGCAACGCTTTTTTCTGCCATAACCAATTCCTAAAATTTCTCAATAACCTCTTTCAGTTTACCATAATATCCGCTCTCAAGCAACATGAAAAAATTTTCCGATACAGACGGCGCAAGAACGCATGTCCATTCTTTATCGAGGTAAACTCCCTCCACAAATCTTGCAAAAAGTTCGGCGGGTTTTGTATAATATTTTTTCAATTTATTTATCCTTGCTGAAATTCTTTTCTGCTTTTTTTGCAGCGAACGGAGTCTTATGTAAGCCGCAAAAGCTTCAGGCATATCAGGGAAATCGTATTCAATATTTTGTACTGAATAAATTTCAACAGAGCGTCGGAACAAGCCGCCGAGAAGCTTCACCCTGTCATATTTTAAAAGATAGCGTGCCTTCGACTTTTTTATATATTTGTCAAATTCTTTAAACTTTTTTGAGCGCTGAAAATCCGGATAAAACTTTTTAATTATAACTTCCTGTTTTTTTAATTGATCCTTGACCCTCTCTTTGTGCTCGTTTAATTTTACGCACATAGAATTTTCGTCGACAAAATTTGTAACTTTAATTAGTTCAGCTTCAAATTCCGGTTTGTTTTGTTTAAAAAGTTTTTCAAAAGAACCGCCCGTTTTTGGCATTTCAGGCTCAAGATTGTAGTGGATATAATGTGCAAATTCATGCACCAGCGTCGGCATAACTCTGTATGGCGGAATATTTTTTGAAATATCAATTCTGCTTTTCAGAAAAAAACCCTGATGTCCGCGCGCCTTTGTTGTTGTATGAACTTCTATCCCGAGATTTTTAAGATACTTTATCAGCTCTTTTGCTTCCATAAAAATATTATATTATAAAAAGACCCGGATAAAATTTACCCGGGTCTTTCGATTTTTAGTTGCCGTATGGAACTTTTTTGCCATCAATTATCGTATAACACACGCCCGGATCTCTTAAGTGATCCATCAGCAGCGGGAAAAATGAACCAGGAAAATTTTGCGTCTGCAATAATTCATTCATCTTTTCCCTGTTATAGTGGCAAACATAGCCCGTCTGGTAAATAACCGTACAGGTTCCGTCCTCCATTCCGCTAATTCTCACAGCAGTATCTGAATCCTTATCAAGTTCGTAGTGCGGTTTGCACTGCTCCAGATTTTTATAAAATGCCGGCGACAAACCTGCGTAAGATACATTTGATACCATCGCAAAAATTAAAGAAACTGTTAATAACAAAACCTGTTTTTTCATAATTATTTACCTTCCTCCACAACTGCCTGCGCTGCTGCAAGTCTTGCCTGCGGAACTCTGAACGGTGAGCAGGAAACGTACTGCAAGCCGATTCTGTGACAGAATTTTACAGAATCCGGATCGCCGCCGTGTTCGCCGCAGATACCGCGTTTCAAATCAGGTCTTACAGGAAGAGCCTTATCGAGCGCAATCTTCATTAACTGACCTACACCTTTCTGGTCGAGGGACTCAAACGGGTTGCGCGGAAGAATTTTCTGTTCAACGTAACGTTTGAGGAATTTGCCTTCCGCATCATCTCTTGAATATCCGAATGTCATCTGTGTAAGGTCGTTTGTACCGAATGAGAAAAATTCCGCATATTCTGCAATTTCATCTGCAGTTAAAGCTGCACGCGGAATTTCAATCATTGTACCGAATTTATAATCAACCTTAACACCTTTTTCATCCATTACTTCTTTTGCAACTTTTTCAAGCTGGCACTGAACTGTCTTAAGCTCATTAACGTGGCCTACAAGCGGAATCATTACTTCCGGCTTAACATCAAGTCCTTCTTTTTTCAAGTCACATGCAGCAGAGAAAATTGCTCTTACCTGCATTTCATTGATTTCCGGATAGGTAAGCCCTAAACGGCAGCCTCTCAAGCCCATCATAGGGTTAGATTCGGATAGACCTTCCACGATATTAAGCATTTTTTCATCTTCTTTGTAGTCTTCGCCTTTAGCTTTTTTAGCAGCAACAGTTGCAATCAATTCATCCTTGTTCGGGAGGAATTCATGTAAAGGCGGATCGAGCAATCTGATTGTCATAGGCAGTTCGCCCAGAGCCTTGAACATTGCATAAAAATCGCCGTACTGCATCGGAAGAAGCTTGTCAAGCGCTTCTTTTCTTGCTTCCGGAGTGCCGGCAATAATCATCTTCTGAACCCAAGGGAGTCTTTCCGGATCCATAAACATGTGCTCTGTACGGCAGAGCCCTACACCTTCGGCACCGAGTTCCAGTGCTTTTGAAACGTCTGCAGGGGTGTCTGCGTTAGCGCGAACTGTGAGTTTTTTAATTTCATCAACCCATTTGAACAGCTGCTGGAAGTTTTCATCCATTTTAGCAACAGAAGTCTTAACTGCGCCTTCCATAACTTCACCGGTTCCGCCGTCAAGTGAGATAATATCATCTTTATGATAAACTTTGCCGTTTTTACCGGTTAAAGTTTCATTTTTCAAATCGATAACAAGATCTTCAGCGCCGGCAACGCAAGGTTTGCCCATACCTTTTGCAACAACTGCAGCGTGGGAAGTCATACCGCCTCTGAGTGTAAGTACACCCTGAGATGCAATCATACCGTGAATATCATCCGGACATGTTTCTATACGGACAAGTATAACTTTTTCGCCGTTTGCACCGCGTGCTGCAGCTTCTTCGGTATCAAATACAATCTTTCCGACAGCAGCCCCCGGAGATGCAGCAAGACCTGTTGCAATATGAACGGATTCTTTTTTAGCTTCAGCATCAAAACTAGGAAGAAGCAATTGATAAAGCTGATACGGATCAACCAGTTCAACGGCTCTTTCTTTAGATATAATGCCTTCTTTTTCCATTTCAACAGCAATTCTTACAGCAGCTGCTGCAGTTCTTTTACCGTTACGGGTTTGCAGAATGTAGAGTTTACCGCGTTCAATTGTAAATTCCATATCCTGAACGTCTTTGTAACCTTTTTCAAGTTTTTTGGCAATATCAACATACTGTTTGTAAAGTTCAGGCATTTCATGCTCAAGTTCTGCAATAGGTTTCGGAGTTCTGATACCTGCAACAACATCTTCCCCCTGAGCATTTGTCAAATATTCACCATAGAATTTATTTTCACCTGTAGAAGGGTTTCTGGTAAACGAAACACCTGTTGCACAATCGTCGCCCATATTACCGAATACCATTGTCTGAACGTTAACAGCAGTACCGTAGTTGTGGTCGATTTTGTAGTGGTTTCTGTAAGCAACAGCTCTCGGAATATTCCAAGAACGGAATACCGCTTCAATAGCTTCTTCAAGCTGAACGTATGGATCCTGAGGGAAATCTTTACCTGTTTCGGCTTTAATTAAAGCTTTGTAAGGTTCGATTAAAGATTTCCAGTCCTCTGCTGTTAAATCAGTATCTGATTTATATCCTTTTTCTTCTTTAATTTTGTCAAGGTAATCTTCAAATTTCTGTCTTTCAATTTCCCATGCAACCGAGCCGAACATAGTTAAGAAACGGCGGTATGAATCATAGCAAAATCTAGGATTGTTTGTTAATTTAATCATACCTTCAACAGTTTTGTCATTCATACCGAGGTTAAGAATGGTTTCCATCATACCCGGCATAGAAAGTCTTGCGCCGGAACGGACTGAAACAAGCAGCGGATTTTCAGCATCGCCGAATTTTTTCCCTGCCTGCGCTTCAACATCTTTCAAGGCGGCTTTAACCTCATCCATCAAACCGGCCGGCATTTTGTTGCCATGGTTAATGTAATCCATACATGTCTCTGTTGTGATGGTTAACCCCGGAGGCACCGGCAGACCGAGATTAGTCATTTCTGCCAGATTGGCTCCTTTTCCTCCGAGAAGATTGCGCATGGATGCGTTCCCTTCTCTAAAGAGCCATACTCGTTTTTCTGTCATAATTTTCTCCTTTTTTATAACACTCTAACCAAAAACTTATAAAATCATTATAGCACAAATATTAAATGTCAAATATTTATAAACAATTTTATAAGCCAGCTTTTTATACATCAGGATTGCAGAACCGGCTTACTTCTTAAAGTAATCACAAATAAGTTTCTTTTTGCGCGGAAACAATATTCTTACTTTTTCGGCAAGTTTATTTTTTTCAAGATCAGAGAGTTCCTTTTTCAGAATGGCTTTTTCCAGAACGACTTTGTTGTATAATTCGGAGCAGATATAACTTTTATCAATATGTTTTTTTAATTTTGCCAGCTGCTTTTCTTTCTCTTTAATCGCCAGTTGTAATTCTTTCTTCACGTTAAAAAAACCTCATAAAAAATCTGTGGATCAAGAAGGTTTTATCTCCTTAATCCGTTTTACACATACAGAATAATCTCAAATTTAAACTTTTAAATCAGCTTTTTAGGTGATTTTGAATTTATACAGGCAATAAATCATACTCATAGCCTATTTTTAATGCTTTTAAATTCAACGGCATTAAATGTTTTCTATGAGCGGGAATTACAGTCTCAAGAGCTTCTGTAAGGGATTCTAAGGTCACAAGCCTGCTAACTTTTGCGAGAACTCCGAGCGCCATAATATTTGCCATCTTAATATTTCCTACATTCTCGGCAAGCTTTGTAATCGGAGCGAAAAGATAATTTATATCCGCTCTTGTCTTTATTTCCTTTGCCAGAGAGGAATTTGCAATCATCCACCCTCCTTTTTTAATTTTAGAAACAAACCTCTCAACAGATGCCTGATTAAGCGCAACGACAAAATCCGCCTCTTTTTTATTAACCGCACTGACTTCTTCTGTATCGTTCATAACAATTTCACAGTTAACCGTTCCGCCGCGCATTTCTGCACCGTAACACGGATACCAGGTAACATTTTTGCCTGCCATCATAAACGCATTTGCAAGCACTTCTCCTGCAAGCAATACACCCTGTCCGCCGAATCCTGCTATAATGAAATTCTTTTCCATACTCTATCCTTTAATTCCTGTCTGCTGTGATGTCCTTGTAAACGCCCGGTTTAAAAACTTCCATCATCTGATTTCTGACTCTGTCATGAGCCTGCTGAGGAGTCATCTTCCAGTTTGTCGGGCAGGTAGATAAAATTTCTACAAAACTGAAACCCAGCCCGTGAAGCTGAATTTCAAAAGCTTTTTTAATAACCTGTTTAGCTTTTCTTATATTTGCCACACTATCAAGGGAAACTCTTGCACTGTATGCGGTTCCGTCGCAAAGTGCAATATGTTCCGCTATTTTAATCGGATAGCCGTAATACTCGACATTTCTTCCTGTAGGAGATGTTGTTGTAACCTGCCCGAGAAGGGTTGTCGGCCCTAGCTGTCCGCCAGTCATCCCGTAAGTTGTATTATTTATGCAGATTGCTGTAACTTTTTCCCCGCGCAGAGCAGTGTGCATACTCTCTGCCATACCGATAGATGCAAAATCACCGTCCCCCTGATAGGTAAAAACAAACTTATCAGGTCTGGCTCTTTTTATCCCCGTAGCTTCTGCAAGCGCCCTTCCGTGGGGTGCCTCAAGCGAATCCACGTCCAGAAAATCATAAATCGTAACAGAACAACCAATTGAAGCTACCGCAATTGTATTTTCTCTAAGTCCGAGTTCATCCAGCGCTTCACCAACAAGTCTTACGGCAACACCATGGTCGCACCCCGGACAAAATGAATATTTTGCACCTTTTTTAATTGAATCAGGTATTTTAAAAATTTGTGTTAAAGCTGCCATGTTATTCCTTTATCTGTCTTTTAACTTCATTAACAATATCATCGACTTCCGGCGGAGAGCCAACAGGCTTGTTAAAAAGTTCAACCGGAACTTTACCGTTCACGGCAAGTCTGACATCTCGCACCATCTGACCCATATTAACCTCGACTACTAAAAATTTCTTAGTTCTGCCGGCAAGTTCATTTAACCTTTTTGACGGGAACGGATAGAGTGTAACAGGTCTGAACATTCCAACCTTTAACCCCTGTCTGCGGCACTCTTTCATTGCGGATTTCACGTTTCTTGAAGGCCCGCCGAAACTTACCAGAATAATATCCGCATCGTCTGTGTTAAATTCTTCCCATTCAGTTTCGTTCTCTTCTATTGTTTTATATTTTTCAAAAAGTTTCTTTAAAAAGACGCATCTGTCATCCGCAAGAGGGCCGTAAGAACGTATTACCCGCGACGTACGGCCTTTTGCTCCGGTAAGCGCCCAGTCGGAATTATCAATTTCCGGATATGGATATTCGCCGAATTCAACCGGTTCCATCATCTGCCCGAGCATTCCGTCAGCCAGAAGCACGGTCGGATTTCTGTATTTCTGCGCAAGGTAAAATGCCTTATAGGTCAAGTCAACACATTCCTGAACTGTGGATGGCGCCAGGACAATAAGCTTATAATCTCCGTTTCCGCCGCCGATTGTTGCCTGATTGTAATCACCCTGCGACGGATAAATATTTCCCAACCCCGGGCCGCCCCTCATAACACTTACCAGCACAACCGGCAATTCATCTGTTGCGGCATAAGAAAGAGCTTCCTGCATTAATGAAATTGCACAAGATGATGAGGATGTCATCGCTTTCACACCTGTTGATACTGCTCCGATAACCATATTAATCGCACCGAGTTCACTCTCCGCGGAAACATAGCCTCTCTTTAACTCCTGCATCTTCCCGCTCATAAATTCACCAATCTCGCTCTGCGGTGTAATAGGATAACCGAAATAGCACTGACACCCTGCTATTACAGCAGCGTTTGCTATGGCGTAATTACCTTTTGTTAAAACCTTTTTGCCTGTTTTTGTTAAGCATTCTGTCATATTTATAATCTATCCTCTGTAAACTTCTGTAATTGCTAAATCAGGGCATCTGGTTGCACACATAGCACATCCTATGCACTCATGATTTGGATCATAAAATTCAACAAGATGATCCCCGAGATTATTAGTTTTTGAACCAACCCTCAAAAGCTTTTTCGGGCACTCATTTATACAAAGATAACATGCTTTACACTTTGCTTCATCCAGTACAATATGGCTCATAAGACACCTTTCTTTCCCATGCCTGTTTTACATAGTCTAATATTTATTATAGCACTTACAAGCAAAAAAGAGCCTTTATCTTTACAATTGTAATAAATTTCGTTAATATTTTTGCTCAAATTACACTGCTTCTGTTAAAATATAATGCAGGGATATGTATATTTAAAAGGAAAGCTAAAAACCAATGGCACAAAATGTAGAAGAACTTGCGCAGATACTTAACAGGTTACAGGAAGAAAATAAAATTAATTCGGAAGATGTTAATAAGATTCTAGTTGATATAAAATCAAAAGTAGATTATCTCAATGACAACACTGATGAAAATTCTTTGCTGGTTGACAGTTTAAAAGAAGCGTTTGACGCTAAAAAGATTGAAGATTTAGAAAAGTTTTCAGAATTAACCGGCTCAATAGAAGAAATAAAAGGAACTCTTTCCTCAAACGTATCCCGTGATGATTTTAACAGATTTTTAGATAATCTGCAGGCGTTTGAATCCAATTTTAGACAGGCTGTAAGCGGAATAAGTTATGACAAACAGAGCTTCTTTGAAGGTATTCAGGAAGAACTCGGCAGAGTTGTTGAAAAATCCGTTATTCTAAAAGACTTATTCCCGCAAAAAGAACAGGAAGCCCTAAATAATCTTGCCGACAAAATAAAGGAAAGCCTCAAGACAGCAAAAGAGGAAGTAAATACTAATTTAACAGGCGGAGTTTCAGATTTATCAGAAAATATTAAATCTGTAATTGCTTTGATAGATACTACAAAATCAGAAATCTTCAGAAATACTGCAGACAATATAAGCGTTCTCTCAGACGATATGAAAGCAGCAGCCGGACAGCTTGATAATGAACTTTCCGGCCTGAAAGCCATCCTTACACGCAACTTTGATGACAGTGCACAGCTTCTTGCAGGACTTAATGATGCAAATATTAAAATTACGGAAATTATCAAAACTTCCGAACAAAATCTTGCGGATAATATTAATAATATAAAAATATCAATTGACAATTTATTCAATCATATTAACAGCATAAAATCTGAATTAAAAGAAAATTCAGAAGCTAATCTCAACAAAATTTTAGAAACTATCAGAGAAAATTCAGCACAGATTGCTGATTTTAAAGAGAATGTTTCCGTTAATCTGAGCGGCTACCTGACATCAATCAAAGAACTCTTTATAACATTTGCAGAAGAGATGAAGAACAGTCAGGACGCATTTGTATCTGACATATTCGACAGAAAACTTCAGGAACTTGAAGTTCTTTCAAAAGAAATTAATAATCTCGACGTAAATCTTGCGCAGAAAGAAGATAATTACAAGGCATTCGTTTCTGAAAAAATTGATGATGTTCAGAATTTTTTAAATTCAATACAGGAAAATGTTTCTTCAAAAAATGAAAAGTTTGATGAGCTTCAAAAACTGATGGAAGAATATACAAGCCTTGTAAATAATTTTGCATCAAACAATGACGTAAAATTCGGCGAAACAATTTCCGAAATTACGGAGGTTAAGGATTATATTGCAGGAACCTCAATAAAACTTGACGACATCCAAAACAGTATCACATCCACAATAAATACAAACAGCGATAAGCTGGAAGAACTTACCGGAACTGTTTCAAATCAGTTAAATAATTTTAACTCAAAACTGTATTCAATCTCCGACGACCTCAGACAGGAATTAAATACAGGTAATGCTGCACTGAAAGAGTTGACCGGTGAGATTAACACAAACGTAAGCGGCAACTTTAATGATGTAAAAACAATACTTGAATGCTTGAGGGCTAATGTTTCCCAGTGCGCTGACAACATCAACGGAAAAATTGATGATTACAATACCTCCATAAATAACAACAACGAAGTTCAGAAAGAAACATTAGATAATATTCAACAAACTATAGATGAAGCTCTTTCAATTATAAATCAAAACCAGATTGCAAATCAGGATAAATCCACTGCTATTGAACAGAAATTACAGTCTAATTTAGACAAAATTAACGAACTTATACACTCAATGACAGAACAGAGTGTCCAATCTGTTAACGATAAATGCAACGAAATTTCCGATGGATTGAAAAACGAAGTCAGAGAAAATACAAATTTCGTATTGCAAAATGTAGAAAAATTGCTTGAAGAACTTGAGCAGGCAAAAAATGAACTTTTTGCAAATCAGTCAATAAATCGAAACGGAATTGAACAGGCTATAGTAAATAATATCAAAGTTTCAGAAGGAAATATTCTACAGAATACAGAACAACTCTCACAGAATATTACAGATAAATTTACATCAGTTTTTGAACAGCTGGGTTCTATAAAACAGTATCTGGATGAACATCCGGATGAAACGCCGCAACATACAAAACATGTAACCGACAGAATAAATGATGTCAGAAATGAATTGAATGAAAATTTCATAGAAAAAACCGGTGAATACTCAAATGAGGTTGCCGCAAAATTTTCTTATATTAACGATCAACTAAACTCAATCCGGCAGTATCTTGAAGAAAATTCATCCGGAACAACAGAACAGATTGCAGTCAGGATGTCAGACAGCATTAATGCTGCCAAAAATGAACTTAACGACAACATAAAAACAGATTTCAATTCTGTTGCACAGAGTATCGGAGCTCTGCTCGGGCAGCTTGAAAATACAAAAAAAGATATTACGGCAAATCATGCTAACAGCCACAGCCAGCTTGAACAATCTGTTATTGCCAACCTGAGAACCGCAGAAGAAAATATTGCACAAAAAACAGGACAATTCTCTCAGGATATTTCCGAAAAAATTAACACCATATCAGAAAATATCAATTCGCTTAAAAATGATTTCAGCGGTCAAAACAATTCTGAAAGCATTATTGATGCAAAAAATGAAATAAATAAAAATATTAAAACAGATTTTAATATTATAGCACAGAGTATCGGCGGACTGCTTGCAAAAGTTGAGGCCTTCAAAAACGATATAACCGCAAACAATGCAACAGGCAGAAGTAATCTTGAGCAGTCATTAATTGCAAATCTCAAAAAAACAGAGGAAATTATAAGCACAAATTCAGGCAGATACTCCGAAGAAATTTCCTCTAAAATTGAAGGGATAACAGACAGGATTAACGAAATAAAATCCGGCATTGAAGAAGCTTTGCAAACAGGAACTTCCGCTTCATCCGAAAAATTATCCGCCATTGAAACAAAATTAAACAACATATCGGATAACTATGAACAGAACCTTGAGATGCTGCAGACAAAACTCGGGGAATATATCACTGCTGTTGATAAAATTTCAGAGGAAACAGGCTCAAAAATAGACAGTTCCCTTGAGGAATTCATTGATATTAAAAATGAAATTTCGAAAATTCAAGAACATGTAAACTCCGTAAAAGACGAAAACTCTGCAGCCTTAAGCGGACACCTTACAGATATATTAGACAGGTTAACCGAAATAACCGGAGCAATATCGGCTTCCGCAAATGACATTTCGTCCGGAATAAAAGATGTTGTAGATGAAAATTCAGCACTTATTGATAAAAGCCTGAGTTATATAACAATAAGCCTCGATGAAATTAAAACCAGTCAGGCTGATACTTATGACCTTTACGGGGAAAATCTTTCCGACAAACTCTCCAGCATTAAACAGGAACTTGAACTTGTAAATACTGATGTAATTAATGCAATCAACACAAAATCCGAAGATATTGTTAAAGAATTTGAACCGTTAAAAGACGCTGCCGGAAAATTTCTGGAATTTGATTCGAGTTATCTTATTTCAGAAATAAAGAATCAGGTTGAACTTTCCTATCTTAATCTCCTTTCAGAATTAAAAGACAACCTCATAGAAAATCACGATTCTTATATAAAAATTGAAAACACTTATCGAGATATAGTTTCAAGATGTGCATCGCTGGAAGATTATATCAACAGTTTCACCAAAGATAATCTTGAACTTATTAACACAACAATTGCAAATATAGATTTGACAGTACGTTCAACTCTTGAAAAAACAAATTCTCTGGCGGAACAATGGCATAAAGATTTTGAAGCGTTTGATGAAAGAATTACACAGAATAGTAATCTTCAGGAATTATCACTTAGCACTACACTTGAAAATATTAAAAACACACTTGATGAAAAAATAAACGCAGGGAATGAAGAATTAAAAGAATGCCTTGCCGTAATGCTGAATAATGACGATGTTATGCTTGCGCTGGAAAGCCTTGGAGGAGATGTTGCCGACAAAATTGAAGAATACAAATCAAGCATAGAAAATTCAGACAGAGATTTAAAAGAAACTATTACCGGTCTTAATAACGATATTTCAGGCAAACTTGATAATATAAAACAGAATCTGGAAAACAATGCGGCACAGGAACTTGCTGAAAACATTAACAGCCAGATAAAAGAAGTTACGGAGGTTTTGAAAACACTTCACGAAAAAGTTGATATTCTTGCAATGTCTGACAACTCTGAAATTTCAGAGGAAGTTAATACATCAGCTGCAAAAATTCTCGATGCGGTAGAAGAACTTCACAAAAAAGTTGATGTGATTACAGTGAGTGACAATTCCGAAGTTAACGAAGAAATTTCCGATACCATTGCCGGTATCGCCGACGAAATTAAATCGCTCCACAGTAAAGTTGATGTGCTTGCGATGAGCGACAACTCGGAAGTTAACGAAGAAATTTCCGACACCATTGCCGGTATCGCCGACGAAATTAAATCGCTCCACAGTAAAGTTGACGTTCTTGCGATGAGTGACAATTCGGAGGTTAACGAAGAAATTTCCGACACCATTGCCGGTATCGCCGACGAAATTAAATCGCTCCACAGTAAAGTCGACGTGCTTGCGATGAGCGACAATTCGGAGGTTAACGAAGAAATTTCCGATACCATTGCCGGTATCGCCGACGAAATTAAATCGCTCCACAGTAAAGTCGACGTGCTTGCGATGAGCGACAACTCGGATTTGCAGGCGGGGTTGGATGATATTCACGGAGCCGTACTGGAACAGAACAGGCTTCTGGAGCAGGCAAATAACAGGAATAATGCCGAAGAAATTACAGAAAAAGTCGGCGAAAAATTAACAGAACTCTTTAACAGCATTGATAAAAATAATGATGAAACCGATAAAGTTTCAGAAATGCTCAAAGTTCTTCACGAAAAAGTTGACATTCTCGCAATGAGCGACGATACAGACATAAGAGATGAAATAGAAGATATTAAACAGCTCATTTTAGAGCAGAGAAAACTTTTTGAAGGTGCTGACGACACAGAAAATGCTCAGGAAATTGACAACTATCTTAATCAGTTGCTCTCCGATATTAACAAAATTGAAAAAGGTATTTCTGAAATAGATCTTGAGAAAAATACTCAGGATATAAAAGATTCTGTAATGACTGCAATCCTTTCCGTTACAGATCAGATTTCATTTGTGGAAGAAACAGAAGAAATCAAAGATTTTGTAGAAGAGAAAACGAATGCAATTAACAGAACCCTCCTGGATGTAAAAAAACAACTGAATAATATTACAAATTCCGGCGATGATATGGATTTTTATTCCTACACGCTGCAGGATGTTGAAACAGATATTGCAAAACTGCGAATGATACTTAATGACATTTCAACATCAAATTCGAAAGCAGAAGTAGGGGTTATCTCTGCTAACATTAACCGTATAGCAAAATCAATCGAGGATTTGCGCAATTCACTTGCAAAAGAAGAAAATTTTGAAATAAAAGCTGATTTTGAAAAATTAAACGAAGATATTTTAAGCATAAGCGCAAGAACAAACAAACTTCTTCTGAATTCTGATGAATCATACAGAATACTCTGCGACAGCATGGACGCCTTTAACCGCCGAACAAGCAGTCTTGAAGAAAGACTTACTATGCTGGATAATAATAACATTGAAAACAGACTTTCAATGATTGACGAAAAAGTTGAGGAAACTGTAAATTCAAATAAAGTGCTGAAAAATGTTATGATGTATCTTGGCGAATGGATGGACGGAACCTCTGAAACAATTTCCGGTATTTATGAAAAAGCTTCCAAAGCCTCCTCCATGCGAGGAGTTCTTGATGAACTTCTGGAAACCGTTCCTGATAAGGAAAACTTAATAAAAACAATTGAAGAAAAGTTTGAAGAACAGCAAAGCCGGATAGACAGACTGGAAAAGAAACTTGAAAAAGCTATCTCCATAATAGAAGAAAATGACCAGTCTACCGTACTTAATAAAATAGACAAACTTGAATCTCAATTGTCAAAATTAAGCCTGAATATAGAAAAGCTGGCGTCTTATGTTGATGAATAAGAACAAAAAATTAATAAAAGACTTACAGACTGCCCTCACTTCCGGTAATGTTTTAACAACAACCGAAGAACGGTATGCTTACGCACAGGATGCTTCAAACATAAAAAGAATTGAGCATCTGCCTGATGCTGTTGTTTTCGTACAAACAAAAGAACAGGTTCAGGAGGTAGTAAAACTTGCCGCGAAATATAAAGTTCCGGTAATCTGCCGCGGGGCAGGCACAAATGTTGTCGGCGCCTGCACGGTAGAACACGGGGGGATTATTTTAAATTTTTCAAAAATGAACAGAATTCTCGAACTCAGCCGGGAAAATATGACCGCACGTGTTCAGCCCGGAGTAATCGTCGGACATCTGCAGCAGGCAACAGAAAAACTCGGACTTTTCTATCCGCCGGATCCTTCAAACCTTGCGGTTTCTACAATCGGAGGAAGTATTGCCCAATCCTCGGGCGGCGCAAAAACTTTTAAATACGGTTCAACAAAAGATTACGTGCTTGATTTGGAAGTTGTAACCGCAAAAGGTGAAATCCTGCGTACAGGCTCAAATACAATAAAAAATGCCACAGGCTACAATCTTTCCACACTCTTTGTCGGTTCTGAAGGAACTCTCGGGATTGTAACGGAAGCAACACTGAAATTAATTCCTAAACCTGAAGCGAGAATGGTTTTAATGACATATTTTGACAGGATAGAAGATTCGATACATGCTGTGAATTCTATTATTGAACAGAATATTTATCCTGCAACACTTGATTTTATGGATAACAACGCAATAAAAACCGTAGAAAAATTTTATCCGGCAGGGCTTCTGTGTGATAAAGAAGCTGCACTTGTAATAGAAATTGACGGTTTTCAAAACACAATTGAACAGCAGAGAAAAACCATTGTTTCAATCCTTGAACACTGCGGCGCCGTTCAAATTCAATATTCCAGCAATGAAGAAGATTACAACCGCATCTGGACAGCCAGACGTTCGTCAATGGGTGCGTGTGCAAAATTAAAACCGAATGTAACAACCGACGATGTAATAGTTCCGCGGAAAAATCTTGCGGCACTGGTAAAAGGCATCCGCGAAATTTGTGAAAAATACGACTTAACTGTCTGCATGGTAGGTCACGTCGGGGACGGGAGCGTTCACCCGCAAATTCCGATTGATTATAGAGATGAGGATGAATACAGACGGTTTAAACTTGCAAAATCCGAAATATACGATCTCACTGCAAAACTTGACGGAATAATTTCGGGTGAACACGGGATAGGTTCACTCAAACGGAATTATATCCATAAAGTAATCAACAGCACGGCGCTGGATTATATGAGACTGATAAAAAAGACATTTGACCCTGATAATATACTGAACCCTTATAAAATATTTTAACAAGCCTACTGCTTGCCATTTGTAATCAGTTCAACCCTAAGCAAATGAATGCCCAGACAGCACTTGCATTTGAAACTGTTTCATTGAACAATGGCTGCTCTTTCCGTTGAAGTGCTGTGGACATTTCCCCTTCATAAGATGCGTTAACTTATATTAAGCAAACTGAAAATACAATTATGCCACGTTAAACAATTTTCATAACATCTGAATTAGAAAATTTTACGGCTGTCAGGCTGAAAACGTGTAAAATCAACACTTTTAAACCCTCTATTTTATTAACTTTTGTAAAAAATACTAAGGATGTAGTACCATTTATCGAGGAAATATTTTTAAAAAGTGGTATAATATAAATGGAGAGAGAAAATATATATCAGACATATTTTAAATAGCCAATAATCATATTTTGTATATATAAAACAGCAAAATAGAAAGGCAATAAAGAAAATGAGCAACCTGCAATTTCAAAACGATCTGGACAGATTAACCGAAATTTTACCTCCGGAGGTAAAAAAGCACATAAGCTATGACCAGATGGAGGATGTGATAGAAATTGTTCTGGACATAGGCAGAACCCCCGAGATACGGCATGCGGGCGGCAGGATAGAGTATCTTGGCAGCGAAACCGTGACTGCTGAGGATATTGAGTATATAACGAGCAGGATACAGGAATTTACGTCGGATAATCGTTCAGGGATCCCCGGAACACTCCACAGAATCAGTGCAATAAGAAACCGTCAGGGAAAAGTGATAGGTCTTACTTGCAGGATTGGTAGAGTTGTTACGGGGACCATTGCTTGTATAAAAGATATTTGTATGATGAATAAGAGCATCCTGTTTCTGGGGCGCCCGGGGGTCGGAAAGACTACAAAATTAAGAGAGATTTCACGGCTTGTGGCGGACGAACTCGGGAAAAGAGTTGTGGTAGTAGACACATCAAACGAAATTGCCGGCGACGGCGACACCCCGCATCCCGCAATAGGACATGCAAGACGTATGCAGGTAACCCAGCCCGAATTTCAAAAAGACATCATGATAGAAGCAGTTGAAAACCACACACCGGAAGTTATAGTTGTGGATGAAATCGGAACAGAGGCAGAAGCGCAGGCAGCAAGAACCATTGCGGAAAGAGGGGTTATGCTTATAGCAACCGCTCACGGCAACAGCTTAGAGAGTTTAATTAAGAATCCTACGTTATCTGACCTTGTGGGCGGAATTCAGTCAGTAACACTTGGAGATGATGAAGCAAGACGAAGGGCTTCACAGAAAACTGTTCTTGAACGTGAAAAACAGCCGACATTTGATATTGTAATAGAAATTATCGACAGAAATACTCTGGCGGTTTACAAAGACACTGCAGAGGCCGTGGATTATATATTAAGAGGCTGGCCGATAAGACCTGAGATAAGAAAAGTTGACAGGGATTACACCTCACAGGCATCAGAACCTGCAAAGAATCCCGAACAAAAGCCGGAGCCGACAATTACAGAACAGATTAACAGGCTTGAGAAAAAAATTCAGCCTTCAGACAGTCTGAAATACAGTTTTTCAAGACAGAAATACGTTGATGAAGTCAAAGATTTTAAAAAGATTTATCTTTATGCAGTTTCACGTACTATTGTTGAAAAAGTAATAGAGCGGCTTGACTTGAAGGCAGAGATAACCAGAAATCTAGATGAAGCGGACATTGTAATTGCACACAAAAATTTTGCTAAAGGCGGGGCAAAAATTCTTTCAACCGCAAACGATTACAGACTGCAGGTCTTTTATATCAAGACAAATTCAATGGCACAGATACAAAAAGTCCTAAAAGACGCACTCCGGATAACAGAAACATCAGAAACACTTCAGGGATACTATGACGATGCCGAAAGGGCACTGGATGAGGCCAAGGCTGCCATAAACAAAATTCTTGCCGGGGCGGAGCACATAGAACTGCGCCCGCAAAACCAGCAGATCAGGAAACTGCAGCACGAACTTGTCGAACAGCACAACCTAACAAGCAAAAGCGTCGGGGAAGGCGAGCAAAGGCATTTGAAAATCGTCGGCGGAAAAGATTTTGAGAAGAAAATAGGGTAATCCCACCCCCTGCGTGAGGGTGCCGCAGACTGGTGAGGGGCAACAAAATTGAACGGGTGAAAAGTTTAAGGGTTGAATGGCTTATCATTAGATAAGGAGTAACGTAGGTCAGATTTACTAATCCGACGAAAGATTGCATTTAATTCACGAACATTAGTATTAATTTTCTCAACACGCTCCCGCCCTGCTCCCGCTATCGTTTCGAAAACTAATGCTAATGTTACTTGATAGATATTCTAACGCGGGAGAGCTTAAACCCTCCGGCACTACCGTGCCACCTCCCTTACAAAGGGAGGTAATTACTCTTCCCCCCCCTTTTTAAAGGGGGAATCAAAAGGGGATTTATTATAAAAACCCTCTCCCGAATTTGTAAATTCGCTATCGCTCACTAACAAATTCTGCCCTCTCACAAAAAGAGGGCAAAAGCACAAGGCATACACGGTCACTCGCTTCGCAGAGCTCAGCGGTTCCCTTTGTATCCGTAGGAAGAGGAAAATAGAGAACGTTTCACGCCTCACTCCTCACCCTTCACTTTTTGTTGATAAGGTCTTAGCGTCCTTTTTATTACACATCAGCCACAGGCGGAACATCAATACGCTTTAACCGCTGTTCAATACGCCTGTACCACTTAAGGTGCTGTTTAAATAAAATTTTGTATTCCGAAATATCTCCGGAAGAAATCTTATGGAACTGTTCATCACAGGTTTCTGTCATGCTTTTTTCAAGCAAATGAGTAAGCGTTTTCCTGTCAATTGAACTGTCAATAAGCTCCATTCGCCTTCCAAAATCAACAACAACCTCAGGTCTGTTATCTCTGAAAAAGCAGTAATCAACCGCAACAGGCACAAGGTTAACCTTGCCGTAACGCTTAACAGCATTTTGCGCTATATATGCAAGCCCTGTCTGAAATTCAAACGGTCTATAATGCGGCGGTCTTATTATTCCCTGAGGAAAAATACACAGAATATTCCTCAAATCGCCGACAACATCAACAGAATACTTTAACGCTTTCATCGCTGACTGGGGAGATTTTTTGCATACAGAATAGCCTCCTCCGCGCCTTAACAGAGGGAATCTGTTCAACTCCTCTATCATTAGCCTTATCTCTTTATGAAAAATTCTGTGGGTAATATTATACATGACAATGCCGTCCCACCAGTTGCAGTGCGGGGCGTAAAGAATTGTCGGAACACCTTTTTCCATCGCCACCTCTGCGCCCCTGTAACGAAATGCGTAAAACCTGTTCTGTAGCATATTGAAGAAAAACAAACTGGCAACTGTAAGCCAGAATCTGTTTGTCTTAGCCGGTTTAAATTTCTCCTCTTTATTCCTAAGCTTCGTAGGCGGGATGTCAGAATATAATTGTTCCTCTACACTCATAAAAATATTGTACTCCGCTGAAACAAATTAGTGAACACTGTCTTTCATAATTTTAAGAAATTTTAACTTCTTTTTAATAATAATTCAAGTATGATTTGACATGCCGGTGCAATTATTTTAGGATTTTTATATACAGAGGAAATTGATGTGTAATTCATCAGCTGTGCCGCAACCGTGCCCTCTTTTGCATATTTTATGTAAAATGGCCTCTCCTGTTTCAACAATCGGAGGGAAAGCCGGAACACTCGGAAAACCCGCACACCGCGAGCATCGGTGAACGGGAAACTATTTTTCCGGTTGTCCTCTGATGTTATAGAATAGCAGAGGATTTTTAAATGCCATTCGGAGCAGTACAGACAAACAGTGCAAGGATAGGAACATGCCCGCACGGGCTTCCGCAGGGTGCATGTCCAATTTGTAACGGTATGGGCGGAGGAGGCGGAATGCGAAAGGCTGATTTTTCCGCAAAACCCGGCGAGATGAGCTGGAATGAGTGTGCTGCTATCGGAGCATTTCTTAAAGCACAGCAAAACGCAAAACTCCAGCGGGAACAGGATGCCGCAAACTTTGCCAGACAGGCAATAGCTTTCCAGAATGCAATGACAAATGCTTCGCAGAGAATGGCAACCCTTGCACAGTTTTTTACAGCGAACACGCCAGCAATTATTGCAAAACCAGCAAACTTTATACTTAACACCGTAATCGGCGGCACAATTAATGCTGTAAAAAATCTTCCCTCAGCTGTTTCAAATGCGGTTCAAACACTATCACAGAAGCTTGCCGATATTTCAGACAAACTGACTGCAATGGCCGGAGAACTTAAAGCCGCAATAAATAAAAAAATATCCGATGCTTTTCAGGATTTTAAGAAAAAAACGAAATCACTCTTCGCAATTTTCAGTCCGCAGGACACTGATGATGAAGAAAAGAAAATTGACGAAACCAAAAAAGCTTTCCAGCTCAAAACTTTTATACACGATCTTTACAACAAACTAACAAACGAAAACAAAAAGGATATAGAAAAAGATGAACATTAACCAGTTTCGCGACGGGGAAACTCTCAGGCAGCAGAGAAACTTAACAGACCCGCAGCGCAGGACAAATGCTTATATAAAAGAAGGCGTTGTCGTTAACAGTTTTATCAAGGACAAGCCAAACAACAGCGTTAACCTTGATGAAACCTGCGATACTCTCGTAATTTCAGATAACGTCACAATGCCTGAAAAATTAAATGAAAATATAAAGCCAAAAGAAAAAAGTCTTTTACCGATAAGTGCGGTAGCTGTAGGCGTGATGGCAGGGGTAACCCTTCTCACTGCATTCATAAGACGCAATGCAAAGATTAATCTGGAAAGCGCCGCAAAAAAGCTGGAAACCCTTCCTTCAACAACAAGGAACGTTGCGATTAATGAGGAAACCCATCAGGCAATCTACAGAATGATTAAAAACCCGACGCCAAAAACCATTCTGGCGGGAAGCGGTGTTCTTGCGCTTACGGCAATGGCTTTTATGGGCAAAACTTTCTTTGACGGTTACAAAGAAGTCTGGGTTAAGAAAAAAGAAGCCGATATTCAAAAAAATCTGCAGGAAAAATTAATAGATATTGAAACGCAGTCCTTCAGCGGTAAAATTCAAATAGTCAGGAGTATGCTCTCCCAAAAGGCAAAAGAACTCGGCAAATACGTTTCCGCAGAGCCGAAAAAAGCAAAGACTTTCGGCGGAATAACTTTTGGTGAAGCCGCACCCGCCGGAGAGAACAATTACGGCAGTAACCTTAAATATTTCCTTCTCGGGGCCGGAACCCTCGCGTCAATTGTGGGGCTTGCTTTTCTTGCAATGAAAAATCTTAACGCCGGTAAAAAACACATTGACAGGTTTATTGAAAATAAAAAAGGCGCCCTCAGAAAAATTATTGAAACATCTAACGAAAATACAAAAGCTAACGACAAAATAACACTGAAAGCACTTTTCCACGATATTGACGCAAACAAAGAGTATATAGAAGCCTCCCTGAAAAAACTTAACTGGCAGCCTGAGGAAATTGAGGATTTCACAAAAGAAGTTCTGAAATCCACCGCAAAAGTAAATGAAGCAATGGGCGGCGACGGTTCGGACAAGACAACCTTCTATTCTCACGTGAATGATTACAGGGCGCATCTTTTCAATTATCTTCTTAATACCGAAAATAAACAGTTTAAACAGCTTTTCTTTGGGATAACCGGTCTTACAGCATTCAGCTACGGCGGAAAGCTTACCGGAGATGCAATCAAAGAGGTTCAGGTGAAAAAAATTAATGCGGAAACCGAAATCAACCTCCAGAAACGCCTTGTGTCAACAGAACTCAGAAACTTCAAGTCCAAAAAGGATTCTGCAATCCAACCGCTGATTGATGAATTTTACAATCAGGTACGGCTTGGCAAGCCGAAAGAGGAATTGAAAGTTATGGCAGATAATATTCTGCTGGAAATTAAAAACGGGCCGCCGTTTGTATATTCTTAAAAAACAGAGGGATTTATGTGTATTCAGCCTGTTAACAATTTTACTTATCAATATCCGCAAACACCTGTTGTTATCCAGCCGGAAGCAGGGCGGAATTACTGCTGCTTTAATCAGGCAAAAACCGACTACTTTGTAAAGCAGAAGGAACTGGGGCTTCCTTATTTGAAAGAAGTCTTGAAAAATTCAAACAATGAAGACCAGATAACAGAATCGCTTTATATTTTAGACAGAATGATAGAAGGCGGTACAAAAGGGGTTGAAAAGATGTATCCTGTACTGTCACGGTTTAATAATATACGTTCGCCTAATATTCAGACATTTCTTGCCGGAATTTACAGAAAAATTCAGGTGCCTGATGCCTTCGGCCCGCTTGTGAGTATGCTTATCCAAAATTCCCTGAACCCTCAGCCCACAGTATTTGATCCGAATGAGGAAATCGGCGGCGCAATTCTTTCGTATCTGTCTGACAGATTCAGGGGGTAAAAGACGTTAAGACGATAAGTTCAACAAAAAATGAAGAGTGAGGCGTGAAGGGTTCAACAAAGTTGAAAAGTTGAACGGGTGAACGGTTTGACATTAGATATGTCAATCAGAAACGTTAATTGCTGCAGCTTGCATGAGGAGTAGGTCGGATTTACTAATCCGACAAAATAATCATTTTTAGAGAAACATTAGTATTAATTTTCTCAACACGCTCCCGCACTGCTTCCGCTATCGTTTGGAAAACTAATACTAATGTGCCGGATAACCGGTGAGGAGTGAAGGGGCTATTATAACGTTCTTTGTAAAAATAACTTAACAAATCCAAAATTTTTCTAAAGTTTAAATGCCATAAATCCGTCAGCAGATACGGAGGCATTTTCATGCAGATAAACGGCTCAAATTTATTACAATATACCGTTATTAAAAAAGAGGTTAAAGCCTCTGATTCTGTTACAGCAGAAGCCCAGATTGACAGTGTGGAGGTTGTAAGCAATATAAATGTTTCTGACTATGAGCTTGCAAATCAGAGTGTTTCCGTAGATCTCGACAATATAAATATAGTAAGCAAAATTAATTATGTTACGCCTACAGATACAGTTGAAATTAACGGTAAAACCTCCGACATTTCAGATGTAAGCTCTGTTCTCACTACAGAGGAAATTAACAATGCCTGCGATGAAGTTATTCACGCACCGGAAAATACATCAGAACCAACCGTAATAAAATTTTCCTCTACATATAAAGATTTATCACAATCAACAATCAGCCATATTAAACAGGTTATCTATGACCTTCACCACAAAAGCTCCGGCGGCGAGTCAGAAGGCGGCGGTGAAGTCGAAGGCGGCGGAGAGGTTGAGCCCGGAGGGGAAACCGAACCCGGCAGTGAAACAGGCGGGGGCGGTGAGGACGGCCCCGAACTTGAAGAACCTGACCCGACAAAAGAATCATTTATTGCTGAATTTAACGATACAACTTCAATGTTTGAATATCTGAATACTCTTGATTCCAGCATTACAGCAGAATCCGGCATTACCAGAGCGCAGCTTGTTGCACTTACACAGAACGAAAACTGGGAGGACAGTAACTACGACTTTTTCGGAATGCTGAACAGAATTTTTGATGTTCTGGATAAAGACGATAATTCAACACTATCTTTTGAAGAAATAAAAGACTTTATAGGAGATGAAATCGGCAGCAGTGTCTCTACATACAAAAGCAAAGTAAACACCTATGCCGCACAAATTCAGGCAGAATACAGCACACTCTCTGATCAGGAAAAACTCGAATTTGCGCTGGAAAAAACCAGAGAATATTTAGAAGCTGCAGGTTTGACACTACAACTGAAAGCACTTGACAGATTGTTAAGCCAGACAGATTTGCATAACAGTATTAAAGTCGGCAACATTGCAATTGCGGATTTAAATGAGGGCAATACCTCCGGCTATTATACACTCGGTTCATATATGTGCCTTGCCGGAGCATTTAACTATGATTATAACGGAACAACTCATGAAGTTTCTGTCTGGGCATCTGACGGTGATCTTGCAGATGAGGATCTCGGTATAACATTAGATATAAGTCTGCTTTCTAAAAACTGGTATGAGCTTGTTGATGTACTCGTTCACGAACTTACACACGCAACAGCATCACAGTTTTATACTCAGGACTCAACTGATCCTTATGAAACTGCATCACTCACACAGAGCAACATTCTAACACTTTATAACATGGGATATATTGATGCCACTGAATATCAGTATTATATCGATAACTGGGCGTCTGTTGTCAGCAATTCAGATGATATTGACAGAATATTCTACCTTGCAAGCTGTGCATGGGGTGAATACATTGCTTATCAGACAGACGCTGACTATGTTGACAGTATTGCGGGCGACGAATTTGATGCAGGCAGAATGACAACAGCCGTCGAGGGCTCAAAAGAACAAGAAACTATTGAGGATCATATTGATGACGCGTATAACAAAAATGAGGATGGAACGAGAAAAGAGGCGTATGAAGCCGTTCCGGATTGGAAATGGTGGACTTACGCATAACTTGTGCAAGGTTTAATAATATTATATAATTTTTGTGAAGTGAGGTTTTGTTTATGGATATTATTAAATTAGAAAACTGTCCGGACATCTGCAACAGGATAGATTTTGAAATAAAAGACGGTAAAATAGCTTATGTGAATTTTTCACTCAACAGCGAAAATGTTCTGAAGGATTTAAAAGAGTTACTTACAGAAAGTGAAATTTCAGAACTTGATAACGCAGAGATTGATGAAAAATACCATCAGGTTATAGACGAACTCAAAAAAGGCATTGAAAAATCAGTCCGCCGCTCACAGATAAAAAACGGAATTTTAAAGATAAAGAAGCCTTAGTCTTTTACTTTCTGTTTTTCTTGTCCTCCCGATGCGGGAGGACCGAAATCTTTGATTTCGAGGAGGGGTCATTCAAAGACAGAAGGTGGCGGCGCAGCAACGGAGGGTTTTTATAATAAAATCCCCCCTGCCTCACTTTGAAAAAGGGGGTAGTATAACTAAAACCTCCCTTTACAAGGGAGGTGGCACGGTAGTGCCGGAGGGTTTTGTCAAACCGTTCACCCCTTCACCCGTTCAACCTTATCGCCTCATCGTCCTTCCAAAATATTACAACTTTGTAACAAAACCCGTATAAAATTAAAGTTTGCCGCCATGATTGCCGACAACACATGTGTAAAAGCATTTTAAAAGAAAGGACAAATCAGACAACCATGGGTATGGCAGCTTCACAGGCCAGATTTTTGGGACTTACAGCTCGAAAGAATAACGTCGAGTTTGAAGGTCAGCAAATTAACCAGCAGCGTACTGCGCTGTCAAATGAATCTGCCAACTATTACAATGATTTATTAGGTATGTCTGTTCCTGTTCCTCCGTCTATTGATGAATATACAAAAACAACTTATACATTCTCTGACGGTGCTCTTATGAACCAGATTACAGCAATGATTGCACAGCCTGACGGTACATATACAGTCAGCTATCTTTCAAAATGGCAGGATGATTTTACTCCGGTTGCTGCAGCGTCAAGTGTTATTAACAAAACTGATGAAGGCTACTTTATCGGGGCAAATCAGTTGAGGACACTGGGTAAGGAGCCGACAGGCGCAACCGTTCAAAATACAATTAAAATTGACGGCAAAACTTATACCGTACAAAATGATACCGGCGGATATTTTGTTGAAAAACCGGAAATGGTTCCCGGTACAGAATTGTGCACCGCAGAAGAAATTGCCAATTTTGAATACTATCTTTTTGACAGTGAATATGAAGACGCACAGCAGGTATTCAAAGATACCGACGGAACCTTCTATACAGGTGATGAAACCGATAAAACTCCGCTTACCGGAACAACAGAAGACGATCTTGTAATCTGTATCTGGGACGGCTCAAAAGATGATCCGGATTCTGCGGTTACACTTGTAACTAAAAATGCAGAAGGTCAGTATGAAAAAGAAGTTTATAAAGAAGAACTACAAAAAGTCTACCTGACAGAAACCCAGCTTAACAGCATCACCAAATACCCTGAAATGGCCGGATTAACCAGCGAGCAGGTGCAAAAACTTCTGGAAGAAGAACAGGCATACCTTGTTTTACTCAACGAAAAGTACAACAACGGCGATCAGACAGGCGAATGGTACGTAAGATATATTAAAGATTCCTCAACAGGAAACAGCGTTCCGTACTTCTACAAAAAGACTGATGTAGAGGACAGAACACAGTATGTGGACGGAGTTTCCATAAACAACGTCAATTGCTACACCATCGGCAGCGATACAAAAATTGAGGAAGTTAAAGCTGTCGAAGGCTGCAGAGTAGAGCAAGATACTTCCGGCAGGTATATATCACTGACAATTCCGGACGCTGACGGCAACGATGTAACTTATGCACTGACAACTACAACACTTACCGATCAGGACGCTTACGATGATGCAATGAACCAGTATGAGTATGAAAAATACACTTACGATCAAGCAATTCAGGACATAAATTCCAAGATTGAAATAGTTCAGGCTGAAGATAAAAACCTTGAACTAAGACTTAAACAACTCGATACAGAACAGGATGCAATTTCTACAGAAATCGATTCTGTGTCAAAGGTTATCGAGAAAAACGTTGAAGCATCTTTCAAAACCTTCGGATAAGAAAAGATGATTAACAGAAAAAAATTTCCTTTCCCTTTTTCCTTTTTCCTATTAATTTTCCAACGACTGACTGATATAGTAAGTCGTTTTTCTTTATGTTAAGATACTTTTATGAGCTTTGATAACTCCTATGAAAAAATCTGCAATGAAGTAAAAGACGAACTTGTCAAATTGAACGCGGAGCTTGAAAAATCCGTTAACGGGAATACCCCGCTTCATTCAGCCCTGAGAGATTTTCTTCGTGCACCTTCTAAAAGGATACGTCCGCTTGTAGTTTTTCTCTACCTGAAAGCCAACAATATTGCAGTCAGCAATGTCCATATAAAATTACAAACCATAACCGAACTTATTCATAACGCTTCGCTGATTCACGATGATGTAATAGACAACGGCAAACTTCGCCGCTCTAATAAAACTCTTAACTCTGCTTTCAATAACAGACTTGCCGTAATAGCAGGCGACTACATTCTGGCAGTTACGCTCGGGCAACTCACTGAATTCAATTCACCTGAACTAATAAAAATTTATTCATCAGTAATTGAAAAAATGTGCACTGGTGAAATTGAACAAAACTTTTTAAGATACAAAATTACAGACATCGAAAAATATATTGAAAAATCTTACAAAAAAACCGGAGCTTTATTTGAAGCAGCTCTGCAAGCATCACTTTTTCTTGAAGGGATTCCTGCTGAAAACGCAGAATTTGCAAAGCTTTTCGGTATAGCATTCCAGATACGCGATGACCTGCTGAATATTACAGGACAGGATAAAACTAAAGTATCAGGCGATATTCAAGACGGTATATACAATGCCCCTGTAATATTTTCCGGCAGTCCGGATAATCCATCTGCAGGGATTGAAAAAACTAAATCTTTGTTATCTAATTATATAGAAAAAGCAAAACAAAAAATTTCAAACATTGAAAATAACCGTTACAAAAGAGCAATGACAGAGCTTCTGGATATATTAAAAAATGAATGATATTAAAGAAAAACTGAAAACCTATTATGAAAAACACAGAGCAGGAATAAAAGAAACTGTTGAAACTGTTGTATTTGTAATAGTTATGGTAATTATAATCAGGTTTTTTGTCGGGGAAATCCGCTGGATACCATCAGGGTCAATGCGGCCTACCCTGATTGAAGGCGACAGAATTTTTGTAGAGAGATTTTCAAGGTTCTACAAAACTCCTGAACGCGGTGACATTATGGTTTTTTACCCGCCGTTTGAACAGTTGAAAAATACGCCGCTCAGAGTTTTTGCAAGGCTGACAGGCTTTTTCTGCAAAGATATAGCTTATATTAAACGTATAGCGGGAATGCCGGGGGACAAATTTGAAATTAAACCGGACGAAAACGGTAAATACACCGTTTACATAAACGACAAACCCCTTGATGAACCGTATATAAAAAGCCCTTACGATTACCCGCCGTGCACGGAAGCGATGATGTGCGGGCCGGCTGTAATTCCGCCGAAACACTATCTAATGCTCGGGGATAACCGCGGAAACTCTCAGGACGGAAGATACTGGGGACTTCTGCCGGAAGATAGATTTATAGGCAAAGCTGTATTCCTGTTCTGGCCGCTCACAAGAATTAAAAAACTCACACATTAGTAAAAAGACGTTAGGACACTAATTGCAATAAAAGGCGATGAGTGAATGATTCTCTATTGCCCTCTCTCACTGTGATACAAAGGGAACCGCTGAGCTTTGCGAAGCGTGTGACACTGTATGCCTTGTGCCTTTCGCCCTCTCTCTTTGTGAGAGGGCAGAATTTGTTAATGAGCATCTGCGAATTTACAAATTCGGGAGAGGGTACAGTAACAGTAGTATTAATTTTCTCAACACGCTCCCGCCCTGCTCCCGCTATCGTTTCCAAAACTAATACTACTGTTACTGAATATCCAAAGTAGTTGTGTCGGATTAGTAAATCCGGCCTACATTACTCCTGATCTAAAGATAAGCCATTCAACTTTTCACCTGTTCAACTTTATTGTCCCCTCACCCGCCTGCAGCACCCTCCCGCGCAGGGGGAGGGATATGTCTTTTATTATCGCTTTACCACCTTAACTTACGACATCAAATGATAATACTTCATATAATTTGCCATAATCTCAGAACTTGTGGCGTTTGCAACATTTGCCTTTACAGTTTGCTCGCTATCAGTTTCCGAGGTTTTCTTGACCTGCTGTGTTTCCTGACGCCTCTGCTCAGCAATTTGTTCTGTCTGAATATCAGATATAAATTCTTCAACGGCAGTTTCTATCTCTTTAAGCTTTGCCCTGTCACCGGCGTAAGAACCTGTAGATTCCACACCCGCTTCGGTCAACTCTTTTAAAACCTGAGCCCACTCATTATAATTAGGAACCGAGGCGCCCTGTGCCTGAGCAGCAGCCTGCGCTTTTCTAAGCTCATCCTCGGATTCAATACCGTCTACTCTGTAAGCCATAATTACTCTCCTTATTAGTAACTATATATATAAAGTACAGATATTTAACCGGTTTTCAAAAGATAAAAATTTTGTAAAAAAAGTTAACAATTAAAGCTTAAAATCAAGAAGCTCTGATATTCTCATGCCGAAAGCCTCTGCAATTTGATAAAGATTAGTGTACCTGATGTCAGTGTTTCCACGCTCAATCTCGCTTATTGCACGCCTTGAAACTCCTGATATTTCCTCGAGTGTTTCCTGACTGAGCCCGCGTTTCCTGCGTTCATATTGTATTTTCTGACCTAACTGTAATAACCTGTCATCTTTCATATCTAAATCCTATGTGATTGACAAATTTATAAAAATGATAAATAATGTTCATGTAAACAAAATAATGTTCAAAACAACATTATTACACATGGAGGTCATATGAAAAAATACAGATTTACACAGGCAGAATCATTTTCGACACAACTTGCAGCCTGCCGCAAAACTGCGTTTACACTTGCAGAGGTTCTTATAACACTCGGGATAATCGGAATTGTTGCGGCAATGACATTGCCTAATATTATTGCAGGCTATGAGAAAAAAAATACAATTACAAGCCTAAAAAAAAGTTACACCGTACTTAATCAGGCATTCAAACAGTCGGAAATTGACAACGGCGAATCCATAAATTGGGAAATAGGAAGCTTTAACGCTACGGAATACTTTGCCAAATACTGGAAACCTTATTTGAAAATACTTCACATCTGCGATACCGCAGAAGAGTGCGGTTATACCTCAAATACACCATGGTATCGTTCAAAAGGAACTACAGATGGGATACACGTAATTCTAAAAAGCTGGAGAGAATCCGTAATTCTTGCTGATGGAACATTTATGAGCGGTTTTACTTATGCAGGAATGTATGATAATCCTGATGAAAATAATAAAGAAGACTACACTCAGGGGGCAAGTTCACAGATACTTGTCGACATCAACGGCGGGAAAAAACCGAACAAATTCGGACGGGATGTATTCTACTTTGTAAGAGTAAACGGCAAAGGTGTATTGCCATACGGCTACAACGACGATGATGAAATTATTGACAAAGACTGCTCAAAAAACAGCTTCGGTTATAAATGCGCCGCTAAAATTATAAAAAACAACTGGGAAATTCCGGATGACTATCCGTGGTAATTTGTTTAATTAAAAATAAAATAATTAAAATTATTAAGAAAAATTTACAAAAAGACTAAAAGTTGCCCTGAATACGGTTTTTAAACATGCTTATTTTTATTGATACTGTGCAATAATTAGAAAAACAATCACAAACTTTATAAAATTATTTTCATGGAAACGCAAGGAATCCGCTTGCATTCAAATATTTTGCGAGTAAGATTATATTGTACCCTTAAATGGGGTAGATTATGCACATGTAAAATCAGGGGCAAAACCTTTTCATCAAAGGTAAATAATCCGCCTTTGATAACAAGTAACAGCCGAAAATGAGGAATCTATGTCAAAAGACGTTATTGAAATTGAAGGCACGATAATTGAATCCATGCCAAACGCTATGTTCAGAGTAAAACTGGAAAATGACCACGAAATTCTGGCACATATCTCCGGAAAAATTAGAAAAAATTTCATAAGAATATTACCGGGCGACCGCGTAAAAGTCGAAATGACACCTTATGACTTGAGCAGAGGCAGGATAACCTTCAGATTGAAATAACACAGAAAAAACATGAGCCGGAGTGCAGGCAGATACGATTAACAGAAAATCTCACGATATTATAAATATAAAGGAAAAGAAAAAATGAAAGTAAGATCATCAGTAAAACCAATGTGCGATAAATGCAAATGTATTAAAAGAAAAGGCAGAATCGCCGTAATTTGCGAAAACCCTAAACACAAACAAAGACAGGGTTAAATTTTGCACTCTGCCGAACAAACGATTGAGTATCGTTTGTGAGAGGCAGTGGAGTGAGCGCAAGCGAACGAACTCGAAGTAGCGCGGAGCTAATGAACGGAAATTTTACGAAGTAAAATGGAGTGAATGACTGCGTAGCGTGAAGCAATAATTTAATACAGTCAATATTTTTTAGGCGGGACCTGCGCGCTCAACGGCAGGTGGAGAGGAAGTATTTATGCCTCTTACATAAAAAAATCTAACAACAAGAAAAGGAGAAAATTAAACAATGGCAAGACTATCAGGGGTAGACTTACCTCGTAACAAAAGAATGGAAATCGCATTAACCTATATCTACGGAATAGGCCCTACAAGAAGCAAAAAGATTCTTGCAGCAACAGGGATTTCACCTGACTTAAGAACAGACGATTTAACAGAAGAAGATATTAAAAATCTGCGTAATGAACTCGCAAACTACCATATTGAAGGTGACTTAAGACGTGAAGTTTCTATGCACATCAAACGCCTTCAGGAAATCGGTTCATACAGAGGCTTGCGCCACAAACGCAAACTTCCTTGCCGCGGTCAGAGAACTAAAACTAACGCTAGAACACGCCGCGGGAAAAAAGGCTTAGCTATCACCAAGAAGAAAACCGCATAGCGGGTTCTGGTAACTGTGCCGTGTAAGCCCGGGCAAGCCGTGAAAGGTTGCAAATCCTGAATAATTTAAACGGCGAACAGCGACAAAGCGAACACAGCAGGTTTAAACGAGAAACTTGATAAAAACGAAATAAATTTGAAAAATTTATGAAGCGGAATGGAAAGTTTCGAGTTGCCGGTAATCCAGAACAAATGAACAATCAATAATAAAAACTAAACTAATAAAATATAAAGGAAAGTAAAAATGGCAAGACCAGTAAAAACAAAGAAAAAAGAAAAGAAAAATGTATTGCAGGGTGTTGTGCACATTCAATCAACATTCAACAATACGATTGTAACTTCTACAGATACTCAGGGTAATGCTATTGCCTGGGCAACAGCAGGAGCCAGCGGGTTTAAAGGTGCAAGAAAAGGCACTCCGTTCGCTGCACAGTCTGCTGCTGAAGCTGTAGCTAAAAAATCAATCGATCAGGGTATGAAAAAAGTTGAAGTTCACATCAAAGGCCCTGGTTCAGGCAGAGAAACTGCTATCAGAGCAATTCAGGCTGCAGGTCTGGAAATTACGTTGATTAAAGACGTTACTCCAATCCCGCACAACGGCTGCAGACCGCCTAAGAAAAGACGTGTTTAATTAAAATCAGGTTCACTGATTCTAATTAAAGTTGAAGCGTTGAATGGCTGAACTGCTGAAAGGTTAAAATATATTTAATTAATCTGTTCAACCATTAAACCTTTAACCAGTTCAACTAAAGTACAACCGCGGGGGCTTGCTGAAAGCCAATAAAGCAAACCATAGACGCCCCGCACAAATTAAAGGAGAAATTAAAAATGGCAAGATACACAGGTCCAAGTAATAAATTATTCAGAAACAAAAAAGTTAAAGATTTGTCAAACAGAAAATTAACTTCCTCTATGCGCCAGACAGCTTCAGGTCAGCACGGCGCTGTCAGAAAAAAACTTTCTGAATACGCTATTCACTTAGCAGAAAAACAAAAAATCAGATTTACATACCTTGTAAGCGAAAAACAGTTTGCAAAATACTACAACGAAGCTGCAAGAAAAAGCGGCGTTACCGGTACAATTCTTTTACAGTTATTAGAATCAAGACTTGATAACGTGCTTTACAGAGCAGGTCTCGGCGTAACCCGTAAACAGACAAGACAAATCGTTAACCACGGTCACGTCCTCGTAAACGGTAAAAAGGTTGATATTCCGTCTTACCTCGTAAAACCGGGTGACGTTATAACAATCAAATCAAGAAGCACAGCATTCTTAAAATCAGTCCTGGAACTGATAGATATGGCGTGCGCTCCAGCATGGATGACTATCGATAAAGAAGCATTAAAAATCACTTTCGACAGAATTCCGGAAAGAGAAGAATTAGATCCTGAAATTAAAGAACAACTCGTAATTGAATATTACTCGAAGTAGCAGGATTTTCGGCAGAGTGAAGGGTTCAGCCCGGAACTTGCCACATCCGGTGCTCCGGTAGAGCGGCAGCAAATTGTAAAGGTTGCAAAGTTCAAAAGAAGGAGCAGTAAAGCCGGAGAATCCTGAGAGCAGGTAACAGGTAAAATCTGTTCACGGAGAAATCCAAAATAGTTATTTAACAACTAGGAGATTAAAAGAATGGAATTAAAAATTAAATGCGTTAATACGACAACAAGTTCAGACGGTTCACAATACGGTAAGTTTGTAATTGAACCTCTGGCAAAAGGTTTCGGTACAACTATCGGAAACTCTTTAAGACGAGTATTATTATCAAGTCTTGAAGGTACTGCCGTAACTTCAGCCAGAATCGAAGGTATTACACACGAATATACAGCTATTCCTGGCGTACTGGAAGACGTTATTGACGTAATGCTTAACTTAAAAGGACTGGTTGTAAAAACCGATTCAAAAGAAGCCCAGCATTTAAGAATTGACGTTGACAAACCGGGCCCTGTACTTGCGAGTGATATTCAGCTTCCGGCAGGCGTTAAAGTAGTTAACCCTGACTGGTTAATCTGTACAGTAGCAGACGGCGGCAGCTTCCACGCTGATGTAATCGTCGAAACAGGCAAAGGTTACGTTGCTCACGATGTTCCAAGAGATTCTAAAGGAATATCAATCGATGTGTTACCTATCGACGCAACATTTATGCCAATTAAAAGAGTAAGCTACAACGTTGAAAACACCCGTGTAGGTGATTCAATTGACTTTGATAAGTTAACTCTTGAAATCTGGTCAAACGGTTCAATAGAAGTAACAACAGCATTAAGTCAGGCTTCAAACCTCTTAATTGACCACTTTATGCAGATTGCATCAATCGCAGGTCAGCCGTCAGCTGCCCCTGTTGCTTCAATTGACGAAAATGTTGAAGATGATGCAAATGTTCCTTCAATGACAATAGAAGAACTTGAACTCTCAGTAAGAGCATACAACTGCCTGAAACGCGCAAGTATCAATTCAATGGCAGAATTACTGAAAAAGTCCGAACATGATTTATTGAACATTAAAAACTTCGGTAAAAAATCTTCTGATGAAGTAATCGAAAGACTTCACCACTTCGGTTTAGACCTTGCTCCAAACCCTGAAGTAGAAGAAGAAGTAGGTTAATTTTTTCGGCAGAGTGCGCAGGGCTAACCCCGACACTTTCACAGAATTCTGCTTGAGCGGCAGCAAGTTGTTAAATTTACCAAGCGAAAAGCAGGAACTGAAAAACCGTATAAATTAATTCTCGAATAGAAAGCCGCCGCTGCGCCAGAAGCGAAAGCGGATGGAGCGTTCAAATCCTTGATACGGCAGGCGGAAATAAAAATAAAAAATAATAATAATTAAAAATAAAGGAAAAGCAAAATGAGACACCAAACTAAAAAACATACGCTAAGCAAAGCAAAAGACCAGCGCGATGCACTTTTGCGTTCATTAGCTACTGAACTTTTTGTACACGGTGAAATTAAAACAACTATGGCCCGTGCAAAAGCATTAAGACCATACGCTGAAGCAATTATCACCCTTGCAAAAAAAGGCGATCTCCACGCAATCCGTCAGGTTGCAAGACATATTTATAACAAAGAAACCGGCAGCTATATGGATTTAGCAACAGGAGAAGTGTTTGAAGCACCGGTAGCAGACAAAAAACTGGCACCTCAGACAGTTCTTAGAAAACTGTTTGTTGTAATCGGCAAAAAATATTCAGACCGCAAAGGCGGCTACACAAGAATATTCAGATTACCGCCAAGACGCGGCGATGCTTCTGAAATGGCTTTAATCCAGCTGGTATAAGCACAATGCGTTATGCCTTTAAAGTTCAGTATATCGGTAAAAACTATGCCGGAAGCCAGATACAATTCAGAAACGGCAAACCAATAGAAATACCGACCATACAGGGCGAACTTGAAAAGGCTCTCAGCACTTTGATAACAGGTAAACGTTGTGACAACAGCCCGAGCTTACAAAAGCAGGACGGGCAGAAAACAATGTTAGAAAACCGCTGTTGCAACAGTAAAGAAAATGAACGCAGCAACACAATCTATACTGAAGGTGATTGCAAAAGCGGAAATAACCCAATAATAAGACCGGTAAAAACAGTCTTTTCCGGACGAACAGACAGAGGTGTGAATTCATTAGGTCAGGTCGTTCACTTTGATACAGATAAAACGATTGTTGCTTCTGAGTTTATGTATCATCTGAATGAAATTCTGCCTCATGATATTTCTGTCACGGATTTGAAAGAAGTCAGCCCTGATTTTCATGCACAGAAATCCGCCAAACGGCGTCATTACAGATTTGAATTTATAAATCGTAAATGCAAAAATGCTTTTGACGGCGATTTAATGAGGATTAAGTATGAAATTAACATCGAAAGAATGCAGGAAGCCCTGAATTATCTAAAAGGCGAGCATGACTTTTCAAGTTTTAAAAGTTCCGGAACGCTGAACCCGAGCAGAGTCTGTTTTATCGAGAGCGCCGGATGCAGGAGAGCCGGCGACCGGATTGTGATTGATATTACGGGGAACAGATTTCTCTATAATATGGTGAGAACAATCGTCGGAACCCTTCTGGAAATAGAAGGTCATAACCTGCTATCAAGCCACATGAAAGATGTGCTTGATGCAAAAGACCGCCGAAAGGCTGGTGCAACAGTCAGTCCTTACGGATTGACACTGATAGAAGTACAATATTAAAAAACATAAACGGAGACGAATAATGAAAACATATTCAGCAAAACCTCTGGAAGTTGAAAGAAAATGGTATCTGATTGATGCTGAGGATGAAATTCTCGGCAGATTGGCTGCCAGAATTGCCAACATTTTAAGAGGCAAAAATAAACCTGAATACACTCCTAACGTTGATACCGGCGATTTCGTTATCGTAATCAATGCTGACAAGGTTCGTGTAACAGGCAACAAGGAAACTGATAAGATTTACTACCACCACACAGGCTATCCGGGCGGTTTGAAATCAGCAAGTTTCAAAGAATTAATGGAAAAAGACGGAACTCTTGCTATAGAAAAAGCTGTTAAAGGCATGCTCCCTCATAATACACTCGGTGCACAGCAGTTAACTAAATTGAAAATCTATGCAGGAAGCGAACATCCGCACGCTGCGCAGAAACCAATTGTGTTGGAAAAGGAGGCTAAGTAATGGCAGATAAAGAAATTATGGCAACAGGCCGCAGAAAAACCTCTATTGCAGTGGTAAAGTTAGTAAAAGGCAAAGGCAGAATCTTTGTTAACGGTAAAACTTTAAGAAACTATATCGGTAATAGACCTGCAGTTGAAATGTTAGTATACAGACCGTTAGTTTTAACTGACAATCAGGAAAAATACGACGTTAGAGTGAAAGCTGTAGGCGGCGGTGTCGTTGCCCAATGCGGCGCTATCAGACACGGTATTTCAAGAGCGCTCGTAAAAGCTAACGAAGAATACAGAAACGTTTTAAGACTTGAAGGTCTTTTAACCCGCGATCCGCGTGTTAAAGAACGTAAAAAATACGGCAGAAAAAGAGCAAGAAAACGCTTCCAGTTCTCAAAACGTTAATACTTATATTAAATATGAAAAGAGTACCTTTTGTAAGGTACTCTTTTTATTGCACTAATGTTAAACATCTTTTTGTAGCCTTAACGACTGAGTAGCTCCTGAAACAAGTTCAGGATGAGCTTTTTTTGCAGGCTTACCCGCTTTTTCTGCAACTTACATTAAGAAATGTAACAAAAAATGCAAAACGTGAAATTAGACTTTTACAAAATACTTTATATGAGTAAGAGAGAATGAAAAACTAACGAAGGAGAGCAAAAATGTCTTTTTTAGCAATAGACTCACAAAAAAGTTTATTCACGTTACAGAAAAACCAACTACAGTTTGAACAAACTCTGGTAATGAATCAGGCAAACTGGGTTAGCAAAGAGATGGGATACCTATCCCAGCAGTATGATGCAGAAGGTTCGTCAGGCGAACTAGAGAACGATCCTTATTACATTACACTGCAGCAGCAAGAAGAGTATCTAACAACGCGGCAGGATACGCTGGATACGCAGATTAACCTCCTTGATAATGAGATAAGCAGTATGAAACAGCTTGTTACAAATAATATCAAGAACAGCTGTGGTCTCAACCTTATCGGCGGCTAATAACTAAGTAATAAAAAATAATTTAGAAAAATAAAAGAAGTTTGTGGTGAAGTGATGAAATGCTTATGTGCCCGAACTTCTTTTATTTTGCAAACAGAACAATTCAACAGTATTAAGCATCAATGATGCAATAGTCATAGGGCCAACTCCGCCGGGAACAGGCGAGATAAAAGAGGCAACTTTAGAAGCGGCTTCAAAGTCCACATCCCCGCGGGTTTTACCGGAAGAATCCTTATAAATCCCCACATCTATTACCACACAATTCGGCTTTAACATATTATCTTCTATTAATTTTTCACCAACTGCAGACACAAGCACATCTGCAGTTTTTATTATGTCTGCAAGATTTTTTGTATGGCTGTGACAGACGGTAACCGTGGCATTACGATTCAAAAGCATCATTGCCATTGGTTTTCCTACAATATTTGAACGCCCGACAACGACTGCATGCTTGCCGTCAAGTTCAATATTATATTTATCCAGAAGCAGCAGAATACCTTTCGGAGTGCACGGGTAAACATAGGGTTTTTGTCCGGCAAAAAGTTTCCCGAAATTTTCCGCAGTGAAGCCGTCGACATCTTTCATTGGCGAGATTGCATTCGTAATTTTTTTGCAGTCGATATGAGCCGGCAGAGGAAGCTGTACAAGAATTGCATTAATCCTATTATCAGCGTTTAATTCCTGAATTTTTGCAAGAAGCTCCTCTTCTGTAACGTCCTGCGGATAAGTCAGAACAAGCGAATTAATACCGAGTTTTTCGGCAGTTTTTTTCTTGTTATTTACATAAATAGCACTGGCATCATTATTCCCGACCAAAATAACGCATAAGGAAGGTTTTTTCTCAAACGTGTCAATTTTAACTTTCAACTCTTCAAGAATTTCATCTCTTAATTTTTTACCGTCAAGAATTTGAGCCACCCAGCACCTACACTTTCTCCTGAGGCAGGTTTAGCCTGAAATAAAACTGCTTTATCGCATCCACAACAATATCAGAATCCCTTTTTATGGAATTTTCTTTTTCTGTAAGCGATTTGTCAAACGGAATAACACCGAGAACATCAAGTTCGTATTTTTTCAAAAGTTCATAAACTACTGTTATATCACTATTTTCAACCCTATTAATCACAACTCCGAGCTGATTGCCTGCGGCATACTTTGAACTAAACAGTTCAATCCGTTTTGAAAGATGTGCAGAGGCTTCTGTAGGATTTGCAACAATAATTGTTGTATCAATTTCCGTATCAACAAGTTGATTAAGATACTTCAAATCAAATTCACAGTCAAAAATTACTATATCGTATCTTTCGATTAGTTTTAAAACGGCATCGTTAATCTGCCCTGTAATCGGGCAACGGCAGTCTTTTGAGCCGACAAACCACGAAACAATAATATCAACATTGTCATTCAGCGGTACAAGAATATCTTCCATGGCCCACTCAATAAATTCCTGCTTTGACATGTGTTCCGGAATACCGGTTTTATACTCGTGTTTACCACTTCTGATACCGTATATGGTGTTGCGAATATCAAGCCCGAAGCTGTGTCCGAGTTCACCTGCAAGATCGTTGTCAAAAAGCAGTACAGATTTATCAGGAAATGCTTCCTGAAATATTTTTAAAAATGCTTTTACAATTGTAGTCTTGCCGCTTCCGCTTTTACCGGTTATTGCTAATTTACAGGTCAAACTTTGTACCTCTCTTTTAAACTGTCTGACAAATTACGTGTTAACATCATTGCCTTTTCTGCAAGCGTAACCGGAAGGGAGCCTGCGCCGCAGGAAGGCGTAATAATAGAATTATGTATAACAAGTTTCTCATCAATTCCTTTTCCGGTCAAATATTTTACAGCTGTAACAAACTTCTCTTCCAGAAGTTTTTCATCTGCACGCTCCAACGCATCTTTATCAAGAGTAGGAACAACACCCCAGGCAATTTTCCCGCCGTTTTTAAGAAAACCTTCAACATCAGCTTTAAAAAGGCTCAGGTTTTGTGCAAAACTGTAGGCATCTAGATTTATAATATTTATCCCGCTTTTAATCGGAACCCGCCAGTCGCATTTTCCGCAGCAATGAATAGCACAAAGAGCACCAGCATTTTGAATTATACCGGCGACCTCACTAAACATATCAATAACCTCCTGTGGGGAAACAGTTACATACGCGGATGTTCCAAGCTGTGATATAGAAGGTTCATCAATAAAAATAACCGGTACTGTATCAGGGTTTGCGCGTTTGATTTCTCGAATCTGCCATAGTGCCTTTATTATAAGGGTTTTGATAATAATTTCTTTTAAAGTTTCATCATAGATAGCGCATCTGCCGTTCTTATCCACAAGTGTTGTTGAAAGAGTAAACGGCCCCACAATCTGACCTTTTGCAAATTCGGGTCTTTTGTTCCTGATTATTTTTAAAAATTCCGGAATGGCAGCAGAAAATGACGGTGAGATTGCATATTTATCAAGCGCAGGTGAATTTATATCAGATATAATTTCTTCATAGTCTGTAAAAAACTGCTCCAGATCCTCAAAGAATTCGTCATATTCTGTATCCAGAAAGACTTTACCGTTTTCTTTATCAATAAAAAATGAAGGCATGCCTTCCAGAAACTGGACAATCATGTCTTCATTTTTACTAATTTTTGCGAGCTGCGGCCAGAAAGGAATATCAAAATACTTTTCAACCACATTCATTGCGTCTTTAAGATTGTTATGAGGCAGGGAACCTATCGCTAAACATTCAAGCTTTAGTTTTGATAAATTTCCCATTAACCCTCCTATCCAATCTGTAATGCTATGTTCTGTCTTTTCGGCGTTTTTCTGTTAGCGCCAGAGATACCGGAGGGTTGTAGCCTTCTTCCCTCACCCCCGCATAGCATCAACCTGCACTGCAACCGCTGAAAAACTATGCTTCTTCAGAAACTTCTTCTTCCTCAACAGCTTCTTTTAATATTTCCGAAGCGGTAACAGTAACTTTCAGTTCAGTTTTAACTTTAGAAGTTAATTTGATAAGCATAGTGTATTCGCCTACTCTGTTGATAGGAGCGCTCAAAGAAACATTTTTTCTGTCAACTTCAATACCTGATTGAGCGTGAAGTTCTTCAGTCAATTTTTTAGTAGTAATAGTACCGAACAATTTGCCTGATTCTCCGGCCTTAGCGCTCAATTTCAATTCAGCAAATTTTTCAATTTTTTCAGCAACTTCAAGAGCTTCTTTGTGAAGTTTTTCCTGTTTAGCTTTAATTCTTGCTAAATTCTGCTCACGGTTTTTAACAGCGCCTTCTGTTGCGATTTCTGCAAAATTCTGAGGCAGAAGGAAGTTTCTGGCATAACCGTCTTTTACATTAACCATATCACCGGCTTCGCCGAGGTTTTGAACATCTTTTTTTAATATAACCTGCATAGTAATTCTCCTTTAGTATTTATATTTCTGCATGTAAGCAAATGTTACAACAAACAAAACGCTTTGTCGAGAGGTTTTTAACAAACGTTACATTAATAAACCTTTATTTCTATAATAAAAGACGCGAAGGTGATATAAGCTTATAACCTCAACGCAATGAGCAGACAATGTTCTGCGAAATAACAACAAAGCAAGTGCTGTCTGAGCGTAAGCGAGTTCACTTGCTTGGGATTGAGCAGATTACAATTGTCTAGCGAATGAAGTTACAGGTTATAAGCTTATATCACCTTTACGCCTTTATGAAAACAGATTATTTTATTGCCGGAAAAAGGTATTTAACCCCGTCATCGCTTCTCCAGCGCACATAGCCGGTTTTTGGAACCCTGTCCATATCCATAACGCTCAATAACATCCAGTTTCCACGGATTACATTGAGATTTATTTTTACGGGTGTATTAATTTCCGCCAGAACCTTTGAGGTATCCTCAGCAGAACCGCGCATTTCCCGTGCTGTTTGCGGGGCGCCGGTCAGAATAAACAGCCCGTATTTTTTGCCATACATACTGTAAAAATTGTACCAGCTTGAAAATTTATACGGATCATCCTTCTTCATCCAGCCGCGCTCGCCGGTTTCGTTGCTATATAAAAGTTCAACCCAGTCCTCGGTTTCATCGGTAACTGCCATAAGCGCAAGGTCTTTTGAAGTTTTCAGCACAACAAATACTTCCGAAAACTTCAAATCAGACGGCTCCAGTTTATTATCATCCCATTTTATAACCTTAATTATCGGGGCTTTGTCATCCGGTGCAGAACGCAGAACTATTGTATTCCCGACCTGATAAACCCCGAGAGTATTTGTGTTGGAAAGACTGACAATTGAAGGCATTACATCAGCCGCTGACGCACTAAGCCCCAGCAAGAAAAATAACAATACTGTAAGTATTACCTTTTTCATAGAAAATTACTCCCTAAAAGTTATATCAGCATAAGTTTTTTGAAGTTTTTCTCTTACAGACTGCATCTGCCTGTCGATAACCTCATCGGTCAGGGTAGCTTTTTCATCCTGCATATAAATTCTGACCGCAAGACTCTTATAGCCTTTTTCAATATTTTCACCCTGATAAACGTCGAATACTTCGCAGCCTTTGAAAATATTCTGCTGAACTCCGCCTTTTATGACGCGCTGAATATCGTCATAAGTCACATCCTGTCCGATAACAAACGCCAGATCTCTTTTTACTTCAGGGAACTGCGGAAGCTGCTTAAATCTCGGAACTGTTTCTTTGATAATTCCAATCAAAGCATCTAAATCAATGTGGAAAATAAACGCATCCTGATTTAATTTCATCTTATCTTTCAAAAGCGGATGAATTTGACCGAAATAACCGGCTGTTGTCATATTTTTGCCGAGAATATTCACTGCAGCACTTCTGTACGGATGGAGAATTTCAAGTTTCTCTGCAAGAGGGGATTTGTCATAAGACATAAGCTTAATCCTCTTTTCCACACCAAGTTCGTTAAAAAGATTTTCAAGAATACCCTTAACTGTATAGAAGTCAGGGGCAGTTTTTACCTGCCATTTAGAATTTTCAACATCGCCTGTAATTACACCTGCCAGCACTCTTGTTTCCTTAACTCCTGTATTTTTTTCATCAGAAGCACCGCCAAAGTCGTAAGTTTTACCTATTTCATAAGCCCAGAAAGTTTTCTGCCCGTTGTCGTAATTGAACTTCAAACAGTTAAGCACACTGGCAGCAAGAGTTTGTCTGAGCATAGCGCTTTCCTCGCTCACAGGCTTCAAAACTTTAACAGCTCTGTCATCCTCGTAAGAAAGCATATATTTATCTAACATAGGCTTTCCGATTAATGAAGTTGTTACGATTTCATTCAATCCCGAAGAAAGCATCAATTCATGAACTTTCTTTATAACCCTTTCTTCAAGAATGATTACAGGAGTCTGCATTTTATTTGGCAGCGTCGGGGAAACTTTATCATAGCCGTTAATACGCGCAATTTCTTCAATCAGATCAATCTCTCTTGTAACATCACAGGCTCTGAATGACGGAACAATAAATTTTGAAGCGGCAACATTTCCTCCGAGTTTTTTAAACCCGAGATTTTCAAGTATGGAATCGCATCTTTCAGGAGCAATCTCACACCCCAGAATTCTTTTTACCTGAGCATAACGCAGGGTAATCTCAATTGGCTCAAGCGTATTATCGCCGGCTTCTACAATACCTTCAACTTTAGCATCAGCGTATTCTACAAGAAGCTGCATTGCGCGCAGAAGCGCCGGTTTTACAGCCTCTATATCCACCCCGCGCTCAAATCGTGCACAGGCTTCGCTTCTGTAACCTACGCTGCGCGACGATTTTCTGTTGCTTGCAGGAGGGAAATACGCTGCTTCAAGCGCAATTGCTGTTGTGTTGTCATCAATTTCGGAATTCTCGCCGCCGAAAACTCCGCCCAAACATACAGGTTTTTCTTTAGTCGCAATAAGCACACTGTCATGTGTAAGCTGACGTTCAACGCCGTCGAGAGTAACAAGAGTTTCCCCGTCCTTTGCACGTCTTACGCACAAATATCCGTCAAGCTTGTTCAAATCAAAAGCATGTAACGGGGTGCCGTATTCAAGAAGAACATAGTTGGTAATATCAACTACGTTATTTATTGCACGGATACCGGAGGAGATAAGCCTTTTCTGCATCCAGTCAGGCGACGGCTTAATCTTAATATCTTTCAGGATACCGATTGAATAGTATTTGCAAACATCTTTATCAATAATTTCAACTTTGAATTTGTCTGTGGAAAAATCTCTTGCTGCCTCAAGCGGAGAAAATTTCAACGGAGTATTAAAAAGAGAGCTTAATTCTCTGGCAACCCCGATTACAGACATCTGATCGCCCCTGTTTGCAGTCGGCGCAACATCGATAATCGTATCTTTTTCAAAACCTAAAACATCCTCAACATTCTCGCCAACCTTAACACCAGGGAAAATTCTATTGAGAATAAGAATACCGTCCTCCTCCTGATAGTTGCGTTCGGCAACCCCGAGTTCATCGGCAGAACAGAGCATTCCCTGAGATTCAACCCCTCTGATAACGGCAGGAGTGAGAGTAAACATTTCGCCTGTTTTCCTGTCCAGAACCTGACTTCCGACAGACGCATAAGGAACAATCTGCCCTTCTTTAATGTTTTGCGCACCGCATACAACTGTTTTCTCTCCCGAACCTGTGTTAACTGTAACAAGGTGAAGATGGTCAGAGTTCGGATGGTTATCAATCTTTTCGATTTTAACTGTTTTGATATTTGTAAATCGAGGTTTAACTTCTTCAATAGCTTCTACTTCCAGCCCGCTCATAGTAAGCTCATGGGCAATCTGTTGTTCATCTTTGTTTGATAAGTCTACGAATTCGTTTAACCAGTTGATTGATACTTGCATTTCTTTAATTCCCTCTTAATAAATATTATAACCGTGATTTTATATTATAACAAAAGAATTTCAATGTAAAATACCCTATAATCCGGCAGCCATTTTGTAAATATATTTAAGCTGTCTATCATCCAATCTATGCAGTTCTGAAATAGTTCTTTCCATGAGTTCGTTTCTGCTAATTTCTTCTTCAAATTCAAAAAGTTCGGCGTAATCAATATTCAAAACCTTACAAAGTCTTTCCAGCAAATCGCATGAAGGAAAGCTTCTGGCAGTTTCTATAAACGAAATATGCCGCGGCGCAACCTCCACCAGCTCCGCAAGCTCCTCCTGCGTAAGGCCACGGCGTTTCCTGATAAGTTTCAGCTTCTGCGCAAAAGATTTCTTTAAGTTCATACCGCCTCTTTCTGTTATTTTAGTGTTTAAGCCGCGTCAGCATCCGACCGGCTCTGTTCAAAAAAATATTAAATTTAATCGGATAATCTTAACAGGAACAATAAGGTAATATTATATTGACAAAATACGAAATATAATTTATACTTTGTATATAAGAGGTAATTTTTTGGGTGGTATTTATGAAAAGATATACAGGATTTACGTTAGCTGAAGTTTTAATCACACTCGGAATAATAGGCGTGGTTGCGGCAATGACAATTCCGTCACTTGTCGGGAAATACAAGGAAAAACAGAGGATTACACAGGTTAAAAAGGCATACTCTGTGCTTTCACAGGCATTTCTTATGGCAAAGAATGAGTATGGCAGCCCTGAAAACTGGGGAATAAAAGATTCTGATACAGGAGAAACCGACGATAATGGCAATCCTGTTTATGATTACGCTAATTCATCGGTTATTGTAAGAAACATTTTTGCAAAATACATAAAAAATACCGGCAGCCGCCCTCATACATTTCGGAAATACGTTTCTCTTGACGGCAGAAATTACAACACTTCAAGCGGAACGCCAACACTTGGAACTACAAACAGCGACAGCCTTTTATATCTTGCAGACGGAACCATTCTCTTTTTCGGCTGGATGAATGAGGGGTGCATTGGTAATACATCCTGTGGTGACATTTATGTATTTTTACCGGAAAGGGATGCGCAGCTGGGGGTAAGCGAATTTAACTTCTACCTGTCGCCAGAAGGGGTAAAACCTTACGGTCATCAAAACCATTACTACAAATTTAAGGATTACTGTGATATAACAAACGCAAGCGGTAAAGACTCAACAGTACAGGGCAGAGGCTGCACAGCCTGGGTTCTTGTAAATGAAAACATGGATTACCTGCACTGCAAAGGGCTTGACTGGGACAAGAAAACAAGCTGCAAGTAGTGCGGCTGCCGGACAGGTATGCTTGACCGACCTCGCCGGCAAAGTTGAAAAGATGAACGTTTGAAAGGGTGAAAGGAAAAGTTGTATTTGTTTTCGAAACGATAGCGGGAGCGTGTTGAGAAAATTAATACTACTGTTACGGTGGCAAAACAAAATTCTGTCGGATTTATAAATCCGACCTACTATACTTTTATAAAAGGGGGCTAAGGCTCTGCCGACCTTATTTCAATTATGTAAGCCCCCTCACCCCAGCCCTTTCTCCCAAAGGGCGAGGGAGTATAATGCCTCCCTTCATAAGGGAGGTGGCACGAATGTGCCGGAGGGTTTTTCGATACTCCGTAATCGCACAGCCGCCGCATCATGTCATCCTGAAAGCATAGAAAATTATTTGAGCCTTTTCAGGCGAAACTTTATTTTTCAAGCTGTTCATGATCTCTCACCCTATACATGAAAGAGATTCTGAACAGTGACAATTCCCGTGAGTCGCAGCGGTTAATGTTTCAGAATGACATGAAGAAAAATTCCCCTTTCATTTCCCCCTTTACAAAAGAGGGGGGGGGGGACACCCCCTTTATTTTTTTCGCATATTACCCCACTGACTATAAAAAAACTTATTTTTTATGGTAAGCTTTTTATATGAAAAAAGCGGGTTATGTTGTATTAATTTTAATATTGATTGCTCTGTTTGCGAAAGCCTGTATCAGAGTCGATATTCAGGAATCTGTGCAAAAACCCGCAGTCCAAACTTCCGCGGTTGAAAATATTAACTATCCTCCGCCGCAGAAAAATGTTACACTTAACGGGGTTGATTATCTTCAGTCACAGGCACCTGCCGGAAAATTCGGCGGAACTCTTGTTGCCTCAACAATAGGTGAAGGCCCGAAAACGTTTAACCCGTTTAATTCAAAAGATAATATTTCAACCCTGCTTTCCGAAATAATGTATGACGGATTGCTTTCGACAAACGCTGTTACGGGCGAGCCGATACCGAAACTTGCAAAAGATTTTACAGTCGACGGAGATACATATTTAATACACTTGAGAAAAGGAATAAAATGGTCGGACGGAAAACCGATTACGGCGGATGATGTGGTTTTTACGTGGCAGAATATAGTTTTTGACGGATTCGGAAACACTTCTATCAGGGATTCAATCGTTATTGACGGCAAACTTCCGACAGTCAGAAAAATTGATGACTACACCGTGGAATTTAAAACTCCGCAGCCGTTTGCACCGTTTATCAGAATGCTTTCAAATCCTATTGCCCCGAAACACGTTTTTGAACCTGCAGTAAAAAAAGGAAAAGCGTATTTTGATACATTTTTGTCCACCAATGCAGACCCGAAAACTTTCGTAACGTCAGGTGCTTTCAGGCTGAAAGAGTACGTGCCGGCTCAGCGTGTCGTGTTTGAGCGGAATCCGGATTATTACATTATCAATACAAAAGACGAAAAACTTCCGTATCTGGATAAACTGGTATATTTGATTGTGGGTGACATAAATAACGAAGTTTTGAAATTTGAAGGCGGAGAACTTGATGTTATAGGACTTCAAGGGGCGAATGTCGCAAGGTTCAAGGAGCTGGAAAAGCATTCCGATTTTAAAATTTACAACCTTGGCCCGAATACGGGAACAATGTTTGCATCATTTAACCTTAACAACAGAAAAGACAAAGACGGAAAATTCCATGTTGACATAAAGAAACAACGCTGGTTTCAGGATAAGAATTTCAGGCAGGCAGTGGATTACGCCATAGACAGAAAAAATATGGTTATGAATATTGCAAACGGGCTCGGGGCACCTTTATATACTGCAGAAAGCCTTAATTCGATTTTTCTGAATGAAAAGCTTCCTGCATACGAAAAAAATATTGAAAAATCCAAAGAACTGCTTAAAAAATCAGGTTACAGATGGGATAAAAAAGGACATCTTCTTGACAAATACGGAAACCATGTAGAATTTGACCTTTATACAAACGCGGGAAACACGGAACGTGAAGCAATCGGGGTTATGGTGAAGCAGGATTTGGAAGATTTAGGAATGAAGGTGAATTTTAAACCGATTGAGTTTAATTCGCTTGTGAACAAACTTGTAAATACTCTTGACTGGGATATGGTGATAATGGGTTTGACAGGCTCTCCTCTTGAGCCGAACGGCGGGAAAAATGTCTGGATGTCAAACGGAACACTTCACATGTTCAATCAGCGGCCGGCAGATTACACAAAAGACGACCGCTATCCGTGGGAAAAAAGAATTGACTATCTTTATACGCAGGGTGCACTGGCAACTGATTTTGAAAGCAGAAAAAAATTCTATGACGAATATCAGGCTATTGCTTATGAAGAAAAACCATTTGTTTACATATATTCGCCATTAATTATCTCTGCAATTCGAACTAAGTTCAAAAATGTTTTTCCGACATCCCTCGGCGGGGTTACGCATAATATAGAGGAAATTTATATAAATTCCTCGCCCCTTGCGGGAGAGGATGCCCGAAGGGCAGGTGAGGGGTCGTAATGCAAATACTAATCTACATACTAAAGAGAATACTTCAATCCATACCGCTTTTGATAATAGTATCAATCATAAGCTTTTTTATCATACGTCTGAGCCCTGTGGATCCGCTTGCGGAATTGAGGTTAAACCCATCAGTTTCTCAGGAAACATTGCAGAAGGAAACAGAAC
>CASFGU010000031.1 GCA_949294395.1 uncultured bacterium
AGCGATAACCGGAGGATTCAGATGGAGCCTTGGCAAAGCCCCTGGTAAAGAAACGGTAAGCGGCCCTAAAGTAAAAAAAGTATTGAAAAGCCGAAACAGCAAACTGGCAGGGAACTAAAACTTCCCTGTCTCGCACACAGGGGTGTAATTTTGCGCCACCTTAACCGGTGTTCCGGAGCATTCTTTAACGCTAACCAGAAGGTTCTGCTTCTCTATAGCTTAATATAGCACGGGTGATGTTCTATTATTAGTCCTCATCAAGACTTAGTACAGCCATGAACGCTTCCTGCGGAACTTCAACACGGCCGACTGATTTCATACGTTTTTTGCCCTTTTTCTGTTTTTCAAGAAGTTTACGTTTACGGCTGATGTCGCCTCCGTAACATTTGTCAAGGACGTTCTTTCTCATTGCTTTAATATTTGTCCTTGCGATGACTCTGCCGCCGACTGCTGCCTGTACCGGAACTTCAAAAAGCTGGCGCGGGATTATTTCTTTCAACTTTGAGGTAAGCTTCTGCCCGATATAAAAAGCGCTGTCCTCGTGACAGATTACAGAAAGCGCGTCGACGATTTCACCGGCAAGCATAATATCAAGTTTAACGAGTTTTGAGCGTTTGTAGCCGCAGAATTCGTAATCCATGCTTGCGTAGCCTTTAGAGCGGGATTTCAACTGGTCGTAAAAATCGGTGATAACTTCACTCAACGGGATTTCATACTCAAGGCTTGCGCGGATTTTGTCAAGGTAGGACATGTTTTTGAAAATTCCGCGTTTTGTCTGGGCAAGCTCCATAAGAGTGCCTACATAATCGTTCGGGGTTATTATCTGTACCTTCACGTAAGGTTCTTCTATATAATCTCTGACCTGCGCCGGCGGAAGGTTTGCAGGGTTGTCAATTTCAACAATCTCACCGTTGGTTTTGTGAACTTTATAAACTACGGAAGGCGCTGTTGTAACTAAATCAAGGTCATATTCGCGCTCAAGTCTTTCCTGAGCGATTTCCATGTGGAGCATCCCGAGAAACCCGCAGCGGAAGCCGAAACCTAAAGCACTTGAGGTTTCTGGTTCAAAAGTTATGCTGCTGTCGTTGAGCTTAAGTTTTTCAAGAGCCTCTTTGAGGTCTGCGTAATCATCGTTATCAACCGGATACATCCCCGAAAATACCATAGGAAGCGCTTCTTTGTACCCGGGAAGCGGCTCTTTTGCAGGGTTTTCAACCGTTGTAAGCGTATCCCCGACAAATCTTGTAAGTTCTTTAATTGAGCCTGCAAAATACCCTACATCCCCGCATACAAGTTCATCTACCTGAACTCTCGAAGGGGTCTGGTATCCAAGTTCAACAACTTCGTATTCCTTGCCTGATGCCATAAATTTAACTTTGTCGCCAAGCCTTATTTTGCCGTCAATAACTTTAAAGAAGCAAAGTGTTCCCAGATACTGGTCGTAAGCACTGTCAAATACCAGCGCTCTTAATGGTTTATCGCTTGTATCCTCTGGCGGAGGGATAAGGTCTACAATTGCCTCAAGTACATCTTCAATCCCGATACCTGCTTTAGCACTCACCGGAATTGCAAGAGAAGCATCAATTCCTAAAACTTCTTCAATTTCTTCCCGAACACGCTCTACATCAGCGGACGGCAGGTCAATTTTATTGATTACAGGAATAATTTCAAGGTTCTGCTCTGCCGCAAGATAAACATTTGCGAGCGTCTGCGCCTCTACCCCCTGGGTTGAATCTACAATCAAAAGCGCGCCTTCGCAAGCAGCTAGAGAGCGGGAAACTTCATAAGAAAAATCTACATGACCCGGAGTGTCAATAAGGTTAAGAATATATTCTTTGCCGTTTTTGGCTTTGTAATTCATTCTTGCAGCATTGAGTTTTATTGTAATCCCGCGTTCGCGTTCAATATCCATTGAATCCATTATCTGATTCTGCATATCGCGCTGGGCAACTGTTCCTGTGAGTTCCAGCAGTCTGTCGGCAAGTGTTGATTTCCCGTGGTCAATATGGGCAATTATGCAAAAGTTTCTTACGTTTTCTCTGTATTTCATAATTTTAATTATATGTAAAAAATTTCCTGCTTCAAGAGCAGGAGTTTTGAAAATTTTTATTAATTATACTTCCGTTTTTAAAAATTTTGGTGTATAATATAATTGTGGAATTAAGGAAAGGCCATGACAAAAGAAAAATTTATTTTTGAATTATACGGAATACAGAATGCACTAACAGAAGAACAGAACGTTATTGAGGTTCTGAAAGGCTACTGTGAAAACAATCTTGAAAATTCTGACGAGATAAATAAAATTTATCCGTTTATTTCTATGATTTATGATTCACACAGGAATACAGCTGAGAGACTCCACGTTTTTTTGTCGGGCATCTAGGCATTAAGCTGTCCGCAGATTACCCTGTCAATGCCGGCAAGGTCTTTTGTAATTTCTATTCCGGTAAAGCCGGCACCCTCCATCAATGCTTTTACTGCTTCGGACTGCCCTGCGCCTGTTTCAAAAAGGAGATGTCCGTCTTTTGTCAGAATGTTACCTGCGCCCGATGTTATTTTTTCGTAAAATTCAAGCCCTTTTTCATCAGCGGTGAAAAGCGCAATTTCCGGATCAAATTTTACTTCTGTCTGAATGACTGATTTTTGGGATGGCGGGATGTACGGCGGGTTTGAAATTATAATATCAAAGCTTTCAGCAGGTTTCACATTGGAAAAAATGTCGGATTTTCTGAAAATTGCTTTGTTGAAAAGGTTCAAGCGCGAGGCGTTGTCAAGTGCCGTATTCAGCGCGTCTGTAGAAATATCCAGCCCTATAACCTGACAGTCCGTGTGTTTTGCAATCATGCAGGCAATGCAGCCGCTTCCTGTTCCGACATCCAGCGCGAATCTGTAATCGTTTTTGTTAATTATTTCTATGGCTTTTCTGACAAGCAATTCGGTTTCATCGCGCGGAATAAGCACGTGTTTGTTTACTATGAATTTTTCGCCCATAAAGTCTGCAAACCCGATTATATGCTGTATTGGCTGTCGTGTTTGCGCGCGGAGTTTTGCTTTTTCTTCAACTATTTTAAGCTTATCGCTGTCGATTTTTTTGCCGAGGATTATGTCTTTTACACCGTAGCCTGCAAAATGTTCAATAAGCATTTTTACTTCAATATTGGCCTCATTAGGCTCAATACCGCTGTCTGTCAGAATTTTTACTATTTCGTGGATGGTTGTCATATTATAATCCGGTTTTATCTGTCACTTTCAGGTAATCAATCATTTCAAGAATTGAGATAATTTCTTTTAGAAGTTTCATATAAGGTGCGGTGTCAGTCACAGGAGTGCCAAGGGAACCGAGTTTGAATAAATCTTCGTTAGTAGAAAGCGCAATAAGAAGTTTGCCGTCTTTGAACGAACATTCAGCATGCTGTGAGCCGAACTCGTTTGAGATTTTTTTGAACCGTTCCATAAATGCTGTTGTCAAAAGAAACCGCGCTTCTACCTGATCATTTGCATCAACAAAAAACTGTTTATTAAATTCCACATCCTCTAACTTTACTTCATCATAAACTTTCAAATTCCCGATAAATTCTCTGCATCTTACAATTGTGTGTCCTGTGAAGTTTTTGCCAACGCCTATTTTCACTAGAACTCCGCGGAATCTTGTGTGGGTGGTTCTTCTGCCTTTTGAATCCCTTGTTGTATATGTAAGGTGTGCTTCGGAAATCTCTACAGGCATACCGCTGTATATGCCTGTAAAATTGTCATCAACGCTGCATCGTTCAAAACTTCTGAAAATTTTTGATGCCCTGATATATTCGGTATCTATTACCTGACTGGTTGTCCAGTTGAAATTCCCGAATGCCTTCATCAAAACCGGCATTATACGTAATTTCAGTTTGTTCTCAAATCCTTTCTGCATGATCGAGTATATTGAGGCGGCAATAACCACTCCAAAAAAGCTTAGACCTGCCAGAAAATCAATATTATAAAAATAACCTGCAAGAAATACAATACCGGTAATGATAAGTGCCAGTATTGTATATTGAATTGCGCTTTTGCGTACTTTAAGCCTGTCGCTTTCATATCCCCTGAGTGAAGGTGCCACGCTGCTGTGATAAATATTTGCAAAATTACTTTTAAAATCTTTTATACTGTTAAATTCCATTGTGTTATCTTAGAAGAATTTGTGTTTTTCTGCATCATTCAGCAATATGATTATCTTTTTCGTGCTCTGTAATTATCCTGTCAATTTCGTTGCGAGCCTCCAGTTTTGAGGTAAGCTCTTTTTTCTCGATGTTATACTTTTTGCAAAGACGCTCATAATAATATAACTGCTTTTTTGTCGGGGCTTCCCTGCTCATTTTTACTTCCTGCAGGAATTTTCTCTTCTTTTTTTCAAACTCTTTGTTTGCCTGAATTATCGGCTCCTGCTTTTTTTTGTAGTCGTAATACTTCCGGCACTCTTTGAGGTATAATTCTGTATCTTTCAAAAACTGTTCATCGTCAATCATTTCCGCAAGAAACTCAAATCTTGACGCATTTATCTCAAGATAATATTTTTCATCCTCAAGAAATTTCTCAAGAATTTCATCAACGCCGGTTTCCGGCGACTTTTTCACTAGTGCGCGCAGAAAATTACAGAGAGCACTTTTCTGGTTTTTTGTTAAATCAAGATATATCTGTTTTTTTATCTCATACATAAACCTATTCTACCTCATAAGCCTGAAAAAATCCATTAAAATAAAATGGCTGACATAACTTTGTCAGCCACAATATGTGTGAGTAAATGTTTATTTATAAGTTGTTATTTATGCTAAAGCAATCATTCTGTCAAATTCATTTACGGTGCCGTTACTAATCCTTTCAGCCTGTTCAGGCGGAACCTTTGCAAGGAATGAAAGTGTTTCCGGACTTAAAAATTCTGCGATGTCATCATCAATTCCGTCAATCTCTGCAGGAATTCCTGCTTCTTTTTTCAAAGCGTAAATGTCAGGTTCTGTTTTGAAGAATTGTGATGCTCTTGCCTCTACTGCTTTGTCTGAAGTATCAACCTTTTTAGCCTGTGCTGTAAGGTGCAGACCCCAGATAGCATTTGCATCAAGATTCAGATTTGTTTTGTCAGCTTTTGCTGTTTCTGCTGCAGCCTGTGTCTGTCCTACAGGTACGTTTTCTTTAGGCGCAGCTTTTTTAGTTTCTTCCTTTTCAACTTTTTTGCCGAATAGAAAATTGTTTACGTTTCCTAAATTTCCGTTAAATTTGTCGATTGCCATTTTGTCTTTCTCCATTGAATTATTTACTCACATTCTCTTAATCGTCACTTTTCTGATTAATCTTTAATGATTAAGCCGAGTTTGTCTGGTTTTGTTACAAATGTTTACATCTCTATACTCTTTGATTCTTTTTCCTGTAAATTAATTTTCTCTTGTATTTATATAAAGTAATTTCGTATTTAAAAATTGCGCAAAGCATATATAAACTTTACATAAGCTTTACATTTGTTTACAAAATGAAGGAAAAACAGTAAGGCTGCGGAAAGTTAGTTATATCCATCAAAGCAAGCAGCGCAAATACTGCCTGTAACTGCATTCACTAGCCGTTTGTAATCAGCTCAACCAAAGGCAAGTGAACTCGCTGCGCTCAGACAGCACTTGCCATGTCAAAGTTTCGCTGAACAACGGCTGTTCATTTCGTTGAGGAAGTATGACGCTTTACTTGCTTTACAGGACAATTCTTTTTTAATATACCCGTTCAAGTTCAGAAAACACAAATTTATCCATAGCCTGCGCAAAACCGTCGTTTTCTACGGTATCTGTAATAAAATCAGCATATTTTTTGAGTTCTTCCGTGGCATTACCCATGGCAACGGCGGTTCCGCCCGCTTTCAAAAGTTCAATATCGTTGTCCTGATCGCCTATGGTGAGGATTTCTTCTTTTTTTATGCCCCACATTTTTGCAAGAAACTCAACGCCTGCCGACTTTGTTGCGTGCGGGTTCCCGATTTCGCAAAAATAAGGGGTGGATTTGACGATATACAAATCCGGAAAAGTGTTATGAAGCTCCTTCACCCAGCCTGTAACCCTATCTGCATCATTATAATCAATTGCCAGAATTTTGTTTACATTTTCGATTTTAAGATTTGCAAACGGGCAGACTGTGTAGGAAACGAACTTGCCGTCAGTGTATTTTTTTACAAAGTCGTTATCTTTTTCAACATAAAGTTTGTCATCAAGATATAGATTTATATGAATATGATTTTTTTGAGCCCATTTGATAATTTTTTTTGCGTAATCACTGCTTAAGTTCTGCTGATAAAGGGTTTCGCCGTCCTGTGTTTTGATAAGTCCGCCCTGATAGGAAACTATCGGGGTGCCAAGTCCTAAAATTTCCGCAATATGAGTTGTTGCGCAGTGCATTCTGCCGGTGACAAGAACAACCTTAACCCCCTTATCGCAAAGGCTTTTAATAGAATTTTTGACCCTGTCTGTAATACTTGTATCCCACTTAACAACAGTGCCGTCAATATCGGTTGCAACCATTTTTATCATAACTTCAGACCTCTCAGAATTGCGCAGAGCGTTTTGGCGTCGCTGATTTCGCCGGATTTAATCATGTTATAAACATCATTAACATTAAATTCCAGAGTTTTAAGGATTTCACCGTCATCAGGATGGGCGCCGGCAAATTCAAGTCCGGAAGCTTTGTAGAGGTATAATTTTTCAGTGCTGTAGCCTGCCGAGGTGAATATATAACCGAGATTCTGCCAGTTTTTTGCGCGGTATCCGGTTTCTTCTTCAAGTTCACGAACTGCGGCAAGGTCGGGATCTTCACCTTTCTCAAGTTTGCCTGCCGGAAGCTCCAGAATAGTTGCTTTTAGCGGGTACCTGAACTGCTTTACAAAAAGCAGGGTGTTTTCATCTTTAAAAGCAAGAATGACAACCCCGCCTGAGTGGTGTACCACTTCACGGAAGGATTTTTTGCCTGTAGAAAGCTCTACCTCATCGCGGCATACCTTTATAATTCTGCCTTCATAAACACATTCTGAACTTAATGTTTTTTCTTCAAAATTCATACTAACCCTCTTTTAATATATTTTAGCATAAATATTTCATGAACCGGTGATATTGATAATTAATAATATTTCCTGTATAATAATACCGAGGGTAAGTTCCAATCACCTCCCCTGTCACATACAGTATACGAAGACAAAGACAGAAAGGAGGTGGAATATGAGGAAACAGATAATAAAAGATGCCCTAGGGTTAATAGGACATCTTTTACAAATTATTTCAATCTTCATATAGGGAACGAAGAACGGGCTAGAAGGTAACGGCTTTTAGTCCGTTTCCCTATATTTATATTATATCGTAATTTTAAAATATTTCAACCCTTTAAAATCTGGGAATTATATACAAGTTTCCACTAAATAAGCTTAATACTGTCATGCTGAACTTGTTTGACAAAGCGAACCAAAATTTTTGTCATCCTGAACTAGTTTCAGGATCTTAAAAATTTTGCGTGAGCCTGTCCTTGCGAAGTGCAGCATCTCTACATAAAGAGACCCTGTCGCCAGGAGTCATTTTGCTCGAAAACAAGTTTTCGGCAAAAGAAGGCAAACGAGTTCAGAGACTGCACTGAATTTATTTCAGGGGTGACAATTTCGATATTGTTTAGTGTAAACTTGTATATAATTCCCTAAAATCTGAAATAGATAAAAGGATTGTATGTTGATGCGGCAATGGCAGCAGTTGAGAGGATGAACAGGATTATAAGCCAAATATTTACAATACTTCTCAGAAATTTTCTTTCCTGTTTAATCTCAAGGATTTTTGAGAATACCGGCATGGCGCATACAACCGCGATTATAAAGGTCAAAACTTCCACTGTATCGCCGTAATAGCTTATGCCGTAAGATATATCATGAACTTTGACGAGCCCGAACATATTTTTAATATAAGTGAGAGCATAGTGCATATTGTCAGCCCTGAACATTACCCAGCCGAGCACAAAAATGAAAATGGTGTACAGGTGTTTCAGGAAGTTTATAAAAGGTTTATCTGTTTCTTTATGCCAGCCGGTCATTTTTTCAAGAATTATAAAAAATCCGTTCCAGAGCCCCCAGAATATGAAGTTCCAGCTTGCGCCGTGCCACAGACCGGTTAAGAAAAATACTATTGCAAGGTTTATATATGTGCGGTTTTGGCTAATTCTGTTGCCTCCGAGCGGTATGTACAAATACTGTTTAAACCAGGAGGAAAGCGATATATGCCATCTCCTCCAGAATTCGGTTATGGATTTTGAGATATACGGATAGTTGAAGTTTTCCATAAATCTGAAACCGAAAATTAACCCCAGACCGATTGCCATATCTGAATACCCCGAAAAATCATAGAAAAGCTGCATGGTGTAAGCGAGACTTCCAATCCATGCGACAAGCGGACTAAATGTATCAGGTGCCTGAATAAAGATTTTATCGGCAATCGCCCCCATTGTATTTGCAATGAGCATTTTTTTAGCAAGTCCGATGATGAACCGTTTTACACCAATATCAACTTTTTCAAAATTTACTTCTCTTGAATCAATCTGTTCCGCAACATCGTGGTATTTAACAATAGGCCCTGCAATAAGCTGCGGGAAAAGACAAATATATAAAGCCAGTTTATAAACATCTTTTTGAGCTTTGCACTCTCCTCTAAAGACATCAATAAGGTACGACATTGCCTGAAATGTATAAAAGGAAATTCCTATTGGCATAATTACTTTGATAAAATCAATATTTGTATGGAAAAGGGCATTAATATTTTCAAGGATAAAGTTAAAATATTTGAAATAGATTAAAAATCCGAGGTTTACAACGACAGTAAGAACAAGTGTAAGTTTCTTTTTGAGAGGGTATTTTTCAATCAGCAGTGCGCCGAGATAGTTAACCATAATAGTGACGAGCATAATAGCAAGGTATCTTGGTTCTCCCCAGGCGTAGAACAGGATGCTTGCAATCAATAAAATCGGGTTATGAAGTTCTTTTCTTGCAGCTAAATACAGGAAACACACAACCGGTAAAAATACATATATAAAACTCATTGAACTGAATAACATTATTTTTCCCCGCCATATAATTCACTAAATACGTTTATACCGTTGCTTTGTATAACTATAATCATAATATCCGGTTTAAACTCCAGAATTTCCTTTTCCCATCGCGACATTTTGAATTCCGGAGGCTCAAAAGAATTATTAATCCGGCGTTTTTTAACTTCTTTAAATGTATATCTCAGAAATAAATAAAGATTTTCACTGAAAGAGGTGCCTATTATGTAAGCCTTCTCCGGATTTCCGTAAGGAAAGAACGAATCTGCAGAAGCTCTGCTATCGTGTGTTACGATTTGCAATTTGTCAGCGAATTTACTCTCATAAGAAGGGTAGAGAGTGTTGTTGTTTTTTATGCTGATACGCATTGTATTGTATTCATGCCCTTTATTGAAATAAGTTCCCGGGTAATCGGTTCTGGTGAATTTCTTTTTTTCAATATTAAAGTCGTCATCATTCAGAATTTTTATATCCGGAAAATCTTTTTTAATATTTTGCATTAAAACTCTGTAAGCAGAATAGGCGCCGTATTCAGACCAGTGCGGATCTCCTTGCGGGAAAGCATATTCTTTTTTGGCATCTTCCTGCATTTTTTCCAAAGGATAAGTTACCATTTTTCTGCCGGAAGATTTATTTATGTATTCTTCAAATTTTTTGCCGGTATTAAACTTGATTTTATAAGGATAAATCGCATCAGGATAAACCTCCCCTTTCACGGGAGCAAGAACAATATATAGATTTATCCCGTTTTTATTGCAAAAGTCCTCCAGTTTTTTAATATTTTTTTCATAAACCGTAAAATTTTTGCTCAGGTCACCGGTACTATGCCATTCTGTTGAAAAAGCCCACCGAGTTTTTTTGTTGTAGTAATATTCACCCTGATTGTATATATAGCCGGTGAGTAAAAATCTGAGTTTGTTATACAGGTGTATAATCGAAGTACGGCCGAAAAATCTGTCCGAAAACCAGCTGTTGAAATCCTTACCGAAGTTATAATTTATTTCATTTTTTGTAATAAATGGCTTATATTCCGCAAGTTTCCGGTTTTCCCCTTTGTTGTAAATTTCATCATTTATTTTCAAAGCCGGCAGGATAAGCAGTACAAAAAATACCGTAAGAAATAAAATTTCAATTCGGGATTTATTTTTTACGCTTTTAAAATCCGCCGCATAGGAGGTCAGTTTATAGGCAAGAAGATAGCTTAAAATAAGGATTATAGTCAAAACTTTTGCATCAAAAACCGGTTTTGGAACTATATTAAGTTTTTCTTTTGAAAACAGCTGTGAAAAGTTTGTCAGATCAGTAATTAAAATAGAATTTTTGTCAACTTTAAATGAACATGAATTTGCATAAAATTGTTTCAGGTCAAGAGTATGTCCTCCAACCTTGATATTACGGAGCCTGAGCCCCCCCCCCCCTTCCTGAAAGTCTTGTCTGGCAATGATTTGAAACCGTTTAGGGTGTTTCGCTTTATAAACTGGTATTGTAATTTCAGATGTTGTATCCAAATTAACTTCTAACTTTGCTTTATTGTTTCTGGAAAACAAATCGTCGTCTTTTTTGTTTAAGACTATTTCAAAAGTGGTCTGTCCTTTTCCTTCTGCTTCAAAAGTAACGTTCACGGGTTCTCTGTACAACCAGTACGGACTGCTTAACCCCGCAGCAATCCCCGTGATGACAATACTTAACAAAACTCTCTTTTTCATATAGTAAATTTTACTATGCTGAATAAGCACTGTCAATCAAAGAGCGCGGATAATGGATTTGATATTTTCGTCGGTAATTTTCACCAGCGCAACTGTTTTTGCCGTATCATCGAGTGAATTCAGGCGTTTGAGAGTTTCTGCTGTTTTCAGGATGATTGTCTGGTTGCTGCATTTCAATAGTTCTCTTATTGCAAGCAAATCATCTGAAAAATCAAGCGCCGTATAGACAAAATGACTATCTTCATTCAGTTCTGCCGTTACAATGCGCGTAAGCTGTTTTTTATTAATTCCCTGAAGAAGCCTTTTTATTCCGTGGATTTCGTTTTTTGTTTCTTTATCTTCATCAAAGAGGTATTCATCGTTTTCTGTCAGGGTTTCAAATTTTTCCTGCGCGTTCAGCAGAACGGCTGCTATTTTGCTGTCGGGTTCTGCTGATATAAGGTTTTCAAAAACTTCTTTCATTTCAAAATCCAGAACGAGCGCGGGGCTTAGAATTTCACCGAGACCGTTGATTATGTGGTTAATAGTCAGAAGCGCATCTTCATAATAATTATTCAGAAGTTCAAATAAGTCTGCAAGGTAAGGAATTTCACCGGCTATATTTTCTGCCATGGAAGATGTTTTCATTGCATTAAAAATTGCCCCCAGCGCCTCTTTATTTCCGTACATGACAAGAAATTTCACCGCTGAAAGTTTTTCAAAATCGTCATCTGACTTTAGTTTTTCAAGAGCTTTGTTGTATGAAACTTCATCCTGAAACATCCCGAGAGTTGCTGCGCAGTTTGCATTGAGGCTGTCATTGTCAGAATATGCGTTTTCTCTCAAGCAGTCAAGCGCAAGCGGATCCTGAATATATGAAAAATACTTTGCACAGTACGTTTTTTGCGCGGTAGTGCCTGTTTCAAATATTTCAAGAATTTCATCGGTCAAATCTTCATCTGCATACTTTGCCAGAGCCGAAACAATTGCTTCATCATAATAAGGTGAATAATAATTGAAAAATTTCAGTAGGTTTTTATAATTAGTTTCGCTGCAGGCATTGTAAATCCGCTGTGCAACGTTCTGCTTAACAAAATCAAACAGAAAGTCGTCACTATCAGTGAGTTCTTTAAATAATACCGCATCTGCATTAATAATCATTTCTTTTGCGGTCTGTTCGTAATCGTTTTTATTTTTCCCTGTAAGTTTTTTAAGTTTATCGTCCATAAAAATATTTTAGCATAAATAAAGACGATAAGTTCTGCCGGTGATGTCGGTCGGGCATACCTGCCCTACAATAAAGTAAAAACATAACTTTTTATCTCCTTTATTTAACAATTTGCATAAAAAACATTTTTATTCTAAAATTGGAATACTTCATGGAAAAGGTGGTCTGCGTCCGGTTTTAAACGCGTTCGCAGGCAGTGCCGCCGGAGTAGTTAAGGAGAAAATTATGGCACAACAGTTTAATCCTCAGGGTTTAAACCCGCAGAATATTAAAAAAAGAATTTCAGTTCTCGTATTTCTGAAAGGTTCTACAGCACCGCTTGTATTGTATGTGGAAAACCCGCAGGACTTGTACGCTGAATTGAACCAGCTTATGAAATCGGCATCGGCTGTGCTGGTTGAAAAAGAAACTCAGGGGCCGCTTAAAAAGGTTGCTTTTATTTCTAACCAGATAGCTGCTATAGCAATGCAGGAAGAACAGTACGTATAAATTTTTTCCGCCGTATTGAGGTATTTTATGGAAAATTTTGTTTTAATTGAAGATATTGAAAATGCAAAAGACGGTATCCTTGAATATAGCTTTGAAGAAAATATTGAGGGTATTAATTCTGCTGCACCCGTGAAAGCGGATTTGACTATAAAAAATCTCGGCGAGTTTGTGGAAGTATCCGGAAATGTTAAGACTATTTTGAACCTTGAATGCGACATTTGCCTTAAACCGTTCAGGTACGATATGGAATTTTTAATAGATGAAATATTTGCAAAAGACGCGCTGCTGGAGGATTACGGGCAGGAAATAGAAATTAAGGACGGACAGTTTGTTACAGATCTTAACGGAGCGGACAAAATTGATATTTATGACTTATTGTATCAATCTGTAATATTAAATATTCCAAATAAAAAAGTTTGTGGTATAAATTGTAGTAGGGATAATTTTCAAAAAGAAGAAGATTTGACCGATCCCCGGCTGGAAGTTTTCAAAAACATCCGGCTTGAGGAAAACAGGTAGAAATATAAGTAGTAGGAAAACATAAAGGAAAGACAAAAATGGCAGTACCAAAGAAAAGAACAGGACATTCCGCACAGGGACACAGAAGAAGCAACTGGAAAGCTTTAAAACCGGAAACTACTAAATGCCCAAATTGCGGTGCAACAGTATTAACTCACACAGTATGTACAGCTTGCGGCACTTACAAAGGACAGCCGGTAAGCCTTAAAGACAGAAAAGAAGGCGCAGCTGTGAAAGCTAAACCGGTTAAAAAGGCTGAAGTTAAGGAAGAAGCAAAAGTTGAAGAAAAAGCTTCCGAAACAAGCGCTCCTGCTGAAGAGGCTAAAGTTGAAGAAGTAAAATCAGAAGCAGTTGAGGTAAAAGAAGAAGCTCCTGCTGAAGAAACTTCTGAAACAGAAGAAAAATAACATTGAATATGAATGGTTGAGAGAGTTCAACCTTTCAACCATTCACCATTTAACCGTTAAACTAGATTTGAGAGGGAAAGATGACAAGAATAGCAATTGATGCAATGGGCGGTGACCATGCTCCTCACGAAATTGTAGCAGGAGCTGTCTGGGGTGCTTACGAATACGGAGTGGCTATCGAATTAGTCGGTAAACAGGATAAAATTGAGCAGGAACTTGATAAAATCAGTCAGGACGGCTTTTATTCCGATTGCGGCAAGGGCGGCAAAAAGCTTAAACGTATCAAAATTGACACAAGCAAGCTAGATATAAAAATTACCCATGCCAATGAAATAATCGAAATGGGCGAGGCTCCGGGACAGGCTATCCGCAAAAAGAAAAAGTCATCAATTGTTCTTGCGGTTGATGCTGTGGCAAATGGAAGTTCGGACGCCGTGGTGGCTGCCGGTTCTACCGGTGCTGCTATGGCTGCAAGCCTTTTCGGGCTTGGCAGACTGTCGGGAATTGACAGGCCGGCGATTGCAGTTACGCTTCCTACTATTAAAAAGCCTATCGTCGTAATCGACGGCGGTGCTAACAGCAATTGCACTCCGGAAATGCTTTATCAGTTTGCTATTATGGGTGCAACTTTTTCTAAAAATGTGTTAGGTATTGAACATCCGCGTGTAGGGGTTTTGAACATAGGAGAAGAAGCCGGTAAAGGTAATGAACTTGCACAGCAGACTTATAAGCTTCTTGAGGAACATCAGGAGAAAATTAACTTTGTCGGAAATATTGAAGGCAAAGAAATTTTCCTGAGCGTATGCGATGTTGTTGTCTGCGACGGTTTTGTCGGGAATGTGGCGCTGAAAGTTACGGAAGGTACTTCCCAGATGCTTTTCAGAATGCTTAAACAGGAATTTAAAGCGGATTTGCTCGGCAAAATTATCGGTCTGCTGGCAAAACCGTTTATGAAAAGAATTTATACAAAAATTAACTATGAAGAATTTGGAGGGGCGTTACTGCTTGGTGTAAAAGGCATTACGGTAATCTCTCACGGCAGAAGCAGGGCTTATGCTATTAAGAATGCAGTTAAAGTTGCTAAATATGCCGTTGAATCGGGCGTTAACGAAAAAATCTCTAAATTTTATGAGGAATAAAGAATGACAGATAAATTAATTCCGGTACGTATTGCCGGTGTTGGATACAGTTTACCCGAAACAGTTATTACAAATGATGACCTGACAAAATTGTATGAAACATCTGATGAATGGATTTATACCCGTACGGGGATAAAAGAACGCAGAGTTGTTTCCGGTGAGGAAAATGCAATAGATTTAGGTTTTGAGGCTTCAAAAAGAGCGCTCGAAAAAGCAAAAATTCAGCCGGATGAAATTGATTTGATTCTTGCAGCATCTTCGGCTCCTCCTGACTTGTATCCGGCAATTGCCTGTCATATACATCAAAGGCTCGGGATTACAAAACCTATTCCGGCGTTTGATATTACAGCGGCATGCTCCGGCTTGATTTACGGCATGAGTATTGCCAAAGCATACATTAATTCCGGTATGTATAAAAAAATTCTTATTGTTGCAACCGATAACAATTCAAGGCTTGTAAACTGGCAGGACAGAAGCACCTCAATTCTTTTCGGCGACGGCGCCGGTGCGATGGTTATGACTGTTGCGGAGGATGGTGTCGATGATATTATTGCGGTTGATATTAAGGCTGACGGCAATTTCGGACATCTGATTGAGCTTTCTTTTGACGGTAAAAACTGCCCGCTTGTAGAGCAGTATGAAGAAAAACCGAAAGGTATCAGAATGAACGGCAGAGGGGTCTACACATTTGTTGCCAAAATTCTGCCTCATTATGTTGAAAATTTAATTACAGATGCAGGTCTGAAACCTGATGACATAGATTATCTTATACCGCATCAGGCAAACATCAGAATTATTCAGGCAGTACAGGAACGTCTTGGATACAGCGACGAAAAAGTAGTTACGAATATTAAATACTACGGTAACACATCTGCAGCATCTATTCCTATAGCACTTGCGGAAAGCGTTGAAAAAGGTAATGTTAAACTCGGTACAACTGCTGTTCTTTGCGGCTTCGGCGCAGGTATGACATGGGGCGGTGCTATCGTAAGATTAAGAGAAGGCATCTGCTAAATCAGGAGAGTTATGAGAGAAGAAACCTTTGATATATCATCTCTGGAAAATGCAGCGAAAAGACTCGGAGAAGTGCTTATCAGATATAATTCTGATACTGAAGATGATGTTATCAGAGATTCTGTAATTCAGCGTTTTGAATTTACCTATTCTATAGCTCTTAAAACATTAAAAAAAATATTTTTTAAGGAGTGCATTTCTGTCAGAAGATGTTAACCGGATGACCTTTAATGAACTTGTCAGAACCGCAAATCAGCTGGATTTATTAAAATCAAACCTTGAAAAGTGGTCTGAATTCAGGGAAATGAGAAATATGACATCGCACACTTATTACGAAAATACCGCATTAAAAGTTATAAAGATTATTCCTGATTTTCATGAAGAAATATTATTTTTACTGGAACAGTTAAGGCTGAAACAAAATGGCTGAAATTGATCTGGAAGATAAATACATAAAGTTTATAAAAGATACTATTGGCGCAATTCTGCCTGATGCAGAGATTTATATTTACGGCTCCAGAGTTCAAGGAAAGGCTTGTAACTATTCGGATGTGGATATAGCGTTACAGGCACCTGATAAAAAAGAAATTTCGTTTGATAAATTGCTCAAAATAAAATCAGATTTTGAAAATTCTACATTTCCATATAAGGTTGATATTGTTGATTTGCAGAGTTTGAGTGAGAAATTTTTAAGTATTATTGAAAAAGATTTGCAGAAGATAAAATAAAAATTCCCGTGTGAAATAAATTACAGGATAGAACTGTAACGAAATGTAAATTTGAGTTTTAAAACGGCTGAAATTCAATTATACTCTGAGATAGGATAGGATAGGATAGGATGGGGTGGGTGAGTGACAATCTTTTCGAGGATAAATACTTTTTAAAAGTATAAGCAATGTGTGCTTAAAAGAGTATAAACACGAGAAAGGAGATTATCATGTTCTTAAGAGGTATTGGAGATTTTAATCAAGTCAAAAATAGTAATGTAAACGCATCAGAAGTTTCACAGACGAAGTTAGAAGATCCTGTTTTTGAATTGTTAAATTCCAGAACAAATCATACCGGTAAAAAGAATAATCCTTATAGAGAATTTAATAAAGCTCTTGAGGATACGTCTCTCGGCGATAAGTTTTTATCCGGAGATAAACTGGAAGCTAAAGGATATAAAAAAGAAGAATATTTTGATAAAAATGGAGGCTACTACTATACTAATACCAAAACCGGCGAAACAATAAGAGTGAAGTCAAGACGGTTATTCTCGCCTGATATACAATCTACAATGCAGTCAGAAACGGATAAAACGAGTCATTTTGTTATATACGACAGCAACGGAAATGCAACAGGCGGAAAACTTCAGGTAAAACAACCGGACGGCTCTATAAAAGTTTACGACTATGGTGTAGATATTAACGGAAATGAATTTATCAAATCTATTGAAGTGAATAACGACGGACGTTTTTGGGATTATGAGTAATTAAAACAGGCGTGCTTGGATAGTGCGCCTGTTTTTTATATTTACATTCAGGGTTTTTGTAGTATAATTTTCGCATAGATGTGAATAGAGAGGGATATGAATATGACCAAAAAAGTTGCGTTTCTTTTTCCGGGGCAGGGCTCTCAGGCTGCCGGTATGGGAAAAGACCTTTATGAAAGCTCGGAAAGCGCTAAAAACGTTTTCGATACTGCAGATGAAGTCTTAGGCAAAAGTATTACAACCCTGTGTTTTGAAGGGCCGGATGAGGCTTTGAAACAGACTGTTAACACTCAGCCATGTATTGTTGCGATGTCAATTGCTGCACTGGAAGCTCTGAGAGATAAATGCGATGTAATTCCGGCTTATGTTGCGGGACATTCTTTAGGCGAATACTGCGCAATGTATGCGGCAGGGGTTATGTCGCTGGAAACTGCTTTAAAAGCTATTCAGAAAAGGGCAGACCTTATGGGCGCAACTAAGGGCGGCGCCATGGCAGCTGTTTTAAATTCCACGGAAGAAGCTTTGAAAGAATCTCTTCAAGAAGCCTCAAGCGCAGGTTATGTTGATGTCGCAAACTACAATTCCCCTGCGCAGGTCGTTATAACAGGTGACGAAGCAGCCGTTGCAAAGGCCGGCGAACTTTTGCTTGCAAAAGGTGCAAGAAGAGTTGTTCCGCTCGCTGTGTCGGGGGCTTTCCATTCAAAATTCATGGAACCTGCAGGCAGAGAATTTGAAAAATTTGTTTCAGATCTGGAATTAAATAATGCGGCAATTCCTGTCATCACAAACGTTGACGCGCAGCCGACAACTTCCGCTGCCGATTTCAGAGTAAAAATGCCGCAGCAGATTTACTCATCAGTTCACTGGACACAAACTATTCAGAAAATGGTTTCAGACGGTGTTGAAATCTTTGTGGAAATCGGGCCGGGAAAAGTTCTTGCCGGTTTAAACAAAAAGATTGCACCGGAAGCAAAAGTATTTAATATATTTGATAAAGCATCACTTGATGCGACAGTAGAAAGTTTAAAAGAGGAGCTGTTATGTCTGAAAAATTAGCATTAATCACAGGGGCTTCCCGCGGAATAGGAAAAGCCTGCGCAATTGAACTTGCAAAAGCCGGTTATGATATTGCCGTAAACTTTGCAGGTAACGTGGAAGCTGCAAATAAAACAGTTGAAGAATTGAAAGCTCTGGGCGTTGAAGCGGCAGCTTTTAAGTTTGACGTTTCAAATAAAGAAGAAGCCGCAAAAGGCGTTGAAGATGTTCTTGCAAAATTCGGCAGGATTGATGTTCTTGTAAACAACGCCGGTATCACACGCGACGGTTTATTTATGCGTATGAGCGCCGAAAACTGGGACGCTGTAATTAACACAAATCTTTCAAGCGCGTTTTATGTTTCCCAGCCTGTTGTTAAGGTTATGATGAAGCAGAGAAGCGGCGCAATTGTTAATATGTCAAGCGTTGTAGGCGTATCAGGAAATGCTGGTCAGGCAAACTATTCTGCGGCTAAAGCCGGTCTTATCGGTTTAACAAAAACCCTCGCAAAAGAACTCGGTTCGCGCGGTATCAGAGTGAATGCAATCGCTCCGGGCTTTATTAATACAGATATGACAAAGGATTTAGATACATCTAAATTTACAGACTATATTCCGCTGAAACGTCTCGGCGAGCCGGAAGATATTGCAAAAGCCGTTAAGTTCCTTGCAGTCGATGCCGATTACGTAACCGGTCAGGTGCTGGAAGTTGACGGCGGATTGATTATATAAAGATTTTTAACAAAAATCATGTGTGTATGTAAATTCCTTGCAAAAAATTTATGTGCCGGATATAATATAAAATGACAAAGTATATTAGTAATACAATTAATTAAATGAGGTAAAGAAGATGAGTACATTTGACAAAGTTAAAAAAGTTGTAGTAGATCAATTAAGCGTTGATGAAGCTTTAGTTACTCCGGAAGCTAGCTTCACAGCTGATCTCGGTGCTGATTCATTAGATACAGTAGAATTGGTTATGGCTTTTGAAGAAGAATTCGGCTGCGAAATTCCTGATGAAGAAGCTGAAAAAATCCAGACAGTTAAAGACGCTGTTGACTACATTGATTCACACTCATAAGCGTGTGTAATCGGGCTTTTTAAGCTGGATATTTTTAAATTACGAGGGTGAAAATTGAATATTGTTTTCCCCTCGTAAATTTTAAGAGGATAAAAAGGTAAAGAGATGACTAAGAGAAGAGTTGTAATCACAGGACTGGGTGCTGTATCGCCTTTTGGTGTAGGCGTTGATAAATTCTGGCAGAGTCTTGTTGAAGGTAAGAGCGGAATTGGTGTTCCTGATATTATTGACGTTTCAAAACACGTTGTAAAAATTGCCGGTGAAGTGAAAAACTTTAATCCGGAAGAATATCTTGATGCCAAGGAAGCTAAAAAAATGGACAGATTCATTCAATTTGCAATGATTGCGGCGGATGAAGCTGTTAAAGATGCAAAACTGGAAGAAGTTAATGACGTTGACCCTTACAAAATAGGTGTTGTCGTAAGTTCTGCAGCCGGCGGTTTCCGTACATTTGAAGAAAACCATGTACGTATTCTTGAAAAAGGTCCTAATAAATGTTCTCCGTTTACAATTCCTATGATGATTGTGAATATGGCATCAGGCAGAATTTCAATGAAATACGGATTTAAAGGTATAAATAAAGTTGTAGTTTCAGCCTGTGCAACAGGTACACATTCAATAGGTGATGCATTCCGAGCTATTCAGTACGGAGATGCCGATATAATGGTTGCCGGCGGATGCGAAGCTACTATCTGCGATGTAGGTATCGGAGCATTCTCAAGTGCAAGAACGCTTTCCAAACGTAATGACGATCCTCAAAGAGCATCACGCCCGTGGGATGTTGACAGGGACGGATTTGTAATGAGCGAGGGCGCAGGTGTACTTATTCTTGAAGAATACGAGCATGCTAAAAAACGTGGTGCCCATATTTACGCAGAAATAGCAGGTTACGGTCAGACAGCCGACGCCTATGATGTTGTTGCTCCGGATCCGGAAGGCAAAGGTGCGAGCCACTCAATGCAATTTGCACTTGAGGACGCTGGTTTGAAACCGGAAGATATTGACTATATTAATGCTCACGGAACAAGCACAGGTTTGGGCGATATTGCAGAATCTCATGCAATTGCGGGAGTTTTCGGCGACAAAACTAAAAACCCTAAACTTATGGTAAGTTCTACGAAAAGCATGCACGGACACCTTCTGGGTGCAACCGGTGCTGTGGAGGCTATTGCCTGCATTAAAGCAATTAATGAAAACCTTGTACCGCCGACAATTAATCTTGACAATCAGGATGAAAAAGTTGCAAATCTGGATTATGTTCCGCATAAAGCAAGAAAAGCTGAAATTCATACTGCACTGTCAAACTCGTTCGGTTTTGGCGGTCAGAACGCAACTATTATATTGAAAGCAGTGTAGTGTTTGCTTAAAATAAGCAAATTCCCCGTGTGTTATTTCACAAAAACCCGTTTTATTTAAAAAACGGGTTTTTTGTAAAAAGCAAACACTATAAAAAAGGGAGTTATATATAATTTTCCACTCAATATTACTAAGAGATAAAGAAAATGTCATTCCGAACTGGCTGCAAAATCCGTTGAGCCGGAGGCGAAACGTGAATTTATGTCCCTACCTGGTGTTTCGGAATCTTACCACCAGCAAGCCCCTGAAACAAGTTCAGGGTGACATTTTTAGCCATTATTAGTGGAATTTGCTATATATGTCCCATAAAAAAGGGCTTGAAATTTCGTTAAAACAGGTTATAATGAAAGAACGGAACATTGAAACAATAGCTTAAGGGGACGTTATGGATTAGACAGGATGTTTGGTTGAAACAGGCTGCGGGTTCGTGCGCTGTTCACGGTTATCAACGAGCAAACCAAATTAAATGCTAACAATGTAATTAAAGCAGACTTCTCTAGAGCATATGCTTTAGCAGCGTAGTCGCTATTTAGCTACTTATATTTCCCAGCTTGCCGGAGATATAAGTCCACGATGCAAGCGGCAGTGCGCTGATGACGGTAGGCGTATCAAGAAAAGCCGTTAAAGGTTAGTGTTTCCGGAAAAAACACTCTGGATTATTCAAAAAGGTTCTGATATTCCCTGAATATTCCGAGAGAATTAATATCTACATCCGTAGAAGCTTGTTTAGATCCATTTTGGACGCGGGTTCGACTCCCGCCGTCTCCACCATTAAAATTCAGAGGCTTGTGATGGCCTCTTTTATAATACCAAATTTGCCGCACAGTGCGGGCTTTCGTTGATTTAAGAGAATTTATTTGATACAATTTTTAGAGGATTTTATACTATTTATGGAAAAATTCTCTTTTGGCAAATAAAAAGAGTCCTTTTGTAAAAGCTTTTGTTGTATGTGTTTTAACCTAATTGGACATTTGTTAGACTTTCGCTTTCTCGAGTAAATGGAATTTACGAATTAATGACCAAAGGATTATAAAAGTAGAAAACTGATATTTTTTTATTAAAAATGAGGAGGACCCGTTTATGCCTCAAAATATTTGTACAATTAATTATACTGTTCTTCAAATTTTTTAATATTCATAGATTGCAATTTTTGCAAATTTTTAATTTTCCATTTTATTGCAGGTAATTTTTCTAAATTATTTATTTTGAAATTACCTAAATCACCTTTTAAAGAAACAAAATCAAGTAAATGTTGTTTATACGGAAATATTTTTTCTTTAATAATATTTATTAAATTATTAAGAGTTTGTTCATGTTCAACATAGCTAAAATTTTTATTTGTCATTCCTTGAAATTGTTTTTCAAAAATCTCAGTTTGATTTTTTATATTAGGCTTGAGAGTTTCATGTAACGGTTTATCATGACTCAAAAGCATTGCTATAAAACCTTTGATTAATTCTTCGTTAATTTCATCTTTTTCAATTAATTCTTTAACGTCAAATAAATCTCGTGGATGTTGTCTATCAAGCGCAGCACAAATTTTTCCTCCATATAATTCTTTTTTAGAAACTACTTGTATTTGTGCGTAACCAAATTCATCTTCCACATTTTCACAGACTTCTAATATTTCAGGTTTTTCAATACAACCTCTAATAATATAATTTGGCTCTATTTTTATTTTTGCATTTTTATTAGAGCAAATAATTTTCTTTTCTATATCATTTCCCTGAACATTAGCTATATATCCTTTTGCATTTAAATCATCTGCAATTCTTTTAAGAGCATTATTAATATTTGCAGAGGCTATATCCCTACTTTCAAATCCAATATATGTTAAATCAATATCAACAGATAATCGTGGTAAATTATTATAAAATAAATTTATAGCAGTTCCGCCCTTGAGTGCAAAACATTCTTCCTTAGCGACATAAGGTAAAACATCAATTAGTAATTTTACTTGATTTTTATAATTTAAATCCATTAAATTTCCTCAATATCGCCAATTATAATATTATACTTTGCATTATATTTCCCGCCTGATGTAATTTCTCTTACTCCGGTTCCAAGCTTTATTTTTGAAATATCAAGTTTTTTAAACCAAGGATGAGAAATTGTATCAGCTAAATATAAAAATAATCTATTAACTTTTATAGAAGAACAATTTTCTAAAAGCTTTTGAAACTCCTTTGGTTTAACAGTTGTAAGAAGCTCCACTATTTGATAAGCTTCATTAGCTGTTATTTTATCTGGTACAAGATATAACATTTCTAAAACAGCCCTTTCCAGAGTAGAAATCCTAATATTAAAAGAGCCTATATTCTGTTCAATAATCCCAATATCCTTTGGTAAAAAAGTCGTTGTATAAATTTCTACTTCGTTTTCATACAAACTTTTAAACCACTTAGGAGCTTTTTCTCCGCGATAAGCAAATATTTGTTGTTTTTTATTAAAACTAACGTTATGAGCTATTCCATAAAAGTTATTTAATGCTGACAATCCTCCAATATGAAAACTTAATCCCAATTGATACTGAAGAGTATTTAATGCCCCATTAACATTACAAGTCTCATTTGGTTTTATATATGCCCCCATATAAATTCTTTTTAACCAACCATTTTGTTCATATCTTTTTTGTAAATCATAGGAAATACCTATACTGGAAAGATATTTAGATGTAATAATAGTATTTTTAGGAAGATTAAATAAAAGCTTTTTTAATTTAGATTGATTTACAGTACTCATAGTACCTATATTAGCACAAAAATAAAATAATTACTATAGATTATTATGTATTTTATTAAACTTTCTGCAAAAACAAAGACTCATTGATAAATAAACAAAAATATTATTAGGTTAAATTAGGTCTAATTAGATATCATACGTTTAGGAATTTGAATATTTCTTAGAATTGTCATTAAGCTAAATGTGTATGAATGATAAGAATACAAGGAAACCACTTGATATTACTAGAATATAGAGCAATACTATAAATAGGATAAAATACATAATGGGAAAATCTTGGACATTGTTTCGACTTCTTGTTCGCTCCACCATTAAAATTCAGAGGCTTGTGATGGCCTCTTTTATAATACCAAATTTGCCGCACTGTGTGGGCTTTCCCCGATTTAAGAGAATTTACTCGGTTCGATTTTTAGAGAATTTTACCAAGTTTGCATCAAAATTCTCTTTCTGCAAATAAAAAGAGTCCTTTTTTTATATAGTAAAAAATGTATTCTTAATTTAGTATTATTTGACAAATTACAGATATTGCAAGATACTTATTATTGAAGTACTTTATATAAAAATTTTGTACACAATAAAAGACAAGGAGTAGCTATGAAAAAAGTAGTATCTGTATTATTTTGTTTACTATTATGTCAAGTTGGAAGTTTTGCAGATAGTGTACAGTATCCTACTAATGCAAGATACGTAATTGTCAATCCAAATGGGACACTAAAAGCAAGTTCAACTTTTTTATTAGATACTAAAACAGGAAAAACTTGGCAACTTGTTGTTGATAGTACAGGAGTTAACAGTTGGCAACAAATGCAATATGATTGGTATAAAGAAGATGGAACTTTTGGAGGTGTGACATTCAAGCCCCCTTTGCAATTAGCGCCCTAGATATTAGGTTCATTACTTACAACATTTTTCTGCCATCTCAATTAATTTTTTAACTGTCAATTCAGGATCTTGGGTTCCATTAATGATACTTTCTATAATTTCCGGTGGTAGAAATCTTAATTTTCTAAGGCGTTTGTTATTTCCGTTTCTGGCTTCAATCGGCAGTTTTCGTTCTGCCCCAAGTTTGTTGTACCAAAAACTTTTTACTATAGCCTGAATTAATTTCATATCATAATTTGCTTTTCCAGGAATTATAATCTTATTCTGCCGTTGCGGAGTTAAAGAAATTCTAACCTCTATACAATTTGTAATTATTTGAGCATCTTGTTCAGCATGCTTAAACTCCGCATTAAAAGCCAGTGTCACAAAATATTTTATTATATAATTTATGTCGTAACTTATTGAAATACAATTCGTTTTCAAATCAACTCTCTTAATTGCAGTTCTTAAAAATATTTTATCTACTTCGTAAATTTTCATTAAATTTAACATCAATTTCTGCTGTTCGATAGAGTAACTTTCAAGATATTCCTGCATTTTACGTGTATTTTTCAATAATTTTACAAAATCATTCTGTACAAAAGTTTCAATCTCACCTGCTGAAATTTTTGTTATCTCGCCGCGTTCATAATCAATAGGATTTTTAATTGACATACTAACGTAATATATGTAATGCCTGTTATTACCGTTACTATACGACGGTGACATTTTATTCCATTTGTCATCGTACAATAATCCTGCAAGAAGTGAGCCGCTTTTAGCATTAGTTGAATGTTTTCTTTGAACAGAATTGGCTTTTAGTAAGTTTTGCACTTTATTAAATAATTCTTCCGAAATAATAGGTTCATGCTGTCCGTCATATTCTTTGTTTTTATGGGTAATTTTACCAAGATAAACTTTATTTAAAAGTATATGATATAAGCTGCCTTTGGCTAACTCTTTTCCCGATCTTGTAATAATTTTTTGTTCAGCAAGGTATTTTTTCAACTTCAATACATTTTTTATTTCAAGATATGATTCATAAATTATTCGAACATTATCTGCATAAGGCTGCTGTGGGTGTAACATGTGATGTTCGTCTTTTTCATATCCATAAGGACTAGTTCCGGAAAGCCAAAGACCTTTCTTTCGAGAAGCTTCAAATTTATCTCTTATCCTTTCCCCTGTTACTTCACGGTCAAATTGTGCAAAGGATAATAGGATATTTAAGGTTAATCAACCCATTGAAGTCGTTGTGTTAAAATGCTGAGTAATTGAGACAAACGAAGCATTATGGTTATCAAAAATATCAATAATTTTTGAAAAATCCATCAAAGAACGTGTTAAACGGTCAACTTTATAAACAACAACGATATCAATTTCATCATTTTCTATATCTTTTAGTAATTCTTTAAATGCCGGTCTTTCCATTGTACCGCCGGAATATCCGCCATCATTGTATTGTTTATCTAGTAAAACCCACCCTTCATGCATTTGAGATTTTATATAGGCTTCGCAAGCTTCACGCTGTGCATCAAGCGAGTTAAAATCTTGTTCCAATCCTTCTTCTGTTGATTTTCTTGTATATATAGCACATCTAATTTTCTTTTGCATCATGCCACTGTGCTCCTGTGGGTTTCGGCACTTTGTGCCTGCAATCCTACGTCGCTATCGTTAAGTTTCGCACTGCTCCGCCTGCTCAACGCAGCCGTATGCGTGCTACACTCCGGCTTAAGCAATCCGAAGAATTTCTTGCCATTCCAACGAGTACCAGTAATTTCATTGGCTATTGCAGATAAACTTTTGTACTTTTTGCCATTATATTCATAACAGTTTTGAATTACTGTTACCGAGTATCGCTTACCTTTAAACTCCCGAACCAGTTTAGTTCCGTCAGTAATTGACAACTCTTTAGTCTCTTTTTCAATGTTTTGAGTTCTGTCGTAATTTTCAACTAATTTGTCGATTTTTCGTTGAATTTCAGGAGATAATGAGCCATATTTTTCTTCCCAAGCCTTAATTCGTTTTTCAAAAATGTTTATAGCCATGTGAATACCTTTTTGTTCTGCTTACTTACATAAATCGCTCTTGTTGCAGATAATGAAGTGTCCCCCTAAAAACGTAATCAATCAGTAGGCAAGTTTTCGAATATAATAAAAAAGGAGGAACAATGAGAAAACAAAAATGCTTGACTGAAAAATAAATTCAAGAATTATTAAAATCAAAATACATTGAAAAAGTATTTCAAAATCGTATTATCTATACAAATGAATTTAAATTATCTGCTTTAGAACAATACAGAAACGGAAAGTCTCCAGTTAAAATCTTTGTTGATGCTGGAATTAATTTAAATATAGTTGGCAGAAAAAATGCTGGAAAAAATAGCGGAAATGAAATTTTAATATCTCAGCGGGATTCTGGAGCGGTTTATGGTTTTCTTTTCATAGCCGAAGTTTGCCAGCATGCGGCAGGTGCTTGTGTAGAATATATTTTCATCAAGCGTTGGTCCGATGTTTATTGAACTTACCGTACGTTTCAAAAATCGGTATTCTATATATGGTATAAAAAGTCCGTTCTTTTCAAAGATTTTTGTCTGTTTGTATGTGCCCGGGCTGAAGTGGCTTATAAAAATTATACGGTATTCCTTTTCATCTTTAAAGTACGGATTTTTGAAAAATAAGCTTATAATACTCAGTATGTCTGTAAGTTCAAAGAAAATATCCTGCTGTTTTTCAATATTTTTGCGTGTTTGTTTAAGCTTCAGATGTTTTTCAAACTCTCTGTTCCACTTTTCAAAGATGAGTTTAAGAATAGTAATCTGGGTTTCCTGACTGTAAATTATGTTTCCGTAAACAGAGTGAAATCCCTGTTTTTCCATATCGGCAATTAAATCTTTTTTGCAAAATCCTATATTGTATCCTGTGTAAGTTTGACCTTTGGAATAGTTGTTCCAGAGTGTAAGGTTGTCGCTGTCGGTTGAAAATGAAATCGTGTAATATTCATACTTATTTAAAAAATTATCATTGCCGTCGACGATATTTTTGTATTTTTTGTAGAAATGTTCTTTTATTTTGCCGAACAAATCAGCGTTGAGTTCCGGCATTTCATCAATTAAGTTCACTATAAGCCGGTAAGAATAAGTAACTTCTTCCTTATCATTAAGATAGAGGGCATTGGAAAATCTTATGGTGCCGGATTCCAGAATACTTAGCAGCTTCTCAGGCTTTGTGTAGTGATAAAGATTTGTATTGGAACCGTCGTCAAGGATTTTTTTCACCCTCGGAATTTTTTTCAGCAAACCGTCGTAGTCAATCATTTTTCATAAACTCCTCTATACTATTATAACATATTTTGTAGCGATTTGCGGGGAATTGTAGGTCAGGTTATTGCATTTTCTAAAATTCGGGTCATTTCCTCTCCGTGTTTTTGAATTTTGTTTTCATCCCAGCCTTCTTTATCGGAAATCATATCCGCCATTATTTTTAGTTTTAAACTCTGTTCAATGACGTCATTTTTCCATTCGGCTTTTTTGGCGGCAGGAATAAAATTCGAAACTCTGGAATTTCCGGATACCGTAATCAGAGCAAGATTTCCGAAATTATCTAAATATTCTTTATCCATCTCGGGGGCATTTTCCGGATGCTGCGGGTAAAAATGTTCTATTGAAGTTCTGTACTTGAATTCAAAATCCTTATAAATATTCCTGTTGTCGCGGTATAATATGTAATCTAAATACGTAAACACAATACGCGGAATATTAAATCCGGTACCGAAAGGATTTTCATTGCTGTTAGAGGCTTTTATTTGATTTAATTTGCAGCTGCAGTATTTTTCCAGAATGTCAATGTATTTTTGTAAATTATCCTCTCCGTCAATATTCCCGAGAATTTCTTTTATCCAGTACATTGTTTTAGGGGAGGTGTAGGTAATCCTGAGACAAGCCTCAAGCATTGTGAGTAATTTGTTTGCGTCATTGTCACCGTAATTAACCGGCTGTGCTTTTTTTGATTTTTTGTCGGAATATTGCTTTAATTCTTTTAATGACCACTGGCCGTCTTTGTTATTTGTATAATCACGTTTGATTATATATTTGTCAAAGTAGTACCTGTACTTTAGCATATTGAAGATAAAATTCTTTGCTTTTTCGGGGTTGCTGTAGTGAGGTTTGAGGTGTTCAATCAACTGTTTATCATCAAGTTTTTTTTCAATTTCATCGTTTTCGGTTTCCTGATTGATTAACAGATTGACGTGCAGCAAAAACTGCGGGAAGGTAATAATAGATTCATAGCCTTTTTTGTCGGCTTCTTCGTCATTTTTTTCAGAAGCGGTTGTGTCCTCAAGGGCATTCCCGTTTAATATTTCATTAATATTAATTCTTTCAAATAAATTACTTTCCGGAGAATTTTTTTCAGCATTTTTATTTTTAATTCCTGAAACAATTTCGTCAAGATTTTTCAGGTTAAAACGGTTCCAATCATCAGAAAATATAATTTCTCTCACGTCGGGAGAAAAGTTCATCTGAACGTATCTGTCCATATTTGAGCAGGCATCCCAGATTATTGCGGCAGCTGCTGTCAGGTAATCGCAGTCATCTTCGTTGTGAAATGCCTCTATGAATTTATTTTTAACTATTTCGTGCAGCTCAAGCTGTTCGCTGCGGGTATTCATAATTTCAAAATAATGATTTAGATCGTTGTTTTCCGGAATTTGCACTCTCAGGAGCACAACTTTTTCGAGTTTTTTAAGGAACTTTTCTTTTTCAGCGTCAGTGAAATTTGCAAAGTATCCGTTGATAATCGCGTAACCGTTCAGGATTTCGTTTTTGTTTGTTGTTTTGAATATTTTTTGGCCGGTATCGTTACCGATGGATTTGAGCGTATAGTTTGATTCATCTCTTGCTTCAAACTGTAATTCGTGTGAAAGTGTGTTTTCTTTGTTTAAGAATTTTTGCAGCAGAAACAGTGTTGTTAGCCGCTGCTGGCCGTCAATAACTTCGTATTTCCCGTCTGATTTTTTATCAACAATCAGGGTTCCCAGATAATAAGAACTGCCGTTTTCATCAATATCCTGTATGTCCTCGATAAGTTCTCTTATCTGTTTTTCCTGCCATGAGTAATTTCTCTGATAGATTGGAATAATATATTCAACATCTTTAAATAAATTATTAATTCTTATTTCAACAATTTTTTCACCGGCATTCATAATTCCACCCGCTGTATTCTTCTATTTTATGATAAATAAGCTCATTACTTTTGAAATTTTCAGTTTTTTGCACATAGAGAGAGTTAACCTCTTTCGGGTTATTCATTTCATTTATTACTTCAAAAATATTTGTTTCTCTGTTAAACTCATGGTTTCCTGTTGCATAATTGTTAATGGTTCCCTGATAGACAGCATGCATTAAAATTCTTATATAATAGCACCAGCAGAAGAATTTTTTGTAAACCGCTTCCGTGATGCAGTCTGTGCCGAATTTGTCCGCAAAAAATATCAACACGTTTTTAAAAAGTTCACGCGTGTACATATCACCGTTGCCGGAGCACGGGAGCCGGAAGCCTAAAATTCCTTCTTTATGTTTGCTGCCGTTATATTTTTCGATAATTTTTTCAACATCAGAGGCAATCCGGTCATAGTAAAAAACATATTTAAAGAAGTGTTCGCCGGCCAGCAGGGGCTGAGTCAGCTGGAAAAGCTGATAGACAGGCAGATTAACACTGCTGCATTTTTTGTTTATTTCGTCTAAATATGCCTGCACGCATTTGTGGTAAGCTGCATAATTATATCCGGTGTCAGGTTTAATGCCTTTAAAGCTTTTAATTTTCGGAACATCAAAATCAAGTCCGTTTTTGCCTTTGTACCAGCGGACAAGAGGGTATAATGTGAAGTAGAAGAATTTTTCAAGATCTTCCTCTCTGTAATTATTTTCCCACTGCCGGATAATATTAATTATTGTATCTCTGTCAAGATGGTTCATTTCTCTCAGGTGGTATGCTTTGAGCAAATCGTGAGGCCTCAGCTCTTTGCCGCGGGAGTTTTGTGAATCAAAAAACTGAAAGGCTTCTTCCTGTTCGGTAATAACAATCTTAACCATTGTACAGTTATTCAGGATAAAATCGCGGTATTTATTTTTATCCTCAAGCGAATTAACGGCAGCCTTTAAAATATTATAATTTCTGAGTATATTGTTTGTGGATAATTTTGAATATTCAGGCGCCGGCATTTCGTTTTCACCTAACCCGAGGCACCTCAGAAGCAGTATGAGCGTTGTAATTCTCTGCTGCCCGTCAACAATATTCAATTTCAATGCACCGTTTTTATCTTTATCTTCGTGCAGCACAACGGTTCCGAGCCGGTACTCATAATTTATAAGATGCAGGTCATACATTTTTTTCATTGCGTCAAGAATATCTGTGAACAGAGTGTTCACAGAAGAAACTGACCACCTGTAAGGCCTCTGGTAAGGCGGAATCGTCAGATTGCGTTCATTCAGTAAATCTCGTATAGAGATTATTTCTTTTTCCTTCAGCATACCGGTAAGTATAGCATGAAACATTTTTTATTAAACCCTGTCCGTTATTGACGTACTAATGGTTTAATATCTATTGTATAATTAAAGTGCAGGCAAAGCGGTATAGTCGAGAAATTTATAAAGGAGTAAGATAATGCAGGAAATAAAATGTCCGAAATGCGGTGAAGTTTTTCAGGTAGATGAATCCGGATATGCTGCTATCGTAAAGCAGGTTCGCGACAGAGAATTTGAAAAAGAAATTAATGCGCGTACAATTCAGTTTGAAACAGAAAAGGAAACTGCCGTGAAACTTGCTAAAGCAGAAGCCGAAAGCAAATTTAACGAAACAATGAATGTAAAGAATCTCCAGATTGCCGAAATGCGTTCAAAAATTGAGGCAGGAGAAAAGGATAAAGAACTTGCCGTCAACAGAGCACTCTCTGAAAAAGAAAAAGAGCTTGCAGAAAAGGAAAGCTGTATTATCAGATTAACCGGACAGATTGAAACTAATGACAAAGAAAATAAACTTAAAGAACAGATTCTGAAAGAAAAATACGAAGTACAGCTGAGGTTTAAGGATGAAGAAATTGCGAGGTATAAAGATTTTAAAGCAAAACTTTCAACAAAAATGATTGGCGAAAGCCTTGAGCAGCACTGCGAAACCGAGTTTAACAGAATCCGTCCGACAGGGTTTCAGAACGCTTATTTTGAAAAAGACAACGATGCCAGAACCGGAAGCAAAGGGGACTATATTTTTAGAGAAGCCGATACAGAAGGGGTTGAATTTATTTCCATAATGTTTGAGATGAAAAACGAAGGTGACACAACTTCCACAAAGAAAAAGAACGAGGATTTTCTGAAAGAACTTGATAAAGACCGCAGGGAAAAGAATTGTGAATATGCGGTTCTGGTGTCGCTGCTAGAGCCTGAAAATGAGTTTTATAATTCCGGTATAGTTGATATGTCGCACCGCTACCCGAAAATGTATGTAATCCGGCCGCAGTTTTTTATCCCTATGATTACGCTTTTGCGCAATGCTGCATTAAATTCGCTTCAATACAAGCAGGAACTTGCGCTAGTCAGAAGCCAGAATATTGATATTTCAAACTTTGAAGAAAGCATGAATGATTTCAAGGAAAAATTTGCGCGCAACTATGAACTTGCAAGCAAAAAGTTTAAAACTGCGATTGAAGAAATTGACAAAACTATCGACCATCTGCAAAAGACAAAAGAAGCGCTTCTATCTTCTGAAAACAATCTCCGTCTGGCAAATAGTAAGGCGGAAGATTTGAGTATAAAAAGGCTTACAAAAAATAATCCGACTATGGCCGCAAAGTTTGCAGAACTTGAGGATATGAAAAAAGCTGCAAAAATAGATTAAAAAATCTGGCGGAAGAGGATTTTCATAAAAAGTTAACCGCAATTAAAACAGACTCAGCTGGTTTGCAGCCTCTTTTTCTTTGCGTTCCTTTTCAAATTTTGAGTAAGCGAGGAGGTCGCTTTCTATTTTTGCAAGGAACGGCGAAATTTCAGGGTGCTGAATTGTTCCGAAAACTTGCCTTTTCTGTGCACGTGTAAGATAAAGCCGCTGTTTTGCCCTTGTCATTCCGACATAGAGAAGCCGGCGTTCTTCTACAATTTCCTCAGGCGTTTCTGCACGGTAGAGCGGAATAATTCCCTTCTCAAGCCCTGTTATGAATACGCAGTTAAACTCCAGCCCCTTTGAAGCGTGAAGTGTCATCAGTGCAATCCTGTCCGCCCGCTCATCCAGCGTGTCACATTCTTTTAACAGCGAAACTTCATGGATAAAATCTTTTCTCTCTGTTGTTTTGCCTGCCAGTTCTTTCAGGTATTTAAAAATGTAATCATCAATTTCTTCTTTATATTCATTTTCTGATTTTTCAAGCTGATTTAAAACAGGTTCGCTGTCTGTGAGATTTTTCAAAAGTTTAATGACGGCTTTCCGGCTGCAGAGAAGGTCGTCAGAAAGTTTCACAAACGGCATACCGGAACGCTTTAGCGCCTCTATGAGCGGTTTAAGCTGTGATGACGTGCGGTATAGGATTGCAAAATCCGAAAAAGAATAATCCGATTTTTCACCGCCGGTTCTGTCGCTGTCAATTGAAAAGAAACTATGTCCGCCGATGAGATTTTCGATTGTACTTACAACAAATTCAGCTTCTGCTTTATCTGTTGGTGCTGTGTGGATTGTAATTTTTTCGTGCGGCCTGTCATACATTGATGTGATATTAAAAGTATCAATTATCTGGTTTGAGGCGTTAACTATGCTTTCTGTTGAACGGTAATTGTTTTTAAGGTTAATCACGCGGACATTTTTGTAATCTCTGGTAAAATTATTGAAAAATTTTGCGCTGCCGCCGCGAAAGCCGTAGATTGCCTGATTAGGATCTCCGATTGCACAGATATTTGCATCGTCAGGTGCCAGCTGCCGGATAAGTTTATACTGGTTCCCGTCAATATCCTGATACTCATCAACCGAGATGTATTGAAATTTTTCGCGGTAACGTGTCAGAATTTCCGGATGTTCTTCAAAAAGTTTTACGGTTAAGGTAATCAAATCGTCAAACTCAAGCATATCTTTTGTGAGTTCTTCTTCTTTGTAAAGTGCTTTTTCCTGTTCGCTGATTACGGAAAAGTTTTCGCTTAACCCTGCTTCTTTAAAATTTTCTTTCAGAATAGAAAGACAGAGCGAATGGAATGTGTGGATAGAAATATCCTGAGCGCTTTGCGGAAGAAGTTTTTGAAGTCGTTCTTCCATCTCTCCTGCGGCGCGGCGGGTAAAGGTTATGGCAAGAAAATTCTGTGCAGGCAGCCCCTTTTGTCCTATTAAATAAGCAATCCGGCGGGTGAGGACTGTAGTTTTTCCTGAACCCGGGCCGGCAACGATTAGAAGCTGATTGTCTGCACTTTCTACTGCCGATTGCTGGTATTCATCAAGTCCTGCTTTGTGAGGGGCTTCCGGCTGTGAAATTTTCTGAGGCTCATGAACTTCCTTCTGCGCTATAAGTGTCTGCTTTATGGGTTGCGATGCAGACCGAGTGTTTTCCGGAATATCAATATTAAGTTTGAGGTTTATGAAGTTTTTTTTTACGAGTTCACTGTCGTCAAAAAGTCTAATTACCCCGTACTCGCCGTCGTAGCCGGCATGTTTGATGACTTTTCCGGCGCGCAGGCGTGAGATGCCTTCTGCAAGCAGCGGCGAATCTTTTGAAATATCTTCCGCCGGAACTTCACGCAGAATAGAAAATTCTGAGCCGAATTTGCGGATTAATCTTTCGTACTCATTTGTGACGGATTTGCTTGAAGGCCCTACCTGCATAATTTCTGAAAGTATTTCAGGAAGCGGAACAAGGCTGAAAACTTCCCCTGCTGTTTCGGGTTTATATGTGCTGCTGCAAGTTCTGTCGGCAAGAGTGCAGACTCTGTTTAAAACGCCTATGGTAAGAGGTTTGCCGCATACAGGGCAGATACCGTTAAGTTTCTCTGTTTCCTCAGGTGTCAGGCAGACATTGCATTTTCTGTGACCGTCCTCGTGGTATTTGCCTTCTTCCGGAAAGAATTCCACAGTTCCGACATAGCCGTTTCCGGTTTTGAGGGCATTCATAATACTGTAGTAATCAGGTGCCGTGTCAAAAACTGTTGCTTCACGTGCAAGTTTTGACGGCGAATGCGCATCAGAATTAGATACAAGTCTGAATTTATCGAGTTTTGAAACACGCCAATTCATCTCCGGATCGGATGAAAGCCCTGTTTCAACAGCAAAAATATTGTCGGACAAATCTCCGTAGCATTCTTCTATCGAGTCAAACCCCGATTTTGAACCGAGAACTGAAAACCACGGCGTCCAGATGTGTGCTGGAATAATATACGACCCTTCACCTGATTCAAGTGTTGTTTCAAGCAGGTTTCTGGAATCCAGTCCTAAAATCGGGCGGCCGTCAGAATTTATGTTCCCGATGGCGCCGAGTTTGGTACGGAATGTGTCTGCAGCTTTCATATCCGGTACAAATACTACGTGGTGGACTTTTCGTGTTCTGTCGCCTTTTTTATAAATCGTAGAAATTTCAACCGAGAGAAGAAATCTTACCGGTGCAGAGGTTTTAAAAAGCTGTTTTTCAATCTCCGGCCGGAGCCTGTATGCCCCGTTACCGTCCTCAACAAGTTTTTCTTTAATCTCATTAAACCATGCAGGGTGTGTAAAGTCGCCGGTTGAAATTACGCTTAAGCCCTTTTTTTGAGCCCAGATGGCGAGCTGTTCAAGATTGCAGTCTTTGCTTGTTGCGCGCGAGTATTTTGAGTGGATATGTAAGTCAGCATAGAAAAACATTTTTGTCCCCGATTAAATTTTTTTATTTTAATTATACCCTAAAAATTTCGGAATAATATACAAGTTTACACTAAATATGCGTAATACTGTCATCCTGAACTTGTTTCAGGATCTTAAAAATTTTGCGTGAGCCTGTCCTTACAAAGTTTATATGCTCCCGTTGTAAAAAATTTTTTTAAGGTAGTGAACTCACGGAAAACCCGATTAAATACTTATTCTCAAACCAAGCAGGAGAGCAACACCGTTTCTTCCGCCGTTTCTAATCAGTGTTTCAAAAAATCCTGTCACCCTGTCGCCCCAGCGCTTTTGAACCCCGATTCCATACTGCACATAAGGCTTAACCGAAAGTGAGGGCAGGTAAATGTCGTTTGCCTGAAATTTAGCATTATCTATCACATTCCATATCATTGCAACACTTATATACGGCTGCAGATAGTTTTTGAAGTTTCCGATTAATTTTAACTGCGGCTCTATATGAATTGCATGCAAGGGCTCACCGTTCATGTGAACATCTGCAGACGTTGTGTAGTTAAAAGTATTCACAAATGTGTATGCCATAAGGATAGACGGCTGGATTATGAGCTTTCTTTCAAGTGTTTCAAAATTGTATCCTGTCTTTTCCGCAATACCGGTATTAAGCATTGCAAAATTGTCGCGGCCGAAATATGTTGATGCCTCCGCAGAATTCGCTCCGACATTCGCCGTCCATGCAGAGAAAAATTTCCCCTTATAAAAAACAGCGTCCGCCCCGATTAATCCTCCGTTGTTATAGATACTGTTGCCGTCAAAAGCCTGATGTGAACCGTTATACGCTGCATAGGCGCCGTATAAGGTGTACCAGCCTTTTTTCAGTTTAGTAAGCCCGCTCTCAACTCCGAACAAACTCCCGTACATAACATTAGAAACGTCAGGCCCGTTTTTCAGCGGAACCTGTTCAAAAACACTGTATGGCTTAAACCAGACTCCGTTTCTTTCTTCCGGCATGGTTAAAGGTGAAAACGCAAACTGTCTGCCCGAGTATGCTGTTTTGTTCGCGTAAGTGCAGCCTTTTCTTTCATCCGGCGGGGCTATCATTACCATATCAAGGTTTGAAAACACATTTTTGTAAGTTTCAAGCTGTGTAAAGTATCCGGCAAGCTGTGACGCAACCGCCGGAACATATACGCCGGAATTAAACCCTCCGCGGAAAAATTCAAGGTTTCCGTCAGCTGAATTGTATCTTGAACTGTAATCATATACCGGTGTACGGATTTCCGCAGGAGTATAGCTTACATAATCTTTCAACACAGAATCCGCAAACGGTATGGAAATAAATTCTCCCTCCGGTGTTCCTTCCAGAGCTATGTTTTTTAAATATAAATTCCCGCTACCGCTGACTGCATTTGCGTTAATTCTGTCCATTACGTTTTGCCTGAAATCTACATCCGCAAAGATATTAGATGTTCCAGAAAGGTTCAGATTTCCAAAGTTCACGCTGTTTATCTGACGGTTTTGCATGTTGAAGTTTATATTATTACTGAAATTTGTGTTTTGTGCGTTAAAGTAACTGCTGTCTGCAAGAAGGTTAACAGTTCCCGAGTTAAAGTTGAATGTTCCTGTGTATCCGGAATTCTTTCCGCCTAGGTTCAGGGCTCCTCCGTCATTTTTGTTAAGAGTGCCTTCTCCGCTTAGACCGCTTTGAATATTTGTAGTGCCGTTCCCGTTAAATTCCAGAGTTCCCGTAGAAGAGTTATAAATATCATTTGTATCGCCTGTCCGGTCATAATTATTCCGCAGCGTGGAATTCTCAACAATAAGAGTACCGGAATTATAAACACCGCCGCCTTCGCCTTGAACAGCATTTGTTAAAACGCGGTTGTTTTCTATTACGGAATCTTTTATAATCGCCGTTCCTGCTGTATCATTGAAAACTCCGGCACCGTCGCCGTAGTAGCCGCTGTTGATGGTATTGCCGTCTATTGAAGTGTTATTAATTGAGATACTTCCATTATTATAAATTGCCCCGCCTATTCCTATTGACAAATTTTCTCCCAGACAGTAGTTTCCGCTGAAGCTGCTGTCATTAATCGTCATATCGCCGATGTTATAGACGGCACCGCCGTAAACATACGAACCGTCCTCGCCGTGTGCGTAATTGTTTTCAAATATGGTACTGTTAATAGTTATATTGCCTCTGTTATATAAGGCGCCGCCCTCCGGAATAACGCTTCCTGCTGCATAATTTCCGCGAAAAATGGAGTTGCTGACTGTCATTTCCGCAGTCGTACCTGCCTCATATCCGTTTGCAACCGCACCTCCGTAAGAGGCGGCTCCGTTTGAGTAGTTGTCCTCAAACAGTGTACGGTTTATGTTAATAGTGCCTCCGTTTAGATTGTAAACCGCTCCCGCAACACCGTAGTTGACGCTCTGCGCATCTACAAAGTTTCCGGTGAATGCGGAATTTTCTATATTTGTTATTCCTCCGCTGTTGAATATTGCACCGGCAAATTTTGAACGGTTATATGTTTGCCCCTGACAGTTTCTTATTCCTACCTGATTGAAAAGACTGTCCTGATTTAACACAAAGCCGCCGAATTCATTATCGCCGTTAATGTAATAGTTGTTTCCTTCAAAATTTATATCCAGATTTAAAAAGTAGTTTCCGATTGTGGAATATGAGTTCAGATCGTCAGTAAATTCTATTGTGTCGCCGTTTTGCGGCGTAGAATTTATTAACTCGTCGAAGCTTGCAACAGATATATCATCTGCGTATGCTGTCTGATTTATAACGATTGTCATCAGCATAAACAGCAGTTTTTTATAATTTTGCATAAATTTATATTATTTTTTCTAATCCTGCACTTCTATTAATCAGCTGTGTAATATTTCAGGATAATTAAACGGGAATTATATACAAGTTTACACTAAACAATATCAAAAATGTCACCCTGAACTCGTTTCAGGGTCTCGTTAGGTAGAGATGCTGCACTTCGTAAGGACAGGCTCACTCAAAATTTTTAAGATCCTGAAACGAGTTCAGGGTGACAAAAATTTTGGTTCGCTTTGTCAAACAAGTTCAGCATGACAGTATTACGCATATTTAGTGTAAACTTGTATATAATTCCCAATTAAACTATATAAAGTTGCAACTTTTGCGCTGTCGGGGTAGAATTTTTTTGTAAGGAGAAAGTTTTTATGTCAGAAAAAAATCTTGTTATAGATAAAGAAAAATGTATAAACTGCGGTATGTGTATTGAGGATTGCATTGCAGGTGCACTGGAATTTGACGAAAACAAAGTTCCGCGGTTCGCAGAAGGCGGAGAGGCAAGGTGTATAGAATGCCAGCACTGTCTTGCGGTTTGCCCGATGGGTGTGGTTTCTGTTTTGAATAAAAATCCGGATAATTCAGATAAAGTTCAGGAGCATAATCCGGAACAGGTTTTAAACCTGATTAAATCAAGAAGAAGTATCAGGCAGTACAAATCGGAAAATGTTCCGGCTGAAACTATCGAAAAACTGAAAAATATGCTTAACTGGTCGCCGACAGGATGTAATTTTCATAAATTACATTTCGCTTTTGTTGAAGACAGAGCTGTCATGGATAAAATAAGAAGCTATGTAAATGAAAAGATTGTGAAAATTCTGACGTCATCCCCGCTGAGTAAAATTGCCGGTAAGTTTGCGCACTACAAAGATGCACTTGTTAAAGGAGAAGATGTGATATTCAGAGGGGCTCCGCACATGGTTGTTGTGTCGGTGCCGGTAAATGCTCCGTGTGCAAATATTGATCCGGTTATTGCGCTGAGCTATTTTGAGCTTTATGCACAGAGCCTTGGCGTTGGAACTTGCTGGTGCGGGTTTGCGGAGATTTGCATGCAGCTGTTTCCGGAGATTGCCTGCGCAATTCATGTTCCTGACGGGTACAAAGTTTCTTATGTTATGCTTTTCGGACTGCCGGATGTAAAATATTCCAGAACAACTCAGCCCGAAAGTTTTGAATATACGGCTGTCCGGGACTTTGAACCGCAAAAGGTCAATCTGATTGATAAAATTAAACGGTATTTCTGGAATACTATCCGCTGATTTTTTAGGGGGGGCTGCCCCGCGGATTTACTGCGGTATATGGTTTACTACCGGAAAATTTATGTTAATATCAGAAAGAAGGATAAAATTTATGAAAGAAGTGATACAATACAGAACACAGGGAACCTGTTCAAAACTTATAGAAGCTGTTATTGAAGATAACAAGGTTTGCGAAGTAAGATTTACCGGAGGATGCAACGGTAATTTGAAAGGAATTTCCAGTCTTGTTAAAGGGATGGATGTTGATGAGGTTATCGAACGCCTGCAGGGAATTCAGTGCGGCGACAAAAACACAAGCTGTCCCGATCAGTTTGCAAGATGTCTTATTGAATATAAGTCACGAAAGCCGGTCATTTCTCAAAGCTAAAATATTCTGCCGACGTGTCAGCAGATTTCTGGATAAAAGATAGGAGCTCTTGTGAAGATGAAAAGATTTTTTATATGCTGCGGATTAATGTTATTACTTGGCCTGCCGGTGTTCTCTCATGAAATTATACCTTTGCCGGCGGAATCTTCTGTTGTTTATTGCCCTTCGGATAATACGTGGGCAGCGGCTCCTGTTTGCGGGGATGATATAATTTTGACACGGAAAGTTTCATCCGGTACGGGAAGCTACTCGCAGTATCTGTTTTCGGATGGTAAGGAAGCTTTCACCACCGGTTCTAATTACGATTTTATTTTTCAAGGAAGGCTTATTGCAGTTCACAACGCAGAGCTGAAATTTTTTGAGGTAGTTTATAACGGAGAGTATTTTTCAGAAAAACCACTTGATTATGAAACTATTCAGAAAATATTTCCTGATGCCAGAATATTGAAAATTTCGCAATTTAAAGACAATAAGCTTACTGTCAAAAAACCCGTTTTTAAACACGAAAAATATTTGCTGGTAAACGATACTGATCAGTATTTTTATAAATACTCTTATAAGCCTGAAAAAGTTCACCGCGGTAATGTTGCGGGATTATTTGAAACTTCTAAGTCCGGAAAGATTACTTTTTCCCACTTTAACAAAGACAGTGAGGCGTTTCCGGAATTTGTAATACTGGTTAAAAATAAGTTCAGGAAATAATATTCCAAGCTGCGGTAAGTTACAGCTTGTTTATATAGAATAATACATTGTCAGCCCACCTGTCGCCGACAGATTTCGCGCAGTATTTGCCGGAGCGTCCCAGCTGTTCTATGGTCAGAATATCATTTTTTGTGTGTTTTTCAATAGTTCTGGCCATTGATTCTATACAGTCCTCAACCCGGTCAAACTTTATGGCGCCTTTTTTCCCGATAAGTCCGCCGATATTGTTTCGGGTTTTTGCCATAGCAGATGTTCCGCGTCCGGATTCGTGCATTGCAATAGCAACCAGAACGCTCGGGTTTACGTGGTGTTTTTCTCCGCTTTCAATAAAACTTTTACCTTTGCCGTAGAGCGGATTTTTTGTTTTGTCGCCTCCGGTTTTTTCAAGAAGTCTTGAAATAAGCACATCAAGTTCCTGTGCTGTGCCTTCGTATTTTGCAGTAAGGCTTTGCGATTTTCTTGTAAATCTGTTGTGTGGTTTTACATTTGCTGCATTGAAGGACAGCGCGTTTAATTTTTTAAGATGTTTTTTAGCAATAAGAATATTCGTTTTACTAATGACAGGGGCGTTGAGTTTTGTTGTAATTTCAACGGTCTGCGGATTCTGGGTAAATGTTTCTGCCACAAGCATAATTCCGGGTAGAAGTTTTTTACTGTCTGTTCTTTTTCTGATATTTCGTGTGCAATAGCTTTTGCGGCGTGCTGCGGAATTTTTCGAGCAATAACGAAATTCCGTTTTATCTGATACGGGCTAGGGTAACTTATTTTAGGTAAACGCATATTTTTATCCTTTTATTTTTCCATATATAATTTGAACGCAAAAACAAAATTTTTCAAGTGGTAATTTTGTAGTCAGCCTTGAAAAATACGGCTTAATAGTTTATAATAAAAAGGTCAGCAGAAAAGCTATGTCATCCCTGAAGTAAATTCAGAGCAGGCTCAGAAAGCAGTACAATGAAAAATAAATAAAAAACTTTTTTCGGACACGCTCCCGCTCTGCTCCCGCTATCGCCTCAAAAAGTTTTTTATTTATTTTGGAATACAAAGTAAAAGTTATATGTCATCCCTGAACTAAATTCAGGGCAGGCCCTGAACTTGATTCAGGATCTCAAAAAGAAGAAAAAAGTAAAGGAGATTAAACGATGGAAAACGCAAGTATAGCAAGGATTTACGGGGGGGGGGGGCAAGTAGTTTAAGCTCCTTAACCGGCACAGAACAAGGGTTGCAGGCAGCCGACAGAGGCAAAGCCTTTAGTTGGCGTGCGTTCTGGCGACGGCTGTTTGAGGAAAAATCCCCCCTAACCCAATTAAAAAAATGGGTAGTATCAAAGACCTCCCTTATTAAGGGAGGTGGCACGGTAGTGCCGGAGGGTTTTGTTAACCTTTCACCCCTTCCACCCTTCAACTTTTCAACAGTTCTGCCTGTCGGATTAGTAAATCCGACCTACGCTGCTGAAGTGCCGGAGGGTAAACCCTCACCCGAATTTGTAAATTCGCAGCTGCTCATTAACAAATTCTGCCCTCAGCACAAGGCATACAGGGTCACACGCTTCGCAGGGCTCAGCGGTACCCTTTGTATCACAAAGAAAGAGGGTAATAGCG
>CASFGU010000032.1 GCA_949294395.1 uncultured bacterium
CAGATGTTTTGTGTACGATGACAAATTTTGCTGTGCGGTTGTGACTGATGACGTTGAAATTCAGGCATCGGCTTTGCGGCATTTCCTTTTGCAATTCAGTGAAATTGTTCCGAAAAAGTGGCGTATTCTGGATGAAATTCCGAAAAATATGAGCGGAAAAATTGACACAATGAAATTAAGAAAAATCTTCGGCGTAAATCTTTCTTATCCGTTTATTTTTTCGCGTCAATCGGCTTCTGAGGCAGCAGAGGTCGAACTTTTGTTCAGGGAAAATTCTAACTTTCTTAACGGACATTTTGACAAGCTGCCTGTAATTCCCGGGGTTGTACAGCTTTACTATGCAAAATTCTTTGCAGAAGATATTTTCGGGATTTCACTTCCGAATAACGAAATCAAAAAGATTAAATTTTCAAATGTTATGAAACCTGAAAATAAAATTAAATTAAAACTTAATTTAAAAGAAAAATCGCTGGATTTTACCTACCTGTCGGATGACAAATTATTTTCTTCAGGTATATTTGTTATAAACAGGTAAAAGAGTTTTTCAGCAGAGGTGAAATATGAAATTTGAAGCAGAAACATTTATAAAAGTACAGTTTTATGATCTTGATCCGATGAACGTTGTATGGCACGGGAATTACATAAAATACCTCGAATCCGCAAGATGTAATCTGCTTTCAAAAATCGGTTATGATTATGACGACATGCGTGCGGACGGAGTTTCATATCCGGTTGCGACAATGGAGGTTAAATTTATAAAACCGTGCACATTTAATCAGAATCTGCGTGTTGTTGCTTCACTTGAAGAAATTGAGCCCTGTATGATTATCAAATATCAAATTTTTGACGCTGACACCGGAGAAAAAGTTTTCAAAGCAAAATCAATGCAGATATGCGTCAACAATCTTACTAAAGAGAGCATTTATTCCGCACCGGAACGTTTGAAAGAAAAGCTTGCTTGTTGTAAGCTTTAATTATGAAAAAATTTGCCGTTTTACTTATAACAGGATTTTTATTAACAGGGAGCTTTGTATCGGGACAGGAGGCTGTATTTCAGCATCCGTCGGAGGCCCCTAAAATTTCTATTCCGGAATATCAAAACGTTTCATGCACATTCTCCCAGACAAAAACAATTCCAAATTCAAAAGCTTACATAAAATCCGGCGGAAACTTTAAGCTTAACGCAAATTCCGGCGTCGTTTTTGAAACACTTTATCCGGTTAAAACAACAACCGAATACACAAAAGGTCAAAACAAACGAATAACCGATATTATAACTGCTGTTTCCAGAAAAGATTACTCATATCTTAACAGAAACTTCGATTTATTTTATTTAAAAAATGGCGTGAACTGGACGCTTGCACTTAAACCGAAATCGTCCTCAAAAGCCGGCGCTGTTATGGAAAATATTATTATCACAGGCTCAAATTATATCAGCACAATTGAAATAAATACACTCAAAAGCGGAAGTACAAAAATAAACTTCACAGGCTGCAAGTCATTGTAAAAATTCAGATTAGGAAAGTATGAAAGTATTTTTAAGAATTTTATTTATTTTAATTTTTATAGCAGCAGGCGTATTTGTATTTACTCATCCTGCGAAAACAGAAACTAATATTTTAAAAGCAGTATTTTCCGACAGCTCTGAAGATGATATAATTGTTAAATTAAGCGGGCGATATTCTTCAAAAATCAATGTTCTGGTTGAAGCAGAAACGCCTGAAACTGCCAGTGAAACAGCATCGGAATTCTATAACTTAATCGATAAAACAATATTTGAAGCAGAAAATTTTGACACCGCAAAACTTCTTGAAAAATACTCAAGATACAGCAAAAATCTTCTCTCAAAAGGAACTGCCAGGAAGCTTGAGCAGAATAACTTCAGTGCGGTTGAAGGGGAAGCCTTCGCAATGCTTTATAATCCTGCCGGCTTTATGCTCCTGCCGCTGAATGAAGATCCTTTCATGCTGTTTACTTCTTATATAAAATCACTCGGTTCGGAAAATCCTGATGAATTTGAACTCAACGGGAAATATTACAAATTTATCTCTCTAAAAGTTAAAAATGATACATCACTTTCGCCGGAACTTTTAAACGGAGAAATAAAAAATCTTGTGAGATTGCAAGATAAACTTACTACAGAGGAATGCAAAATTTATCTCACAGGAACCCCTGTGCACTCTTATTATGCAAGTTCAAAATCCATGACAGAAATAAATATTATCTGTCTGCTGTCCTCAATTTTTATAATATGGCTGTGCTATTACTATTTCAGAAACATAAAACTTCTGATACCGATTGCGGCAAGTCTCGGATTGGGAATGCTCTCAGGCTATATTGCAGCCTCGATAATTTTCCAAAAAATTCATGTACTGACATTTGTTTTTTCAACAACACTGCTCGGAATTTGTATTGATTACTCCCTCCACTATTTCATAGAAAAAGACCTCTCCAAAATAATAAAAAGCCTTACCGTCAGCATGCTTACAACCGTAAGCGCCTTTGCAGTGCTTCTATTTTCCGGCGTTGAACTTTTAAAACAGATTTCTGTATTTACAATGACAGGACTGCTCTGCGTTTATTTAATAGTTGTACTTTTTTATCCGCTTTTAAAATTTGAATACTCGCCGCGGACTATTAATTTTTCACCGGATAATATTTCAAAAAAAGTTATTGCAGTTATTGTGGTTCTGGTTGCTGCAGGCGGAATGCTTTCCCTAAAATTTAACGACGATATAAAAAACATGTATGTGCCTTCAAAAAAACTTCTGGCGGCCGAAAAACTTTTTGCTTCTGTGACCGGCGGAAACAAGCAAACTGCTTTTGCTGTTGTGGAAGGCAAAAATATTCAGGACATTCTCATTAAAGAAGAGAGGATTACGAAAAATCTTGACGTGAATAACTATCAGGCACTCAGCAAATTTATCCCGTCTGAAAAACAGCAGAAAAAGAATTTTGAATTACGTAAAAAACTTTACAAACACTCGCTTTCTAATTACGCAACATTTTTGACAAAGGATGAAATTAATAAACTTCTCACAGAAAAACCTTCTGAAAATTATCTGGAATTTGATAAAAATTCTCCGTTTGCAGACTTTCTCGTCAGTGAAAACACATCCGTTATGGTTCTGTATGATTTCAACCGGCCGGAAATCATTGAGCAAAACGGCGGCAAATACGTTGATGTTCAAAAAGATATTTCCGAACGAATTAAAGACTGCAGAGTTTCGTGTGTAAAAATTCTGCCGGCCGTATTTGTGCTTGTATTTTTACTGCTTTCTTTTATATATAAACCGCTCACCGCAGCAAAAATTCTTTCCCCGTCAATAATTTCTGCGGCATTTGCAATCGGGCTTGTTAATATTATTGGAGAACCTATAAGTTTGTTCCATATACTTGCAGTATTTTTGATAATCGGTTTCGGACTTGATTACTCGGTATTCAGGGCCGGCGGTGTTAAAAATTCATCTGATGCCGTGCTGCTTTCCTGCGCAACTACGGTTTTCTCATTTCTGCTTCTTGCCTGCACAAGTTTTAAGCTTATCAGTTCTTTAGGATTTATCCTCTCAGCCGGGCTCACTGCCTCTTACCTCACAAGTCTTATATTTAACTATCCTCAACAGGAGGAGGACGCCCGATGAAATGGTATCAGGCAAAAGAACAGGCTGCAGGAGAAAAACGCCTCTATATAACATGGCTTATATACAAAATGCTCGGGCGGAAAGCTGTCCGTATTGTTGCAGTTATAGTAACATTTTTCGCATTTTTAGGTGCAAAAGAAGCCCGCAGATGTTCTAAAAAATATCTTGAAATTATCGGGCTTAAACCATCTTTATTCAATCAATTCCGGCATTTTCTGGAGTACTCGTTTTCGCTTGTTGACAATATGGAAGTTTTTTCAGGAAATTATGACACCAGCCGCATTATTTTTAACAGCGAGCAGGATAAATTATATCTGGATGAAATTATATCTCACGGAGCCTTTTTAATTTTTTCGCATCTCGGGAATATAAATATTCTGCGCGCGCTGGTTAATAAATACAATGTTCCGGCTAATATTTTTATGGCAACTGAACAGAGCAAAATCTTCAACGGGTTTATGAAAAAAATTGAGATAAATGTACCGTTTACAACTTATCCTGTTGAAAAAATCAGCATTGAAACCTCAATTGAAATTAAAGATAAACTTGCAAATGGAGAACTTGTTTTTATTGCCGGCGACAGAACCTCAAAAAACAGCACAAATACCGAACAAAAACTTTTCGGACAAAAAGTACAGTTTCCGGCGGGCACTTTCAGGTTTGCAAAGATTATGGAATGTCCGGTTTATTTTATCTGCGCACTCAGAGAAGGTGATAAATCAAAAGTTTACCTGAAAAAATTTATTTCTGACGCGCCAAAATCAGAGCTAGCCGCCGTTATGCAAAAAGACTTTGTAAGCTTTTTAGAAACGCATACCCCGCTTGCACCGCTCCAATTTTTCCACTTTTATGACCTGTTTGAAAACTAAAAATGGAGCGTAGGGGATTCGAACCCCTGACCTTGACACTGCCAGTGTCACGCGCTACCAACTGCGCCAACGCCCCTTGCGACGATTATAATATTTAAGCTTTATATTTGGAGGGTGTTTCGCCATTATGTCATGCTGCATTTATTCCAGCATCTCTTTGTTACTTATAAAAAAAGGAGCAACCAGTGTTACTCCTTTTATTTGGGCGTTAGAAGACTCGAACTTCTGACCCTCTCCTTGTAAGGGAGACGCTCTACCAACTGAGCTAAACGCCCACAAAACTTTATTCACTTATCAACTCTGTTTTTAGCTCAGCCGGTAGAGCCTATTTTGAACTTTCGCTGCGTCTCCGACTTCGCTGGGCAACTGAGCTTAACGCCCTCAAAACTTTATTCACTTGTCAACTTAGTTACGTGTCTTTAGACATTTATTATCGTATCAAAAAAAATTTTGCTGTCAATATATTTTTTATTTTTTAATCATCAATAAGCTTAAAACCTTCAGGAAGCCGCCTCTCAACTTCCTGCGCAAACTCTGTAAACGACAAACCAAGAGCATTTGCCAGTTTCCATAACGTGGTTATCTGAACATCTCTGTTTCCTCTCTCTAGCTGCATTATAGAACTGGCTGATATGTCATACTCATAACCCAGTAAAAGTATCCCCTTGTCTTTTTCCTTGCGTTTTTCTTTTAACAACTTTCCGATAACTGCTAATAATTCTGATTTTTTGCTGTCATTAATCTTTCTAACATACGCCATGTTTACAATATTAAAATTATATGCTAAATTAGCAATAGTAAATAAGTTATATTTAATAAGTCATGTCTTTTAAGATATAAAGGAGGAAAATATGAAACACGCATTCACACTTGCTGAGGTTCTGATAACCCTCGGCATCATCGGAATTGTTGCAGCACTGACACTACCTGCACTTATTTCATCAAACAGAAACAAGCAGCTTGAAACCGGCTTAAAAAGAAGCTATTCTCTTATCCAGCAGGCTTTTGACATGTATCAGGCTGAGAACGGAGAACGATTATTACCTGTTGCAGCAGTTGATGCTTCGACAAAAACATTTTACAAAAAAATTATGCCATACTTTAAAATTCTTAAAGATTGCGGAAACAACGAAACTTCAGATTGTGTTCCTTACATAAATAACACTGCGATGGACGACGAACGTAATTTTAACAAATACAAAACCTTTTCCGGTCAGATTTTAAAAAAACTTGATTTATTAGATGACGGACAATTTATTCTTACAGATGGCAGTATTATACTTGTAGAGGACAATATTTTTGGTAACAATTATATATCAATTGACGTTAACGGGTATAATAAGAATCCTAACAGATGGGGGCAGGATTTATTTACTTTCCAGTTAATGAAAGATGGGAAGATTTTGCCAATGGGCGCAGAGGGAACGAACTTTACTGATGACAAATACTGTTCTGCTACATCATCCGAACAGTATAATGGGATTGCCTGCACTTACAAAGCATTAACAGATAAAGATTACTTCAATAACCTGCCTAAATAATTCGTGTTATAATCCTTTTATGAATATCAACGACGAATTGACAGTTACAATTGAAAAGCTTTCTAACCTCGGAACAGGAATTGCCCGCAATGACGGTTTTGTGATTTTTGTCGAAAATTCCTGCCCGCAGGATGAAGTAAAAATTAAAATCACAAAACTAAACAAAAATTATGCAAACGCCAAAATCGTTGAAATCTTAAAGCCGTCTCCTCACAGGGTCGAGCCTTTCTGTGCGCTGCAAAAAGTTTGCGGGGCATGCCAGCTGCAGTTTATTGATTATGATTATCAGTTAGAATTGAAACGCCAAATTGTGGAAGATGCAATGCGCTCTATCGGAGGGATTAATATTGAAATTTCAAAACCTGTTGCAAGTCCTGAGATAAAAGCTTACAGACACAAAGTTCAATATCCCGTATCTCAAACGAAAGTGTCAAAACGGATTCTTGCGGGATATTACAAACCGGACAGCCATGAAATTGTTAATATTAAACACTGTCCTATACAACCTGCAAATTGCGATGATATTGTAGAATTCATCCGTGTTAAATGTTTTGACTTTGGAATTTCAGGTTACAACGAGAAAAAACATGCCGGCGATTTAAGACATATTGTCCTGAGAGTTTCAGCGGCAACCGGAAAGGTTCTTGTGACACTCGTTGTTAATTCAAAAAAACTTTTTCCGCGCTTGAAAGACTTCTGTAATGAAATATTTGCGGAATTTAAAGAAGTTTCCGGCGTCTGCGTGAACTTTAACACTAAAAATACAAATGTAATCCTCGGAGAAGTTACAGAATGCGTTTGCGGGAAAGACTTTATAAAAGAGAAACTTCTTGATAAAACCTTCCGTATCGGCGCGAATACTTTCTTTCAGGTAAACCCCAAAAGCGCTGAAAATATATTTTCTTACGTAAGAAAATATATAAAAGAAAACTTTGAAAATCCTGCTGTTCTTGATGCCTATGCGGGAATTGCAACATTTGGAATATGCGTTTCTGACGTTGCGGGAAAAGTTGTTTCAGTTGAGGAAAATACTGATTCAATTGAAAAAGCTCGCGAAGTTCTTGAACTTAGTGATATAAAAAATATTGAATTACACTGTGCGGATACTGCGAAATTCTGCAAAAAAATTATGCGCAAATTTGATGTAATTATCCTTGATCCGCCGAGGAAGGGCTGTACTAAAGAATCCCTTGATGAAATTTTGCGCCTTTCAAAAAGCACTATTATTTATGTAAGCTGCAACCCTGCAACGCTTGCGCGGGATTTGAAATATTTATGCGAAAAAGGCTGCAGCGTTAAAAGCATACAGCCTTTCGATATGTTCTGTCATACTTACCATATAGAAAATGTTGCAATTATTCAGGTTTAACAGTTTTTGCAGCCTGACTTTCAAGTGCCTGTTCACCGTATTTAGCAATAGTTTCTTTCAGCATGTCCTGCGCTTTTGCAATTGTCGCTATATCTTCTGCTTCCATAACCCGCAGACGCTCCATATAGAATTTCCGGCGTTCTTTTATTTCCTGTGCGGTAATCGTTTTGTCCTCACGGGACTGGTATTCTGAAGATTTTTTTATTATTTCCGAAATATAATCATCTGACTTAAACTTTTGCCTTGCTTCTTTATAATACATAGGAATCTTCTGCCTGATACCTGACATATAGCCGTCAAGCATTTCACAGTGCATTTTACTTATCACAACCGGAAGTTTTTCTTCACCGCGGATTTTTGCATCTGCAATATAAGCGTTCATAAAAAGAGGTTTTGAAATATCTTCCCGTAGTCTTGTCTTAATTACGTCAATATTATTGGCAATCCTTCTGCCAGGAGTTTTTTCGGCATAATTTCTATCCAGGTTAATGTGAAGTTTTCCTAACTGTCTTGAAATATTATAAACATATTTAGATTCAAGTTCTTTTGCCTTTGAATAGTGCGGGCCGTAAAGCATTATTAATTCAAGCGGCTGCTTATTTTCTTTTTTACCCTTCTGGCTAATCGGCACAAACCTCATTTGATAATCAGAATATGTGCTGCTGCGCGGTCTTGAAATTTCTGCTTTTTTAAGGAAAGTCCCGAGCGGCTCAAGGTCATCTTCAGTAATTCCGCTCTGGCGGATTTCAAGATCCGGAACCTTTGTATATTTTCCTGTTTCCGGATTATAGTTTCTTATAGTTGCTATTTCATAACCTTCATCTTTCATTGCATCAAGGAATTTTTTAAAAGCAGGAATGTTCTGCTGATCTGTCCAGTAAACCGTTCCTCTCACCGTATCCTGAACATATCCCTGTCTTTCAAATTTATCCATAAAAGAATCCCGTGATTTTATAGGATGCTTACTGTTATAAACCTCATCGTATACAAATCCTTCCTCTTTCAGTTTTGCACAGGCATTTTTCAAAGCCCTGTGGAAATCTCTTGCATACTCAACGAATTTCCCCATCTGGGCAAAATAAGATTGTTCTACCGCATTAGCTATAATATTGTCGCTTTTAACGGGGATTTTTCCGGAGAAAGAAACTGTATCCTTTGCCAGAGTATGTGAATACACCGGCAGAATAACAGCGCTGTTATTCTGTTTTGGACTTTTGTTCAAACTGCTGCTACTAAAATTCGGGATAATTTGCTGTATATTCATAAACACACCTTTCACACTTACTCTTATATTAAACACACTGAAGTTACAAAAATTACTTTTTTATAAAGATTTTGCGCATATTCTTTACATAAATTTACAAGTCAAAACTTTTGTAAAACAGATATGTTTGTATTAACATGTAATTGTGGTTATAGATTAAGTATAGCAGATAAACAAGGAGGTTAGGTAAATGCCAGGAAAAACTATAACAGTTGATGGTAACTACGCTGCAGCGCATGTTGCTTATGCACTCAGTGAAGTATCTGCCATCTATCCTATCACTCCGTCATCCACAATGGGTGAATGGATTGATGAATGGGCTTCCCAGGGTAAAAAAAATATCTGGGGAAAAACTGTCAGAGTTGCCGAAATGCAATCAGAAGCCGGTGCAGCAGGTGCTGTTCACGGTTCATTGGCTGCAGGTTCTCTGACTTCTACTTATACAGCATCACAGGGTTTATTATTGATGATTCCTGTAATGCACAAAATGGCAGGTGAAATGCTCCCGCACGTAATTCACGTTGCGGCTCGTGCAATTGCTGCTCAGTCACTTGCAATTTTCGGCGATCATTCTGATGTTATGGGCTGCCGTAACACAGGTTATGCAATGCTCGCTGCTAATTCCGTTCAGGAAGAAATGGATTTGGCTCTTGTTGCTCACTTAGCAACTTACAAAGCTAAAGTTCCGTTCCTGCAGTTCTTTGACGGTTTCAGAACTTCTCACGAAGTACACAAAATCGAAGAAATTTCTTACGAAGATATTGCTAAATTAGTTGAACCTGAATATATTGAAGAATTCAGAAAACGCGCAATGCGTCCGGAAGCTCCTATTTGTAAAGTCGGTGCTCAAAATACTGATGTTTACTTCCAGGGACGTGAAACTGTTAACAAATACTATGATGCAGTTCCTGATATTGTTCAGGAATACATGGATAAAGTTGCATCTGTAACAGGCAGACAGTACCATCCGTTCGATTACGTAGGTGCTCCTGATGCTACTGATGTTATTGTTGCAATGGGTTCAGGCTGTGAAACTATTGAAGAAACTATCGAATACCTTAACGCTAAACGCGGTACTAAATACGGTTTGGTTAAGGTCAGATTATACAGACCGTTCGATGTTAAACGTTTCATCGCAGCTCTTCCTTCAACTGTTAAACGTATTACAGTTCTCGACAGAACAAAAGAACCGGGTTCAATCGGCGAACCGTTATACCTTGATGTTGTTGCAGCATTGGAAGGCAAAAACATCAGAATTATCGGCGGACGTTACGGTTTGGCTTCAAAAGAATTCACTCCGTCAATGGTTCTCGCTGTTTACAAACATGCTGAAAACAACGGTTTCCACGGATTTACAGTTGGTATTGAAGATGACGTAACTGAAAAATCATTGCCGGTTGTTGACCATATCGTAACCGAACCTGAAGGTACTACAAACTGTATGTTCTGGGGCTTGGGTTCTGACGGTACCGTTGGTGCTAACAAAAACTCAATTAAAATTATCGGTCAATATACAAACAAAGATGCTCAGGCATACTTTGCTTATGACTCTAAAAAATCTTTCGGTGTTACCGTTTCTCACTTGAGATTTGGCGACAAACCGATTAAATCAACTTACCTTATTACAGCCCCTGACTTTGTATCATGCTCTGCTCATGCATACATCGGCAGATATGACCTGTTAAAAGGTATTAAAGAAGGCGGAACATTCCTTCTCAACAGCCCTTGGTCAAAAGAAGAAGCATTCTCTCACTTAACAAGAGATATGCAGAAAACTATCATTGATAAGAAAATCAAATTCTACAATGTAGATGCTGAAGCTCTTATTGAACAACAACCGGGCTTAAGAGGTAAAGGTGCAAACACAGTTATGATGGTTGCATACTTTAAAGTTTCAGGAATTATTCCGTTTGAACAGGCTCTTGAAGGTATGAGAGAAATGACTAAGAAAACCTTCAAGAAAAAAGGCGACGATGTTGTTAATATGAACTTAGCCTTGATTGATGCGGCTGTTAACGCAACTGAAGAAGTTGTTGTTCCGGCATCACTCGATGGCGTTGAATGCGCTGAAGACGTTAAATTAATTCCTGATAACGCATCGGATTTCGCTAAGAAAATCATTGAACCTTCAATGAGACAAAAAGGCGATGATATTCCTGTATCAGCAATGTCCGTTGACGGTGTAATTCCGACAGGTACAGCATGTCTTGAAAAACGCGGTATCGCTCCTCGTGTTCCTAAATGGAATCCTGAGTTTTGTATTCAGTGCGGTATCTGCGCATCAGCCTGCCCTCACGCAGCTATCAGAACTAAATTGATTGAAAAGGAAAATCTTAAAGATGCTCCTGACACATTCAAAACAGTTCCTGCAAAACCGGCTGTTGCTGATGAAGAATTTAAAGTACAGGTTTACTGCAAAGATTGTACCGGATGCGGTGTATGTCTTGACCAGTGCCCTATGGCTAAAAATCCTGAAAAAGCAGCTCTCAGCTGGTCTTCTATTGAAAAAGAAGAAGCTGCAGGCGAAATGGCCAATGAAGAATTCTTCGACGCTCTGCCTGACAACGTAATGGGTAAAAACACAACAAAAACTATTAAAGGTGCAATGCTCAGAAAACCGTTGTTTGAATTCTCAGGCGCATGTGCTGGCTGCGGTGAAACACCATACGTTAAACTTGTTTCACAGTTGTTCGGTGAAAATGCTATCGTTGCTAACGCAACAGGTTGTTCTTCAATCTACTCAGGTACATTCCCGACAATTCCTTACACAACTAACAAAGACGGACGCGGTCCTGCCTGGGCTAACTCACTCTTTGAAGATAACGCTGAATTCGGTTTCGGTATGAGACTGGCAGTTGATCAAAACAGAGATACTTTGAAAACTTATGTTGAAAAAGTTCTTGAAAATGCGCAGACTCCGGCTGACTTGAAGGAAGCTCTTGAAGGTGCTATGGCTCACTTCGATAATTCAAAAACCGAAGAAGCTGTTGGAGCTCAGGAAAATGCTAAAAAAGTTCTTGCTAAATATGCAGACGTTAAATGCCCTGATTTAGCAAAAGTTAGAGAACTTCAAGACTACTTCACAGATAAATCCGTATGGATTATCGGCGGCGACGGCTGGGCTAACGACATCGGATACGGCGGTATTGACCACGTACTCGCTCAGAACCAGAATGTTAATATTCTTGTTCTTGATACCGAAGTTTACTCAAATACCGGCGGTCAGGCTTCTAAGTCAACTCCTACCGGTGCTGTTGCTAAATTTGCTACAGGCGGTAAGAAAACTTACAAGAAAAACATGGGCTTGATGAGTATGTCTTACGGTTACGTTTATGTAGCATCAGTTGCTCTTGGTGCTGACAGAGCTCAAACTCTTAAAGCATTCCAGGAAGCTGAAGCTTATGACGGCCCTTCTATCATCTTTGCTTATGCACCTTGTATCGCTCACGGTATTGATATGTCTAAAACTCAGACAGAACAGAAACGTGCAGTTGAAGCAGGATACTTCCCGCTTTACAGATACAACCCTGCAAATCCTGAAGCACCGTTCACATGGGATGCTAAAGACCCTAAAGAAAGCTATCAGGACTTCATTAAGTCTGAAGGACGTTACAAATCTCTGCTTAAAACAAATCCTGAACACGCAGCAGAATTGTACGCTCAGGCTGAAGAGGATGCAGCAAAACGTATGGCAGTTTACAAAGCTGTCGGCGAATTGATGAAGTAGACAATCGTACGTTAAATAAAAGAAAAGAGGTGTCAGAAATGGCGCCTCTTTTCATATTAACATGTCCCCAATATGTAACATAATATTACAAAATTTTAGATGGCTATAAAGTTTTACCTTATCTATGCCGTCACATTAAAAGTATACAAAGAAAGGGAAATTTAGACCCATGGGCATGGCAGCAGGACAGGCGAGATTGTTATCGATAACAGCGCGGATAAACCACAACGAGTTACGTGCGCAGCAGATAACTAATGCGAAATTACGCCTCTCCGACAGCACACAGGCAGCCAGCGACGAGTATATAAAAGCATTAAACGACACGCAGCTGCAGTTTATCAGCTACGACGCATCCGGAAACAAGATGACAAGCGCGTTAACCGGTAATAGTTTGTCTTACTACGGGGAACTCAAGAACCAGTACGGATTAATAAACGCAGCCGGTCAGATTATGGTAAGCGAACTAGACGGCCACAACTTTGAAACCAGCGACACTCTCGAAGAATTTCTGGACAAGTACGGGCTTTTAACTCCAGAGGGGCAGGGCACAACAATTCAGGTCAAAAATCCTGAGTACGACGCTGCATGGGATGCTTATTATGATGAATATGAAAAATGGAAGCTGGATGAACCTGATGCAAATGACAGGGATAAATACTGGAATTTGGAAACCAACCATGTTGAAAATTCAGAATTATATGACAAGTTTGTAAGCGGTACAGATTCCGGTTGTTGGACATCTGTAATGAATGATTCTAACGCATTATTTCATTTAGGAGATGTATTAAGCCATCTTTTAGATGTAGGAACATATACAACATCAGATGATTTGCATACATTTGAGATTAAAGAAGATTTATCAAGTGCTGTACCATTTTACCACTGGTGGACAACAGGCGGCAGCGGCGGTGTTAACGGTAATGCTGCAACAATGGCAGAAATCCGTAATGAATTAGACGGTGTAAAATGCTGTGGAGAAGAAGATAACGATTATCATGTGGAGTGTGATCCAAATCAAACAATTACGCAGGAAGTTGTTGATTTACTCTGGGATTCGCAGGAACTATATAACGCTGAAGGGGCATTAGGGCCAGGAGACCCCCGTTATGATGAAATTATTAACAGAGCAAAACACCTTGTATTTTACGATTTGAAATATGCACTTAACGAAGAAACAGAAGAGTGGGTATTTGATAATGAAAAATATCAGGATGAATATAATGTATGGTTAGAAGAAAAACCAGACCCACCGGAAGTAGAGATGTACATAGATAAAGTAGTGCGCCAGCTGACCGACAACGACAAAGGCCAGTGGTACATAAACCTTTGGCACCGTATGAACGGAGAAAGCGACTATAAATCAGGATATATGAATGATGAAGATTACACGGAAGACGCAGGCTGGGTATCGGATTCCAAGACCAACGAGAACTATGTAATCCTCGAGGACGGCCTTATGAACAGTCCTGAGTGGCTTGAGTTTGCGTTGAAAAACGGTGTAATAACAATAGAGCAGGTACAGTACAGCAATCCGACCGAGGAAGGCACCGGTCTTTCAGACGTAACCTGGACGTCGATAGAATACAGCTCAATAACTGACATTTCGGAAAAGAGTGTGGAAGTCGAGCAGACCAAGGCGGAAGTGAAATACAACAAGGCATTGAAAGAAATCGAAGCGAAAGACAAACAGTATGATATAGACCTGAAGAACCTTGATACCGAGCACAGTGCTTTGCAGACCGAA